>CBIHLH010000098.1:0-13432 GCA_966210405.1 uncultured Marinobacter sp.
CGATAGGTGTTATAAGGGGTATAGGTTCGGAGATCCCGGTAGCCAATCCCACCCTGATAGTCATCCCCCATACCATAGATGACGGTCGGATCGGTCTGCAACCGCATGCCTTTCTGCAAGCGCCGAACGAACACCCCGGCCACCTGATCGCGCTCCTGCGGCGCTCCGGTCTCCCGCTCCACGATGGACGCCATAATCAGAGCCTCATAGGGCGTCTCATAGGGCAGGCCTTCTTCCCGATTGGCCCACTCCTCCGCCAGCACGGTCTCCATCATGGCATAAGCGCGCTTCAACAGGTCGAGATCGGACTCATTGCCGGTATAAAGGTAGGTATCCGGGAAAAAAAGTCCTTCAGGATGTTGGCCTTCGGCACCCACCGCAGCCATGATCCGGGCGTCGGTCCAGTTCGCGGTAATCTGTTCCAAATGGCTGGCCCGCGCCAGGGCTTCTCGCATTTCCTGGAATGTCCAACCCTCGATGAACTGAACGGACCAGTGTTTGATATTGCCGGCAACCATGGCGTCCAACATGGCCCTGGGCGTCATTCCGTCAGTGAATTCGTAGGTACCGGCCTTGATTCCGGCCCGCTCAGGGAACAAACGGCCATACAGGCGCAACCAAAGACTGCGATCCACCAGGTCTTCGGCCTCCATCTTTCGGGCAACCTGACTGAATGCCGCCCCGCTAGGCACATGGAACAGCTTGGGTTCTGCCAGCGTCACGGGATTTTCAAGGGTTTTCAGGCCCTGCCAGGCCCACAGGCCGGTCCCCGCCGCAAGCAGGAAAACGGCACACATCGTGGTGAGTATCAGCTTTTTGAGCAAACGAATTATTCCAGTGTTTCGAGAGGATTGCAGATTGTCGCAAGTCCGGCTTCCACAGGCAAATCGTGGCCTGCAAGATTGCGAACCGGAACCGCACCCAACACGCTGTTCAGAAGATAGAACCCGAGACAGCCCGGCCCGAGGATATCCTCCACCGCGAGGGCGCGCTCGGTTACGGTCTCGCCATTTGCCCGCAGCCGCTCCAGGACCCACTGTCGCATGACACCGGCCACCGCCAGGCTTCGTAATGGTGGTGTGACCCACCCGTCCTGTCGGTGCAGAAGCAGATTGGTACGGGTACCCTCAACCAGAGCACCCGATGGGTCTGTCATCAGGGCTTCGTAGACACCGTGGCCCAGGTCACGGGCCGCCATGACCTGCTCGATCCGATTCAGCGACTTCATACCCGCGAACAGGGGGTTAACGGTTAGCGGGACCGGGGAAATATCCGCGGTTACGCCAGCGGGCCCCACCGCCGACGGCGCTGGGCCGGCGGATACCAGCAGGTTCGGTTTCATGCCCGGCTCCGGCCGATAGCCGCGACCACCCTCACCTCGCGTCAAGATGAGCTTGAGCACCCAGTCGTTATCAAACCGCCCGGCAAATCGATTGCCGGCCTCGGTGACAACCTCCCTCAGCGCGCCCCGGGAAACCGGAATACCCAGCCGCCCCGCATCCCGCGCCAGGCGTTCCAGGTGGCGTGACAGAAGAACGCCTCGGTGCTCCCGCATGAGAATGGTTTCGAATAGCCCGTCGCCATAGGCGAGCCCACGGTCATTCGCCGGAAGCCCTCCCTCATCGGCCCAGAACAGCCGGTACATGAACCAATCAACCTTCGTAACGGCGGAAAATCAGTGTACCGTTGGTGCCACCAAACCCGAAAGAGTTGGAAAGCGCCACCCGAAGATCGGCCTGCCGGCTGGTATTGGCCACGAAATCCAGATCACAACCGTCGTCGGGATGATCAAGATTGATGGTTGGCGGCAGCACCCCGTCGCGCAGGGCCAGCAGCGAGAAGATCGCTTCTATGGCTCCGGCCGCTCCCAGCAGGTGCCCGGTCATGGATTTGGTGCTGCTCATGGCCAGCTTGTGGGCATGGCGACCAAACACAGTCTTGGTGGCAAATACCTCGGCTACGTCCCCTACCTGGGTGGACGTTCCATGGGCATTGATGTAGTCCACCTCTTCCGGCTGAAGGGACGCATCACGGAGTGCATTGCGCATGGATCGGGCCGCACCTTCGCCGCTTTCCGGCGGTGAGGTGATGTGATGGGCGTCATCGCTCATGCCAAAACCGACAAGCTCACCATAGATGGTGGCGCCGCGCCGTTGCGCATGCTCCAGCTCTTCCACCACCACGACACCCGCACCATCACTGAGCACGAATCCGTCCCGGTCCCGGTCCCACGGGCGACTGGCTTTGCCCGGCTCATCGTTGCGGGTAGACAGCGCCCTGGCGGCGGAAAATGCGGCAATACCACTGCGCGTGGTGGCCATTTCGGAACCCCCGGCCAGCATCACGTCGGCGTCGCCATAGGCGATGGTCCGTGCGGCATAGCCGATATTATGGGTTCCGGTGGTGCAGGCCGTCACAATGGCAATGTTTGGTCCCCGGTAGCCGAAGCGGATCGCCACGTTACCGGAAATCATGTTGACCACGGAGGCCGGGACAAAAAACGGCGAAACCTTCCGTGGGCCAGATTTGTCCATCACCAGCACATTTTTCTCAATGTACTCGAGCCCGCCAATGCCAGACCCGATGGCAACCCCCACCCGCTCCCTGTCGAGGTTATCGAAAGCGTCAAGGCCACTGTCGTCGACTGCCTGCTGGGCGGCGATCAAGCCGTAATGAATAAAAGCATCCAGCTTGCGGGCGTCTTTGGTGGACAGCCAGGGTTCGAGATCCAGCCCCTTCACGGCCCCACCGATGCGGGTGTTGTAGGCAGCAGCGTCAAAGCGGTCGATCAGGCCGATACCACTGCGACCGGCGCGTATGCCCTCCCAGGAAGTGTCTACGTCATTGCCCAAAGGTGACAGCATGCCCATGCCCGTAATGACAACCCGTCGTTTGCTCATACCCCGTTCACCCACTTTTATCCGTATGGTTTGACGCTGAATTTCGGCCAATAAAAAAGCCGTCCCTGCTGGATCAGAAGGACGGCTTTTTGCCTGGCTTACTTACTGCAGAGTATCAGGTGTGCGCGACGATGTAGTCGATCGCGTCCTGAACACTCGCCAGCTTCTCGGCTTCTTCGTCGGGAATTTCGGTCTCGAATTCCTCTTCGAGGGCCATGACCAGCTCAACGGTGTCCAGTGAGTCAGCGCCAAGATCCTCTACAAAAGAAGAGTTGTTCTGAACTTCGGACTCTTTAACGCCCAACTGTTCACAAACGATCTTCTTCACGCGCTCTTCAACTGTACTCATAATGTCCTCACTTTGTGTGTCAACCAAGCAACTCAAGTGCTGCCAGTTTAGTGTAAACCCCACCTGCAAACAAGCAGGGATTCAGTCAAACATGTTGTGCGGCAAGGAGTTGCGCACAAGCCCCGGAAAAGAGCCTATCCCATGTACATTCCGCCGTTCACGTTAATGGTTTCACCCGTTACGTATCCGGCTGCATCCGACGCCAGAAAGGCAACAACCGCCGCCACTTCTTCCGGCTCCCCCAGGCGACCCGCGGGTATGATTTCCAGCATAGCTTCGCGCTGCTTGTCGTCCAGTTTTTTTGTCATATCCGTGTCGATAAATCCGGGCGCAACACAGTTCGCCGTGATGCCACGGTTTGACATCTCTTTGGCCAGGCTACGAGTAAAGCCTTCCACACCAGCCTTTGCCGCGCAATAGTTGGCCTGGCCGGGATTCCCCATACCACCCACCACGGAGCTGATGTTAATCACACGGCCCCAGCGGGCCTTGGCCATACCGCGAAGCACTGCCTTGCTGGTGCGGTAAACACTGGACAGGTTGGTCTCGATAACCGACGCCCAGTCTTCGTCCTTCAGACGCATCAACAGGTTATCACGGGTGATACCCGCATTATTAACGAGAATGAGGGGCGCTCCAGCCGTGTCCGTGATCTGCTTGAGCCCGGCATCAATACTCTCGGGGTCTGCGACGTTCATCACAATACCGTAACCCTTGAAGCCTGCCGACTTCAGATCACTGGTGATGGTCTCCGCACCGGCGGCGGAGGTTGCTGTGCCAACCACCTCGACGCCCTGCAGAGCCAGAGCGTGAGCGATCGCCTTGCCAATACCACGGGTGGCACCGGTAACCAGTGCGACTTTGCCTTCCAGAGACATAAATAACTCCTTGTTTCAGGACCGGCCGACAGCGTCCAGCGCTTTCGTCAGCGAGTCCGGATCTTCAATACCATACACCGACAGCGCACGGTCAATGCGTTTGACCAGCCCGGCCAGCACCTTGCCGGTGCCACACTCAACCGCCACTTCCGCACCCTCGCCAACCAGGGTGCGCACGGAGTCCGTCCACAGTACCGGTGAATAGAGCTGTTTCAACAGGTTGGCCTTGAGTGTATCGGAACCGGTCTCGGCAGCAGCGTTAACATTTTGTATAACCGGGATGACAGCATCGTTAAAGCGCACATCTTCCAGCGCCTCGGCAAGTTTCTCCGCTGCGCCTTTCATCAGTGCGCAATGGGACGGAACACTCACCGGCAGCGGCATGGCCTTACGGGCGCCTTTCTCCTGACAGGCCGCAATGGCACGCTCAACGGCGGCGACCGACCCGGCAATCACCACCTGGCCAGGCGCGTTGAAATTGACTGCAGACACCACATCACCCTGGGCAGCCTCATTGCAGGCGGCAACCACATCGGCATCGTCGAGGCCGATAATCGCCGCCATTTTGCCCTGTCCGGCCGGCACCGCATCCTGCATCAACTCGCCCCGCAGACGCACCAGCTTGACCGCCTCCACAAAATCAAGGCTCTCGGCGGCCACCAGCGCACTGTACTCACCCAGGCTGTGGCCGGCCAGAAAATCCGGCCTGGCGCCGTCAGCGACAAACCAGGTACGCCAAAGCGCGACGCTTGCCGTCAGCAGGGCTGGCTGGGTCACCATGGTTTTGTTGAGCTCTTCAGCCGGGCCACTCTGGCATAGCGCCCAAAGGTCATAGCCCAGCACATCGGAGGCTTCGGCGAAGGTTTCGTTGATCATGGGCCAGGCGTCGGCTGCCGCTGACAGCATCCCAACCGACTGTGATCCTTGTCCGGGGAAAATAAAGGCTGATTTCATAAGCGGGATCTTACCGTCTTTGAGGGGTTACGGGAGATTAGCCAATAGTACAAGTCGGAACCATTATTCACGAATGCACGAAACGAGCGGGACCGACTTTAGTCTCAGGCGGTCAGAGCATCAGGTCGTCGAGTCGCTCGTTGATGCGGCGGGGCACTTCCAGCTCCACTTCACGCACTGCCTGCCGGACGGCCGCCAGAACGGCCCGTTCGTTGGCGTTGCCATGACTCTTGATCACCACACCCTGAAGCCCCAGCAGACTGGCGCCATTATGGCGCGAGGGGTCCATCAGTGTCAGCAGCCGACCAATGATCGGACGAGCCAGAAGCCCCACGAACCGACCGTACAAGTTGCGGGTGAACGCCTGCTCCATCAGCTCGATCAGCAGGCCAGCCACGCCCTCGCCGGTTTTCAGGGCAATATTGCCGACGAAGCCGTCACACACCACCACATCGGCGACATCCCGGAACAGATCGCTGCCCTCAACGTAACCAATGTAGTTGATGGTATCGCACCCTGCCAGCATGTGGGAGGCCAGGCGAACCTGCTCATTGCCCTTGATTTCCTCCTCCCCGACGTTGAGCAAGGCCACGCGGGGTTCGGCCTGGTGCGATATGGCGGAGGCCATCAGAGAGCCCATCAGGGCATACTGGTAGAGGTTCTCCGCCGTGGAATCCACATTGGCACCCAGATCCAGAACGTGACACCGCCCCCTGAGCGACGGGATCAGCTTTGAAATAGCCGGGCGCTCGATACCCGGATACATGCGGATGATGCTGCGGCCAAACGCCATCAGCGCGCCGGTATTGCCGGCGCTGACGCAGCCCTGGGCCTCGCCGTCGCGCACCAGGCCGAGAGCGATCGCCATGGAGGAATTCTTTTTGTGCCGGAGCGCATGGGAGGGGCGTTCATTCATCCTCACCACATCCGCCGCTTCAACGATGCGAATTCTGGCATGCCCATCATGCAACAAAGCCTCGAGCTCGCTCCGGATACCAACCAGAACAATACTCAAGGCTTCGTTTTCCCGCACTGCCTGCAATGCCGCAGACACCACCACGGCAGCGCCGCGATCACCGCCCATGGCGTCAATAGCAATGGTGACCGGCTTCACCGTTCTTCCGTCTGGCAGGGTGCAGTGCGTGTTCGCAACAAACTTACTCGTCGCGAGCTTCGATTACCTGTTTGCCACGGTAAAAACCGTCCGGCGACACGTGATGACGACGATGAACTTCACCAGTCGTCGCGTCAGTGCTCAGAGCAGCGGAGCTCAGGGCGTCGTGTGAGCGGCGCATGCCACGCTTGGAACGGGTCTTACGGTTTTGCTGTACAGCCATGATTATGCTCCTGACCTGTTAACGTAAACTTGAATAACTCTGATATTACGTCTGTTCGCTTGAATTGCACGGACCCTGAAACCAGGACCCGTACCCGATTTAATGCTTTGTCTTCTTCAGTTCCGCCAGCACGCTGAACGGATTCTCGCCAGGCCGGTTTTCAGGCTCTGCCGCCGCCTTGTCGGGCTCGTAGGCCTCAAGATCTTCCCGGGCCGGGCACTCGTTACGCGCATGCAGCGGAAACGGAGGCAACACCAGCAGCAACTCGTCTTCAACCATGGACCAGAGTTCCGCAGTGAACTCATCGGTCAGAAACGGCTCAAGCTCTCTTGGCAATTGCTGCGCCTGTTCGTCACTGGTTACAAACCCCAGATGGAACTCCGAGACCAGCGTGGATGCCATGGGCCCCATACAACGCTGGCACTCCAGATGCACCGGAGCTTCGAGCTTGCCCGCGACGACCCGACGCCGTTCGCCGTCCATGGAAAAAGACAGCGTGACCTGGCACGTGGCGCCCTCGGCAAACCCGAGCACAGCCTCCCGGAAACGGGCCAACGCACTGAGAGGAACAACGCCCTCCAGTGTACTGTTGTGTTCCGCCAACCGGTAAGGGTCAACAGACTTGGGCAACTCGGCGTTTGACGCGTTTGACATAGGCGCGCAATTTTAGGGACGTACCCTCCGGCTGTCAAAGACTTCGTTCGCTTTTTCCCGGGGTTTCGCCACTGATAAGGGTATTCTACGATAGGCGCTTCGAATCGCCGACCGACCCTGGAACCCTCACGATGCTCCCCAGCCCCATACTGCTTGCCTCATCGTCACCCTACCGCCGGCAACTGCTGACCAGGCTAGGACTCGCTTTTGACTGCGCCAGTCCTGACATTGATGAGACACCTACCCCGGCCGAACCCGCCGATGCCCTTGCCCTGCGCCTTGCTGAAACCAAGGCCCGGGCCCTGGCAGACACCCACCCCGGGCACTGGATCATTGGCTCGGACCAGGTTGCCTACCTGCCGGATGGCACACTGCTCAGCAAGCCCCTCAACCACGGCACCGCGTTCAATCAACTGACCAGGAGCAGCGGACAGCCGGTGCAGTTCCTGACCGGGCTGGCCTTGCTTGACGCCGACTCCGGCGATTGCCAACGGCACTGCGAACGATTCACGGTCCGCTTCAGGTCCCTGACACCGGACGAAATCAGCGGCTACCTGCGCAAAGAACAGCCCTACGATTGCGCCGGCAGCTTTAAAATGGAAGGCCTTGGCATCACCCTGTTCGAAGCCCTCGAAGGCCGCGACCCCAACAGCCTGGTGGGCCTGCCGCTGATTGCACTGATCGGGATGTTGCGGCGCTGGGGCAGAAACCCGTTGCTGGAGGATTGAGCCGTCACGCCTGAGTCCGGCGGCTACCGGAGCTCCAGTCTGGACTCCAGCAACTGGCTGGTTACCCCTTCACCGACCGCCACTCCCAGTTGATCCACAATATCCTGCCAGGGCGACTTCTTGCGACTGTAATCGACGATATTATCCTGGCCGACGATCTGACGCGCCACGTAGGACGCACTCCCCAGGCCATCGATCAGCCCGAGACCCACCGCCTGCTCGCCGCTCCAGACCAGCCCACTGAACAGGCGTTCATCATCCTTCAGGCGATCACCACGGCCCTGCTTGACAGCCTCAATGAACTGCTGATGAGTGGTTTCCAGCACGCTTTGCCAGAACGCCACCTCACCCTCCTGCTCGGGGGAGAAAGGATCCAGGAAGGCCTTGTGTTCGCCGGCGGTGTAAAGTCTGCGCTCCACGCCAATCTTGTCCATCACCCCGGTAAAGCCGAAGCCACCCGCGACCACACCGATGGAGCCCACCAGACTGGCCCGGTTGGCGTAGATCTCATCGGCCGCCGCCGCCACGTAATAAGCGCCCGATGCGCCGATATCCGAAATGACTGCGTATAACTTCTTGTCGGGATATTCACCGCGCAGGCGATTGATTTCATCGTAGATGTAGCCGGACTGCACCGGACTCCCTCCCGGGCTGTTGATCCGCAGGACAACCGCCACTGAATCCTCATCCTCGAAGGCTGCGCGCAACGCTCCGACGATGTTATCAGCACTGGCCAGCTCGTCCGCCGCAATCAGGCCGTTGAGTTCCACCAGCGCCGTGTGCTTGCCGGTCGTTGCCTCCAGACTGTCACCGAATGGAAACTCGATAATCACCAGCAAGGCGAACAGGTAAGCAAACGTCAGGAACTTGAAGAAGATGCCCCAGCGGCGGCTGCGCCGTTGCTCGGATTGCAGCGACATCACCAGCTTCTCAATGAGCCTCCAGTCCCGCTCCGACTCCGGCGGCATGGCAGGCTGACCACGCCCTGACCGGGGCTTTACACCTTCACCGGAATCAACCGGCTTATCGCCCCACTCCGGGGTCTTGTCTGAATCCCAGTCCGTCATGAATAGATCCTGCTAGAACGTTCGTCTGTTAATCGCCCATCTGCCCTTGAACCGGACTCAGAGCCCCAGTACCCGGCGCAACTCCGGCACCGTGTCGACGATGGCATGCGGGGCATAATCCGCCAGCACCTCACGCTGATGCACCCCCCACTCAACGCCGATGGAAGGCATGCCGATGCGCTGGGCCATGTCGAGATCGTACCGGGTGTCACCAATCATCACCGCCTCCGAGGCCTCAATACCGTAAAACCGGATAATCTCCTCCAGCATCGTGGGATCGGGCTTTGACCGGGTTTCATCGGCGCAACGAGTGATGTCGAAATGAGGCCCCAGCCCGCTGGACACCAGCGCCGTCTCGAGCCCTCGCCGGCTCTTACCCGTCGCCACGGAGCAGCCACGACCAGCCCCGCGAAGATCGGCAAGCACCTCCGCCATGCCCACAAAGACATTCTGGGGCGTGGTCACCTTACTGAAAAAATAGCGGGCGTACCGTTCACGGATCGCACTCATCTCCACGTGACTGATACCCGGGTAGAGCTTTTCCAGTGCCTCGACCATGCCAAGACCGATGATATCGCGGTAGGCCTCCCGCTCCAGGGCCGGATAGCCAAGTTCTGTCGCAGCCTGGTGCAGACTGTCGGCAATATGATCGACGGAATCCACGAGCGTTCCGTCCCAATCGAAAATAACCACTTTAACGTTCATTCATTGATTCCTGTCATACGCGCTCCGAGCTTGGTGAGCACATTGTTGAAAGCTTCATCGTAGGGCGCTTCCAGCCGCACTGGCTCACCGGTCGCCGGCAAGCTGAACTCCAGGGCCCGGGCATGAAGCATCAGGCGCTGGCCGCCCAGTGCGCGGAACGCTTTGAGACTGACATCATCCATATACTTGTCATCACCGGCAATCGGATGACCCGCCCAGGCGCAATGAACGCGGATCTGATGGGTCCGCCCGGTGATCGGCGATGCCTCTACAAGGCCATACCCGGCATACCGGGCCAGGCAGCAAAAGGTGGTCAGGGAGGGCTTGCCGGCAGCGTCCACCTTTACCCGCCGCTCGCCGTTTGGCATCTCATAGCGCAACAGCGGCTCTTCGACCCGGCCGACCGTACCCGGCCAGTCGCCGGCCACCAGGGCATGGTAGTGCTTTCGGATCCGCTTCTGGCGCAACTCTTCCTGCAAATACCGGAGCGACGACCGCTTCTTTGCCACCATTACAAGGCCCGAAGTATCCCGGTCCAGCCGGTGAACCAGCTCGAGAAAGCGGGCCTCGGGCCTGGCAGAGCGTAACACTTCAATCAGGCCGAAGCTCAGCCCGCTCCCCCCATGGACGGCAATGCCAGAGGGCTTGTTCACAACCAGCATCTGCTCATCCTCAAAGACCACCGCGGCTTCCATGACGCCCTGCACCCGGGCGCCCGGCCTGACCTGCTCCGGTCGCTCCTTGCGGATCACCGGCGGGATGCGCACCTGGTCCCCGAACTTCAGGCGAGTGTCTGGCCTGACCCGGCCTTTGTTCACCCGCACCTCGCCCTTTCGGACAATCCGGTAAACGATGCTTTTGGGGACGCCCCGCAGTTGTGCCAGCAGGAAGTTGTCGACCCGTTGCCCTTCATTGTTTTCGTCAACGGTCACCCACTGAACGCCCTGCCTGACCCCGGGACGCTCCTTGCCGGCTGCGGCCGGAACCCGGTTTGATGTCGCCGGAGCGGGCTTTCTGTTGGCGGGTTTGCGAGACATGAGCGTCCTTCTGGAGATGGCGGTATCGGATATATTGAATGGCCAACCGAATACTGTTATATTCCGGCGTGCTCTGCTGTTTGTCTACGGCCTGGCCTATTCGAGTCAGAAGCCGGAGCGGCAGAAGTATACCGACACTATTTGAGAGTTTGAACGCCGGATGCCCAATCTCTATCGGGAACGGCGATTGAAATGCTCCTGGTACATCGGCGCAGACCCATGAAAGGCTGCCAACCGGTGCCGGAAGACGAAAACCGTGCGGAAAACCCACGGGCGACATCGCGAAGAATCACTGCCATGCAGGGCCGGGCCGTCCAGCTTACGAATACGACGTGAGACCCAGGCACCTGTGTGAACCTGAAAACGGATAACATGCGTCAACAGACATTAACCTCAAACGACCGCTCCCTGCCTGAAGGCAATCGGACTGTCGGCGGTGGTCTCGGACCAACAGGATCAACCTCCGGCAGGAGTTGATTCGTCTGGCCGCCGGTCTTCCTTGTTGTAACAGGGCCCGCGGCACGCACATCCCGCTTCGCTGATGCGACGCCCCCGGTTTTCTGTCAAAACCAAACGACAGGAACCCTTTCTTTCCATGAAAAGAATGCTAATCAATGCAACTCATCCCGAAGAGTTGCGCGTCGCCCTGGTTGATGGTCAGCGCCTGTTTGACCTCGACATCGAATCCAGCTCCCGTGAGCAGAAAAAAGCCAACATCTACAAGGGCCGGATTACCCGAGTGGAGCCCAGCCTGGAGGCCGCCTTCGTGGACTTCGGTGCGGATCGTCACGGCTTTCTGCCCCTGAAGGAAATCTCCAAGGAATATTTCAAGAAATCCCCGGGCCAGATCGAAGGCAAGATCAACATCAAGGATGTTGTCTCTGAAGGTCAGGAAGTGATTATCCAGGTGGACAAGGAAGAGCGTGGCAACAAGGGTGCTGCCCTCACCACCTTTATCTCCCTGGCTGGCCGCTACCTGGTCCTGATGCCCAACAACGCCCGCGCCGGCGGCATTTCCCGCCGGATTGAAGGCGACGAGAGGGCTCAGCTCAAAGAGGCCATGAACGATGTACAGGTGCCCAAATCCATGGGCATTATCGTTCGCACGGCCGGCATTGGCCGTACCACCGAAGAACTGCAGTGGGATCTTGACTACCTGGTTCAGTTCTGGGAGGCCATCACCCAGGCCGCCGGCGAGCGCAAGGCGCCGTTCCTGATTCACCAGGAAAGCAACGTTATCATTCGGGCGGTGCGTGATTACCTCCGCCAGGACATCGGCGAAGTGCTCATCGACTCCGAAACGGTCCATGAAGACGTTCTCAACTTCGTGCGCGCCGTCATGCCGTCGTTTGAAAACAAGATCAAGCTGTACAAGGATGAAATCCCCCTGTTCAGCCGGTACCAGATCGAAGGTCAGATCGAAACCGCCTTCCAGCGCGAAGTGAAACTGCCTTCCGGTGGCTCCATTGTGATCGATCCCACCGAAGCCCTGGTATCCATCGACATCAACTCCTCCCGGGCCACCAAAGGCCATGACATCGAGGAAACCGCACTGCAGACCAACCTGGAGGCCGCGGAAGAAATCGCCCGGCAGTTGCGCTTGCGCGATATGGGCGGCCTGATTGTTATCGACTTCATCGACATGACCCCGGCCAAACACCAGCGGGAAGTCGAACAGAAAATGCGCGAAGCCCTGGAAATTGATCGGGCCCGGGTTCAGGTCGGCAAGATCTCCCGCTTCGGCCTGCTTGAAATGTCACGCCAGCGGCTACGTCCCTCCCTCGGTGAAACCCGCAGCGAGGTGTGCCCGCGCTGTGAAGGTCAAGGTACCATCCGTGGCATTGAATCCCTGGCGCTCAGCATCATGCGCCTGATCTACGAAGAGTCCTCCAAGGACAAGACCGGCGAGGTTCGCGCCGTGGTTCCGGTTTCCGTGGCTACCTTCCTGTTGAACGAAAAGCGCAAGCAGCTCGCCGACATTGAGGCCCGCCAGGAAGTCAGCGTTGTGGTGGTGCCGGTACCGCCCATGGAAACCCCGCATTTCGAAATCATCCGGATGCGCGAGGATGAAACAACGCCGGAGCATATTTCCAGCCATCAGGTCGCTCAGGAGTACAGCGAGCGCGAAGAGGAAATCTTCGAAGCGCCGGCCGCTGAAAAGCCGGTTCGCGAACAGGCCGCGGTGAAAGCCATTCGCCCCAGCGCACCGGCGCCAACACCGGTCGCCAAAGCAACCGAAACAGCCGAACAGCAGGAAGACGGCCTGCTCCGTCGACTGGGCCGCAAGATCTCCTGGTTCTTCAGTGGTGAAGAAGAAAGCCCGCAGAGCATGGAAAGTCGTGACCAAGGCACTCCCGGCCGCGATGAGCGCCGTAGCCAGGGTCGCCAGGACCGTCGCAAATCCCGCGTTGCCCGGGACGACCAACGCCCCGGCGGCAATCGCTCTGGCAACGATCGCCGTCAGGCCGGTCCTCAGAGTCGCAGTGATGACAACCGCAGCCGGGGCCGCAACCGGGCCGATGATTCGAATCGCCCGAGTACTGACAAAGGCACGGACAAGAGTGCCGATAAAGGCAGCGACAACAAGGCCGGTGATAACAGAGACGGCGACAACCGCCGGGACAACCAGGGCCGTGGCCGTGGCCGCAACCGTCCCCAGCGTGACCAGAAAGACAGCCGCGATCAGAAAGACAGCAGCCGTGAACCGAAAGACAATCGCGAGCCAAAAGATGCCGCCCAGAAACCGGCTGGCAGCGATAAACCGGCATCGGATGACAAGCGACGCAAGCCCCGCCGGCAGCGCAACCGTGATGGCTCTCCGGT
>CBIHLH010000099.1:0-13353 GCA_966210405.1 uncultured Marinobacter sp.
CAGCACTGCGGGGCCCCGGGTACACTTGTTGTTGTACCTGAGCTGCTGAACTCAGTTTGCCATCGGCCGGTTTTATCCTGTCCGGCGCGTCCGCCCGTGCAAAAAACTGGCGAACTTATCATTACTTATAACATAAAACTCAAGTACCTCAAGAAAGGCACAATGTAACATTTGGTACACGCCGACCCAGTTCTCACTCCGCCGCCGACAGTTTGCCCCAGACCGTTTCACCAGCCTGCTTCGCCAGGCCCGTCATGAATGCCTCGTGGGCGCTGTTCTCGGCTTCCGACGCCCGGACAACCGGAAGCCGGGCCCGGTCATCCAGCAACCGGCGAATGCCGCCGCTTCCACCGGCACCATCTGCCCCGGCGTCCAGCGACAGTGCGGTCTGCCCCCCGGTCAGCAGCAGGTAAACATCGGCCAGAATTTCCGCATCCAGCAACGCGCCATGAAGGTCCCGGTTGCTGTTATCCACCCCGTAACGCTTACACAGGGCATCCAGGTTGTTTTTCTGGCCGGGGTGCCTGGCCCGGGCAATGGCCAGCGAATCCACAATTCCGCAATGGTCCGCGGTTTTCCGGACCGGTTTAAGCCGTGCAAACTCGGTGTCCATAAAGCCGATATCGAAGGCTGCGTTATGAATGACCAGTTCCGCGCCCTTGATGAATTCAAAGAATTCATCGGCAATGTCGGCAAACTTCGGTTTGTCAGCGAGAAACTCGTTGGTGATGCCGTGGATGGCAATGGCTTCGGCTTCCACCTCCCGGTCCGGGTTGATGTAAACGTGATAGTTCCGTCCGGTAAGCTGCCGCTCCATCAATTCCACACAACCGATTTCAATGATCCGGTGACCTTCCGAAGGGTCGATACCGGTCGTTTCCGTATCAAGGACAATCTGTCTCATACCTTACCCGTTCAGACGTTGGTTGATTCAGGCGTTCGCGAGCTCGGCCACGCCTTTATTGGCGAGTTGATCCGCCAGTTCGTTATCCGGAACACCGGCGTGCCCCTTGACCCAATGCCAGTTCACCCGATGCTTTGATGTCTCAGCGTCCAGCGCTCGCCACAGATCGTCGTTCTTGACCGGTTTCTTCGAGGCGGTTTTCCAGCCGTTGCGTTTCCAGCCGGCAAGCCACTCGGTAATGCCCTTGCGGACATACTGGGAATCGGTGTACAGCTCCACGTCACAGGCCCGCTTGAGCGCTTTCAGGCCCTGGATTGCGGCCATCAACTCCATCCGGTTGTTGGTGGTATGGGCTTCACCGCCGTGGAGCGTCTTGCGCACATCGCCATAACGCAACACCACGCCCCAGCCGCCTGGGCCAGGGTTCCCCTTGCAGGCTCCATCGGTATACAAGGTTACTTTACCGGTCATTCAGACTCCTGTGGTCCATGCTGTTATTGAAGCGCTCGCCGGGTTGCGGCGCACACCGCCTGGCTGCCCCGATGGGCCCGCCTCCCGGCAGCGCGATCACCTTGCTCTTGCGCCAGGCGGGGCGCCGGGGCAGCGGTGCGTACACGCGCTTTTTGGCAAGGATACAGTAATACGCGCCAATGGGCAGGAACCGCTGACCGGAGAGAACCGGATGTCTGCCCAGAGCCGTGCGCTGGAAAGGCAGGCGAAAAAAACGGGTCACCGAACTGTCGATACTGAAATCGAGGAGTCGCAACCAGTCCTCCATCCTGCTGCGCAGCATAAACCGTCCGCCCCACGGCCCGTGGCGATGGCGGGAAAGCAGTTTACGCAGGCCCCAGAGACTCACTGGATTGAACCCGATCAGCGCAATGGTGCCCTCGCCCCGCAAGACCCGGGATGCCTCCCGCAGCACCTGATGCGGGTGAGGCGAAAAATCCGCCGTGTGATGGAGCACCACCAGTTCCATGGAATCGTTGGGGAACGGGAGTTCGTCGGCGTCACAGACAACGACGCCGTCCGGAATGTGAGGAAACCACCGGGGTGTGGTCAGGATCTTGTGCGAAAAGTCGGTGCCATTGGCCAACGGCAGCCGGTGGCTGACACACACCTGAACCTGGCGCGCGCCGGTCAGGCGCTCAAGCTCCTGATTGACGAACTCGCGCTGCTCAGCCAATAGCGTTCGCCCCAGCGGGGTCTGGAACCAGTGTTCGAAGCTCTCATGCCGGGCCGGATAATCGATTGCCTCGGGTTCTTTCACCGTCTGTCCACTCCCGCCATCCAAAACCCACAGTTGGGGCCGCCCATGTAATGCTCTATCATAACAGTCACATTCGTGAAGCACATGTGGAGAGCCATGTTCACTATCTCTGCCATTCCGGCCTTTAACGACAACTACATCTGGTGCCTGTCCGACAGCGAGACTGGCGGTGCTCTGGTCGTGGACCCCGGCCAGGCACAGCCGGTACAGGATCACCTGACGGCAAACAATCTGACGCTCGAAGCCATTCTCATCACCCACCACCACCCTGACCATGTCGGCGGCGTCTCTCAACTGGGGGCAACATGGCCCGACGCCGAGATCACCGGCCCGGCCGAGTCCCCTTTCCAGGACAGCACCCGTAAAGTCAGCCCCGGTGATGCCATCCAGTGGCGGGGCATAGGTTTCCAGGTACTCGGTGTTCCGGGCCACACCCTGGACCATATAGCCTACTTTGCCGGTACCGAGGTTGATGGCCGGCCCGTGCTGTTTTGTGGCGACACCCTGTTTGTCTGCGGCTGCGGGCGGTTATTCGAGGGCTCCCCGGAACAGATGCGTCAATCACTGCAGACCCTGAGGACGCTGCCGGAAAAAACCGCCGTCTACTGTGCCCATGAATACACCCTTGCCAACCTCCGGTTTGCCCGCAGCTGGCTACCGGATGATCCGGCCCTGAAAGCGTTTGAGCAGCAATGCCAGGTCCTTCGCGACAACGGAGAACCGACGGTGCCGTCAGTGCTCGGCGACGAAAAAAGGCTGAACCCTTTCCTGCGCTGGGATGATCCGGCGGTTATGGATGCAGCGCGGCAGTACGGTGCCCGAAACCAACTGCCGGCGGATTCGGAGAACGCCATTTTCGCTGCCATTCGTCATGGCAAAGACCACTTCTGATGGTTAACAAATCCTCTCACCGCTGTAACGAGAGGTTTCTTGACCCCTTTTTGACGCTTCCAATAGAATCCATGACAATTTGCGCTCGTAACTCACTCAATACGCCGGCTTTCCCTACACATTCGCCTGCGTCAACTGTACTCCGGAAGTAACCTTATGTCGGTCAAACGATTGTCCCTGTTGTTCTTTTCAAGCCTGCTGGCAAGCGGCTGCAGTGTGCTTGAGCGACCGGTGGAAAGCCTGCTCAACCCGACGGACTGGTTCAGTGATCATTTCGGCGATGAACAGGGTGAGAACGAGAACCCCATGGAGTCCGAGCAGGTTACCCTGGCCACCGGGGATGAGGAACTGAAGGAGTCAGTGGCGTCGGGTCAGCCGGAGGACGGGGTCCGCAACGAACCTCTCGATGATGCCATCGCTCCCGAGCTCAAGACGACCGCCCGTGAAGCCCGCGAAAAACTGGATAACCCGGAAAATGCCAAACCCGCCAGTGCCATTGACCAGAGCCTCTGGCAGCGTCTCCGCAGTGGTTTTGCCCTTAATCATGATGTGAATAATGAACGGGTCCGGGACCAACTGGACTGGTATGCCAGCCACCCCGATTACATCGACCGGGTGGTCGAGCGCGGCAGCCGGTATCTGCACTACATCCTGAACCAGACCGAAAAACGCGGCCTGCCCACCGAGTTTGCTCTGCTGCCGGTGGTTGAAAGCGCGTTTGATCCCTTTGCCTATTCCCACGGCCGGGCCGCCGGACTCTGGCAGTTCATCCCGTCCACCGGCAAATATTTCGGCCTGACACAAAGCTGGTGGCACGATGACCGACGCGATGTCATCGCCGCCACCGACGCCGCCCTGACCTATCTCGAAAAGCTGGCCAATCGCTTTGACGGCGACTACACCCTCGCGCTCGCAGCCTACAACAGCGGTGGTGGCACTGTGTCAAGTGCCATGAGGCGTAACCGGAAAGCCGGCAAGCCAACGGACTTCTGGTCGCTGGAATTGCCGAGAGAAACCCGGCACTACGCCCCGAAGCTCATTGCCCTGGCGAAAATCTTTGATCAGCCGGAGGCCTACGGAATCACCCTTCCGCCGCTGGAGGATAAACCTTACTTCGCCGTTGTCGAAACCGGCTCCCAACTGGACCTTGCCCAGGCCGCGAAGCTCGCCGGCGTCGATATCGAAGAAATATACCTTCTGAATCCGTCCTACAATCGCTGGGCCACCCATCCCGAAGGCCCGCACCGGTTGCTGGTGCCCGTGGCCAATGCCGAAACCTTCCGGCAGGCGCTGGATCGCATTCCGTCAGACCAGCGGGTGTCCTGGAAGACCTACAAAGTGGAATCCGGCGACAGCCTGAATACCATTGCCCGTAAGTTCTCCACTACGCCGACCGTGATCCAGCAGGTCAACAAACTCGACAGCGACCTGATCCGCATTGGCCAACGCCTGATTATCCCGTCCTCCTCCAAGGGAGCCGACGCCTATGCCCTCAGTGCGCCACAACGGCTGGAACGAAAGCAGGATCGGAAGCGGGACGGCAACAAGGTTCGTTACACCGTACGGCGTGGCGATACCTTCTGGGATATTGCCCGGGAGCATCGCGTGTCGGTGCGGCAGGTCGCCGGCTGGAACGGCATGGCGCCCGGCGATCCACTGATTCCCGGCAAGGAGCTCGTTATCTGGTCACAAACCAGCCAGCCGACCGTGCTGGCCTCTAATTCCGCCCGAAGCGATGCCATGGTGCGCCGGGTCGGCTACCGGGTCCGGAAGGGGGATTCCCTGTCGACCATCGCCAGCCGGTTCTCGGTGAATGTGAGCGACATCGCAAGCTGGAATGACCTGAACACCGCCCGATATCTGCAACCCGGGCAAAGTCTGGTACTCTACGTGGACATCCGGAACAGCCCCTGAGCAATCCCGTGCGCGGCCCCGGAACTTTCAGTAACGACAAGAATCATAAGGGTTCGGTATGAGCCCGGCGAGGTGCCTGCCCGGATGCAGGTACCCCGGCCTGAAACTCCAGAACGTGCGAGACTCATGACAAGAATGCGGACTACCCCAATCCTTACCTCAGTTTTTACCTCGCTGGCCCTGCTGGCAACATCGTTACCCACCCTTGCCGAAACCAGTCCCGGGGACGCCAAAAGTCCGCCAAGGCACGGGATTGCCATGCACGGTCAACCGAAGTATCCGGAAGGATTCAAGGCGTTTGATTACGTCAATCCAGAGGCACCCAAGGGCGGCACACTTAGGCTGGCGGTGGTGTCAAACGGCTTTGATTCCTTCAACCCCTTCGATGTCCGTGGTGTCGCCGCTGCGGGTATCAGCAGTTATCTGTACGACACCCTGCTGGTGCCGTCCGATGATGAGCCGTTCTCCGCGTATGGGCTGATCGCCGAATCCCTGGAAACACCGCCAGACCGAAGCTACGTGGTGTTCAACCTTCGGGAGCAGGCTCGCTTTCACGATGGTGAGCCGATAACCGCCGAGGATGTGAAGTTTTCGTTTGATACCCTGACCACCAAGGGCCACCCGTTTTTCCGGAACTACTACGCCGGTGTCAGTAAGGTAACCATCGAATCGCCAACCCGTATCCGGTTTGACTTCGAGGAAACCACCAATCGGGAGCTGCCGCTGATTCTCGGCCAGATGCCAATTCTTCCCGAACACTACTGGCAAGACCGGAAATTTGGCGAAAATGGCCTGACGCCGCCGCTCGGCAGTGGTCCGTACCGCATTGGTGAGTTCGAGGCCGGCCGGTCCATTACCTACGAGCGGGTCAAGGATTACTGGGCGCAGGATCTTGGAGTTCGTCGGGGCCGTTTCAACTTCGACCACATCCGCTACGACTACTACACCGACGATACCGTTGCTCTGGAGTCGTTCAAGGCCGGCAATGTCGATTTTCGCCTGGAGTCCTCGGCCAAGAACTGGGCAACCGCCTACACCGGTGAGAAATTCAACAACGGCACGATCATTACCGAAGCCATCGAGCACCATCGTCCTACTGGCATGCAGGGCTTTATCTACAACACCCGGCGCGCCGTGTTCAGCGATCCGAAAGTCCGGGAAGCACTGGCCTATGCGTTCGATTTTGAGTGGGCCAACCAGAACCTGTTTTACGACCAATATACGCGCACCGACAGCTACTTTGAAAACAGTGAACTGGCCTCCTCGGGCCTGCCCACGGGTCGGGAACTGGAGATACTGGAAAACTATCGTGACCGGCTGGATCCAGACGTGTTCACTGAACGCTACGCTCCGCCAGCCGCTGAAGGCGCCTCCGGGTTAAGGCAGAACCTGCGCACCGCCATGACCCTGCTCCAGTCGGCCGGCTACGGCTTCCGGGATGCCAAGATGGTCCATCTCGAAACCGGCGAGCCACTGGCCTTTGAAATTCTGCTGTTTCAGAAGAGTTTCGAACGGGTGGTGCTGCCATTCAAAGATAATCTGGCGAAGCTTGGCATCGACGTTTCGGTTCGTCTGGTCGACAGTAACCAGTATATCCAGCGTGTTCGCAATTTTGAATTCGATATGATTATCCAGGTCCTGCCCCAGTCGGACTCGCCGGGCAATGAGCAGCGGGAGTACTGGCACTCATCCAATGTCGACGCGGTCGGCTCCCGTAACTACATGGGCGTCAGTGACCCGGTTATTGATGAACTGGTCAGCCTGGTTATACAGGCCCCTGACAGGGACGAACTGGTCTATCGCACGCGGGCCCTGGATCGGGTGCTCCTGCAGGGGCACTACGTGATTCCCCAATGGCACCTGGCGAAAGACCGGGTCGCCTACTGGCACCACCTGGAACGTCCGGCAATCACACCGAAGAACGGAATCGATCTGGATAACTGGTGGGTAGCGCCCTGAGCATCTGATTCTTACCCGTGCCGTAACGAAACGGAAGGACCTCCTCGCCGATGGGCATTTATATACTCAGACGTCTGGCACTGATTATCCCGACACTGGTCGGGATCATGTTGTTGAATTTCATCATCGTGCAGGCAGCGCCCGGCGGCCCGATAGAACAGTTCATCGCGGAGATGGAGGGCCATGGTGGCAGTGCCCTGGCCCGGGCATCCGGCGGCGGCGGAGAGGAGGTCTCCAGTGCCTCCGGTGACACCCGTGGTTCACGGGGACTCTCCGAAGAGATGCTCCGGGAAATCGAAAAGATGTACGGGTTCGATAAACCCGCCCACGAACGATTCTTCAAAATGCTCGGCGATTACGCCACCTTCGATTTCGGCGATTCCTTCTTCCGGGAGCGCAGCGTGATCGACCTGATTCTCGACAAGATGCCGGTATCCATCTCGCTGGGGCTCTGGTCAACCCTGATCATCTACTTCATCTCTATCCCTCTGGGCATTCGCAAGGCTGTTTCGGACGGTTCCCGCTTCGATGTCTGGAGCAGTTCGGCCATTGTGATCGGCTACGCCATCCCGGGTTTTCTGTTTGCCATACTGCTCATCGTGCTGTTTGCCGGGGGGAGCTATTTCGACTGGTTCCCGCTCCGGGGTTTGACGTCGTCCAATTTTGAGGAACTCACCTGGTATCAGAAAATCGGGGATTATTTCTGGCACCTGGTTCTGCCGGTGACCGCGAACGTGATTGGTGGTTTTGCCACGCTGACCCTGCTCACCAAAAACTCATTCCTTGATGAAATCAGCAAGCAGTACGTGGTGACCGCCAAGGCCAAGGGCCTGGATGAAAAGCAGATGCTTTACGGTCACGTCTTCCGCAACGCCATGCTGATTGTCATTGCCAGTCTTCCGGGCGTGCTGGTCGCGCTGTTCTTTACCGGCTCCCTGCTGATTGAGGTTATTTTCTCCCTCGACGGGCTCGGCCTGCTGGGTTTTGAGGCCGCATTGAACCGGGACTATCCGGTGATCTTTGGCACCCTGTATATTTTTACGCTGATGGGGCTGGTGCTGAAGCTGGTGTCCGACATTACCTACGTTCTGGTGGACCCGCGCATCGATTTTGAAAGCCGGGAGGGGGCATAACCATGAATGCCCTGACCCCGATCCAGCAACGCCGGCTACGTAACTTCCGGGCCAACCGCCGGGGCTACTGGTCGCTCTGGATTTTTCTTTTTCTGTTCGGGCTGTCACTGTTCGCCGAGGTTATCGCCAATGATGCCCCCCTGGTGGTGTCTTACAAAGGTGACTGGTATTTCCCTGTCGTTGAATCGGTGCCAGGAACAACCTTTGGTGGGTTCCTGCCCACCGAGGCGGATTACCGGGATGATTTTATTGCAGATGAGATCAAGGCCCATGGATGGATGTTGTGGCCTCCTATCCCCTTCAGTTACGACACGATCAATTATGACCTTGAGGTGCCCTCACCGGCGCCTCCAAGCACCGTGAACTGGCTGGGCACCGACGATCAGGGCCGTGATGTGGCAGCCCGGGTCATATACGGCTTCCGGATCTCTGTACTGTTCGGACTGACGCTTACGTTTGCCAGCTGTATCGTCGGTGTCACCGTCGGTGCCATCCAGGGCTATTACGGCGGTAAGGTCGATCTTCTGGGCCAACGATTCATTGAGATCTGGTCCGGCCTTCCGGTGTTGTACCTGCTGATCATACTGTCCAGTATTGTCCAGCCCAACTTCTGGTGGCTGCTCGGGATCATGCTGTTGTTCAGCTGGATGGGGCTGGTGGATGTGGTGCGCGCCGAGTTCCTGCGTGCCCGCAATCTTGAATATGTGAAAGCCGCCCGGGCGTTGGGGCTGGAAAACCGGTTGATCATGTTCCGACACATTCTGCCGAACGCCATGGTGGCCACGCTGACGTTTCTGCCCTTTATCCTCACCGGGGCCATTACCGGCCTCACCTCACTGGACTTTCTGGGATTCGGACTGCCGTCGGGGTCGCCCTCCCTGGGAGAGCTGATCGCGCAGGGCAAGGCCAACCTGCATGCGCCCTGGCTGGGCATTTCGGCCTTTGTGTCGCTGTCGGTAATGCTGACACTCCTGGTGTTCGTGGGCGAAGCGGTCCGTGATGCCTTCGATCCGAGGAAAAGCTGATATGAGTGACTTGCTGACCATCAACGATCTGTCGATCTGCTTTGATCAGGGTACCCGGGTTGTGGACTCGCTCTCACTGCGGATTCGTGCTGGAGAAACCCTTGCGCTGGTGGGCGAAAGCGGCTCCGGGAAATCGGTTTCAGCGTTGTCTGTGCTCCGTCTGTTGGACGAACGTCACGCCAGCTACCCCACTGGCACCATCGAGTTTCAGGGCGAGGACATGCTCACCGCAACCGATAAGCGCCTGCGCCAGATCCGGGGTCGTCACATCAGCATGATCTTTCAGGAGCCCATGACGTCCCTGAACCCGCTCCATACCGTGGAGAAACAGATTAGCGAAACCCTGGCACTGCATAAGGGCATGCGGGAGGCCCAGGCGCGGGAACGATGCCTGGAGCTGTTGACGCTGGTGGGTATTGAAAACCCCGAATCCCGCCTGGGCAGCTACCCGCACCAACTCTCGGGCGGCCAGAAGCAACGCGTGATGATTGCCATGGCCCTGGCCAATGAGCCCGAGCTGCTGATCGCCGATGAACCCACCACTGCCCTGGACGTGACCGTACAGAAGCAGGTGCTGGAACTGCTCCGGGACCTGCGACAGCGTATGGGGATGGCGATCCTGCTGATCACCCATGATCTCAGTATTGTCCGGCGTTACGCCGATTACGTAGCGGTGATGGAACAGGGCAAACTGGTGGAATACGCTGGCACCGAAGACCTGTTCCGGTCGCCCGGCCACGCCTACACACGCAAATTGCTCGACGCCGAACCGCCGGCCGCGCCGTCAACGGTCAGCGTGACCCAGGAACCACTGCTCAATGTGTCCGATCTGGACGTTCGTTTCCCCATCAGAAGGACGCTGCTTGGCCGGGTAAAAACCGCCTTCCACGCCGTCCAGCGGGCAAATTTTTCCCTGAACCGTGGCGAAACCCTGGGTATTGTCGGCGAAAGTGGCAGCGGCAAAACGACCATCGGCCATGCCCTTGTCAAACTGACGGCGGCCACTGGCAGCATTCGACTGACCGGGGAGGAAATTGCCGGCCTCTCCCAACGGGATTTTCGGCCGTACCGACGGCGGATGCAGATCGTTTTTCAGGATCCGTTTGGTAGCCTGAACCCGAGGATGTCGGTGGCCGAAATCGTTCGCGAAGGTCTCGACATTCATGCTCCTGAACAACGGGAGAGCCATGATCGCAAGGTTATTCAGGCGCTGACAGATGTCGGGCTCGATCCGGAGGCGCGACACCGCTACCCCCATGAGTTTTCCGGCGGGCAACGTCAGCGCATCGCCATCGCCAGGGCCCTGGTGCTGCAACCGGACCTGATCATCCTGGATGAGCCGACCTCCGCCCTTGACCGGACGGTTCAGAAACAGGTGATTGAGCTGTTGCGGGAAATCCAGGCCCGATATGGTCTAAGCTATATCTTTATCAGTCATGACCTGTCCGTGGTACGGGCACTCAGCCATCAACTGCTGGTGCTGAACAAAGGGCAGATCGTGGAGTACGGCCCGGCCGCGGATATTTTCCGTGCGCCCCAGGCAGCGTATACCCAGGAACTGTTGAGTGCCGCGTTGTTTTACCAGAACAACGCCACCGACGCCGGCAAGACTACGACTATTTGAGCGTTACCCCCGGCGCAACTCTTCAGGGATAATGCACGCAAATCAGGAACACAGGGAGAATGAACCATGGGAATCCTCAGTGGCAAACGAGCACTGATCGTTGGCGTCGCCAGCAAACTGTCCATCGCCTACGGCATTGCCGACGCGTTCGCCCGGGAGGGTGCCGAGCTGGCATTTACCTATCAGAACGAGAAACTTCAGCCCCGGGTTGAGAAGTTCGCGGAAGGATGGGGCAGCAAGCTGACCTTTCCCTGTGATGTCGCCAGTGACGAAGAGATCGAGAAGGTCTTCACCGAGCTGGGCAAACACTGGGACAAGGTTGACATCATCGTGCACGCGGTTGGCTTCGCACCAGGCCATGAGCTTGATGGCAACTACGTGGACGTGACCACCCGGGAGGGCTTCCGCATCGCCCACGATATCAGTTCCTACAGCTTTGTGGCGCTGGCCAAGGGTGCCCGCAACATGCTGCACGAAGGCAGTTCGCTGCTGACCCTGAGTTACCTCGGTGCCGAGCGGGTTCTCCAGAACTACAACGTGATGGGGCTTGCCAAGGCGTCCCTGGAAGCCAATGTGCGCTATATGGCCGCCAGCCTGGGCCGGGACGGCATCCGGGTGAACGGGATCTCTGCCGGCCCGATCAAGACCCTGGCCGCGTCCGGCATCAAGAGTTTCCGTCGGATGCTGGCCGAAAACGCCAAGCGGGCGCCCCTTCGTCGCAATGTCACCACCGATGAAGTCGGTAACGCTGCAGCGTTCCTCGGCTCCGACCTCGCCAGTGGCATCACCGGTGAAATCATGTACGTGGATGCCGGTTTCAACATTACCGGCATGGGCGAACTGGAAGACTGACCGGCACAGCATAGTTGAGATCGAGTGCACCGTTGAAAGCGAGGGTCGGCGCCGCGCCGGCCCTCAGTCCTCGGCCATAACCTCGGCCACGGCTTCGACCCATTCCACATAGGCGGTCTCATCTGACTCGATGATGTGCACCCCCACCAGAAATTCCGACTCGCTCGGGCGGCACCAGACCACCTCTACAGCCAGCCGGAACCGGTCTTCGTAACGACCAAAAGCAACATCGGCCGGCAACAGGGCGCCCAGCGACAGGGGTTCCGGAGACAACAGGCACAACCCGCCCGCCGAGATGTCCCGTATCTGGCATACCAGCTCCCGCAGGCCGTGGGGCCCGGGCGTTTCCGGAGACGGGGACTCAAGTTCAAGAATCGCGCGGGCCCGGGCCGTTAACCGGTAATCGCCACGATTATCCTGGCCGGCCAGTGCGTCGTCCGGCGTACCAAACCGGTAGTCATTGTCGCTCATTGTTATTGTTCCCGCCTCTGACTCGTTTAACTCATACCCACATCGCCGGACATCCGTTCCGCTCGTTATGGGCGCCCCACGCGAATACGCCCCACAACCCGGCTGAGGGTATCATCAAATTCAGCCGCGCTGCCCAACACACGAACCTGTTGTGCCACAATCGCCTGCACCAGATCGTCCTCCAGGTATTCCAGACGATTCAACCCCAGCCGGTCAACAAACACCAGCTTTCGGGAAGCGTTGATTCGCACCGCCAGTTTCAGCCGGGAGGCGTCCCGGTCTGGCTGTGCTTCCACCACAATCCAGCCACCGAGCTTGATGGCGTCCACCTGCCTCTGGGCCACCAGCGTCTGTTCCCGACGAATCCGTTCCAGCTCGGCCTGCTCATCGGCCTGCCGTTGCTGTTCCGCCAGCTGCCGCTGTTGCTCCAGTTGAGCCTCACGGGCTGCCTCCTGGGCACGGCGACGCTGCTCCTCGGCCTGCTTCTCCTGACGCAGGGCCTCCGCCCTCACTCGCGCCGATTCCGCCGCTTGTTCGCGCTGCAAGCGCTGCTTTTCACACACCCGGGCAAGCAGTTCAACGGTTTCGACCAGCACCTGCCCAAACCCGGTGGGCTCGGGAAGGACGCGAAGTGACCCCTGGTGGAAGGCAGCCTCAAACTCACGCCAGGGCTGGAGCCCGAGCTTCACCCCGGCGCCATTGGTCCATAATACTTCAGCGGTTTCCGGCAGCAAGGCGAAGAAAAACCGGCGCTGCTCGCTGGCGCCCTCTCCCTCGACAAACCAGTGGTCTGAAAACCCATCCGCAGAAGTCGGTTCCGGCGCATCAAAATCGAGCCATTCCGAATCCCAGCGGAAGCCGCTCACCCCGGATAACGCGTCCAAAAGTTCCGGCGACTCCCCGCGCAGGCGCGACACCAACACCGCCTCAATGCCCGCCACCGCCCCGGCAGGTAAACGCTCATTGAAGGTCCGGTGCCAGACGTCCAGAATCCGGTCTCCGATCTGCTCCCCGACGTTATAAAGGCGATTCCGGTCCTGATCGGAGAGATCCGGATCACCGATCCAGACCAGCCATTCCAGCAATTTACTGCCGTGACGAAATGTGTCGCCCTCGGTGCCGGCCTCCCAGACCGCCTGCTTCAGCAGACTCTGCCAGTGATCAAAGATAAAGCGGATAATCGGAAGCGGCAGTCGGCGCTCCTGCAGGGCCCTGCCAATCACCGCTTTTGCGGTCTGGTCTGCCCGCCGCTGACGGGCGGCGCCCTGCTCGGTCTGAAGCAGTCGCTGCCGGAGTTTGTCCACCTGGGC
>CBIHLH010000100.1:0-13292 GCA_966210405.1 uncultured Marinobacter sp.
CAACGATACCAACGCACAACGAGGCAGCGCAAATGGGCAGAGCCTACCAGAACCGCAAAGACTCCATGGCCAAGACAGCAGCGGCCAAGACCAAGGTCTACAGCAAATACGGACGTGAAATCTACATGAGCGCCAAATCCGGTGGCACCGACCCGGATGGCAACCTGTCGCTGCGGGGTCTGATCGACCGGGCCAAGAAAGACCAGGTGCCCTCCCACGTGATTGAAAAGGCCATCGACAAGGCCAGGGGCGGTGCTGGAGAGGATTACTCACCCGCCCGCTACGAAGGTTACGGGCCAGGCAACTGCATGGTGATTGTGGACTGCCTGACGGACAACCCGAACCGCACCTTTGGCGATGTGCGACTCGCCTTCACCAAAACCAAGTGCAAGATCGGCACGCCCGGCACAGTTGCCCACATGTTTGATCACAGTGCCATTTTTGCCTTCAAGGGTGATGATGAAGAGGCGGTGCTGGAAGCCCTGGTGGAGGCGGATGTCGATGTCACCGACATTGAAAACGAAGACGGACTGATTACTGTGTTCACCCCCAATACCGAATACGCCAAGGCCCGCCAGGCGCTGGTCGACGCCATCGAGGGCATTGATTTCGACGTGGATGAAATTCAGTTCCTGCCCAAGACCACCACCCCGGTGGAGGGTGATGACATCCCCATGTTCGAAAAATTCCTGGAGATGCTGAACGATCTGGACGACGTGCAGAACGTGTTCCACAATGCGGAACTTCCGGAGCAATAACCGGCATCCGAACGGCATGACAGGAAGCATCAGTATGGGCCAGGACCTACAAGCGCCTCGCAAGGCACACGTGGTTATCCTGAAAACCGGCACCACGTACCCCGAACTGCGTACCCGTTTCGGTGACTTCGATGACTGGTTCGTGCGCGGACTGTCAGCGGAACTCAGCCTTACCGTTGTTGATGTGGAAAACGCGGAGCTGCCAGGCACTCCCGACGACTGGGATGGCATTGTCGTGACCGGTTCGCCGGCCATGGTCAGTGACCGGGCGGGCTGGAGCGAAAACACCGGCGCCTGGCTGGCAAGCGCCGTTGCCCGTGACATTCCCGTGCTTGGCGTCTGCTATGGGCATCAACTGCTGGCCCACGCGCTTGGGGGCGAGGTGGGATACCACCCGGACGGTCGGGAGACCGGCACCCACACCGTTGAATTGCTTCCGGACGCCCGCTCGGATGCCCTGTTCAAAGATCTGCCAGACCACTTTCCAGCGCAACTGACACACCGGCAGTCTGTGCTGCGGCTACCCGCCGGTGCCGTGTTGCTGGGCCGGAACCGGTTCGAGCCCCATCAGGCCTTCAGAATCGGATCCTGCGCCTGGGGCGTTCAGTTCCATCCGGAGTTTTCCGATACCATCATGCGCGCTTACCTGGAAGTACAGGCGCCGGCTCTGCTTAAGGAAGCACTGGATCCGGAAGCACTCATCGCCGCCGTCCGGCCCGCTCCAGAGGCGTCTGGGTTGCTTCAGCGGTTTTCCCGGCTGGTCATCGAGCGTACCCGGTAAACGCCGGGGCAACGCCTGGCTTCAATCGAGAATATACGCGGTTTTCTCCAGCGCATTCTCTTCCTCATCAATGAAGCGGAACTCATTCCAGCCGATACGTACCATGTCGTTGCTGTTCAGGCGCTGGCGTCCTTCAATACGCAGTTCGTTCACGAAGGTTCCATTCGTGCTGTTGCTGTCGATGATGTAGTAATCCACTGTGCCTTCCAGATAGGCATTCGGGATCGATTCGATCAACGCGTGCTGGCCACTGACGGAAATCTCATCAATCCGGAGATCGTTATCCGGGCGGCGACCAATCCGGGTCTCGGGCTGTGCCAGTTCAAAGGTGTTTACCACCACGTTATCCACGAGTTGTGAAAGCGATGCCATTTCAGTTTCCTCTGCTACTGCAAGGTCAGTAAAACAACAGACACATTATCCGCCGCTTCATTATCAAGGCTGGCGTCAATCAACGCCCGGGCGGCACTGCCCACCGTATCCGCTGCCGAAATCAGCGCCGGCCATCCGGAATCCGACACAGCGTTGGTCAAACCATCGGAACAGAGCAATAGACAGTCCCCCTCGGCCAGGTCATCACAACGGTAACCCGGAATCGCCTGGTCCATGGCGCCCACCGCCCGGGTCAGAACGTTGCGAAAAGGCACATGGGGGGCGTCCGCCTCGGTAATGCTGCCGTCGTCAAGCATGTTCTGAACCACCGTGTCGTCCCTGGTCAGGCACACCGGCTCGTCCTGTCGGATCCGGTAGCAGCGGGAATCCCCGATGTGGGCAATGTGTGCCCGGTGGTTGATGAGCCAGGCCACCACCAGCGTCGTGCCCATTTTTTCCAGTTGGACCTCTTCTGCACGCCGTGTCTGTATCCGCTCATTGGCCAGAACAAACGCCGTGTCCAGTTGTTCACGCACGGCCTCGGGCGCCGGCGGAGCGGCTGCCTCCAGAGCTGGTATCAGCGCCTCTCGCACCGCCTCAACCGCCAATTGGCTGGCAATTTCGCCCCCCTGGTACCCACCCATGCCGTCGGCAACCACCAGCAAAGCCTGCCCGCCATCGTCACTGACGTGCCAGAAGATCGTATCCTGGTTACTGTCGCGTACGGCTCCGGGATCGCTTTCGCCCGCTATCCGATAGCCCATCAGGACACCTCCTCCCGCGCCTCGCGGGCTGCCAGCCTGCGTACGGCCTCAGCCATGGTCGCGGCGTTGGCGAACCGTTTGTCAGGCTCCCGCTGGATGGCCTTGTTGATCAGGCGAACGACGCCATTGGGCAGGTCAGCGTTGAACTCCCGCACACTCCGGGGCCGCTTGTTCAGAATCTGGTAGGTGAGATTGGCCAGGGTCTCGCCCTGGAACGGCGTTTCCCCACTGACCAGTTTGTACAGGGTGACGCCCAGGCTGTATATATCCGACGCCCCGGTTACCGTCTGCCCCTTCAGCTGTTCCGGCGACATATACAGCGGGCTGCCCATAACGCTGCCCGTGCGGGTGCGGGAATCGTCGGTGATCTTGGCGATGCCGAAATCGGTTATCCGGATGCCGCCGTCGTCCGGGTTAAAGATGATATTCCCCGGCTTGATGTCCCGGTGGACGATTTTCTGGCCATGGGCATAGGCCAGGGCATCCGCCACCCGGGCAATGATATCAAGCACGGTGGCCAGTGGCAGCAGGCGTCCCGAGCGGCCGAACTCGCTGAGCGGCCGGCCTTTGGCGTAATCCATGGCAATATAGGCAAGGTCCGCCTCCTCACCCACATCATAGACGGTGACAATGGCGGGGTGGTTCAGCCGGCCCGCCGCCTCTGCCTCGCGGAAAAACCGACCCTTGAGATCCTGCAACTCGCCGGGTTCAAATGCCTGGTAGCTCAATGTCTTGATGGCGACAGTCCGGGCAATTTTCGGATCCTTGCCGAGATACACTACCCCCATGGCACCCCGCCCGATCTCACGCTCAATCTCATACCGGCCCAAAGTGGGGCGACTCACGGATGGCTCGGGCATCAGCAGGGTGCGGGTGCTGTCGAACCCGCCACCACTCCTCACGGTTACGTCCATCGCCAGCTTTTCCAGGGCCGCCAGCCGGTCGTTAACGTCCCGGAAATTCCTGCGGTTGGCCCGGATGCCCTGATAGGCGACAACCGCCTTGTCGTACTGGCGTTTGCGCTCCTGCTGAATCGCAATGTCATACTGAAGTTCGATCAGTGAGTCATCCATCGGGCAGTCTTTCAGGGCGTCCAGGGCATCGTCGGCCTGGCCCTGCTGAAGCAGCAGCCTGGCCAGCCTCAGCCGGGATTCCCGGACGTTTCGGCTGAGAGCCAGGATCCGTCGGTTGGGCTGCAACCAGAACAGCATCACTCCATAACCGATCACCAGCAGGGTAATAACCTCCCCCATGGGCACCCAGACATTCCGGTAAAACATCAACGCGGCCTGGAGCACCACCAGGGAACCACCCAAAAGGAGCGTCACCGGCAACGCCGTCGCCGCCCCCATACGGGGAATTGCAATGACCAGATACAGCACCGCGACCATCAGTCCGGAATGAATGGCGAGCGCCGACCACATGGGCTCCGCCAGCCCCCGTGCCTCCAGCGCGGCAGCGATTGCCTCCGGACCCGGCGGTTGCCCATAGCCAACCGACTCTGGCGCGCCCAGAACACTGAACAACATACGATCGGCCCAACTCAGAATCGCAATCTGATCACCGGCCACGGCAAGCAGCGCGGCAAAGGCCACCAGCAAGAGTCGGAGACTGAACAATCGTGAAAAAACGGACGCTATGAGGGTCACGGGCGTTTACAATGTAAATGATTGATCTGACAAGTTTAGGAACACCCCGGGATTGGCGATATAGCAGCAGGGGTGTTTTTTGTAAGGGTTTGTGTACCTGCGAGCAGGGTCACGGATAACCGAAGGCCTTCACAGCGCTGGGCCCCTCGCACCATGAAAGTTTGGTATCTTGTCGGAACACAACGCCCTATTCTATCGTGAGGTCTGAGAGACACGATTGGATAACGTGTTGGGAAGTTTCAAAAACGACAACGAACAGGAGCCTGAAATGTCCGGTATAAGAGAGCATCTGAGAATCCTTTCCACCGTCATGGCCATCCTTCTTGCGGTCGGTTCCGTGTGGTCTACCACTGCCACCGCAGGCATGGTCGGCACTGGCGAGATCATCGGCGAGCAACAGGTTCAGCTGGATCGACAGCAGTTGCTGAGCATGCTTGAGCAACAGCAGGTGAAAGACAAACTTGCCGACCTCGGCGTCAGCGAAGATCAGGTCAAAGAGCGCATCCAGAACCTGACCCCCGCAGAGCTTGCGGACTTCGAACAGCAACTGGCTGAGGCACCCGCCGGTCAGGATGTGGTCGGTATCATTGTCCTGTTCTTGTTGGTGTTCATCATCACTGACATGCTCTGTGCAACGAATGTCTTCCCGTTCGTGAACTGCATCCGGTAGCGCCACGGAATAATGGCACTACCCCGCTCTTCTCGCTCTGCAAGTACTGGCTGTGCGGCCTTGTTGTGCCTGGCCGCCCTGCTTGCGGGGTGTGCCACCAGCCCCGGATGGCCCACACCGGACGCCGGCACCCAGTCAGTACCGGAACACGTGGTTCTGGAAGACGTGCCCTTCTACCCGCAGGAAAAGTATCAGTGCGGCCCGGCCTCCCTGGCCATGATGCTGAACAGCCAGGGGCTCCACACCCATCCCGACATCCTCAGGGAACTGGTGTACATCCCGGGGCGGGAAGGGTCGCTGCAGGTGGAGATGGTGGCCGCCGGCCGCGCCCACGGCATGCTGGTCTATCCCCTGGACGGCACACTGGCTAGCCTGTTGCGAGAAGTGTCCGCCGGCCACCCGGTGCTGGTCATGCAGAATCTGGGGCTCGACTGGTGGCCGCAGTGGCACTTTGCGGTGGTCATCGGCTACGACGCGCAGGCGCGTGACCTGATCCTGCACACGGACACGCGTGAGCAGGAAGCCATCAGCCAGAAAGTGTTTCACAACACCTGGGCCCGGGCCGACAACTGGGCGGTGGTCATGCTACCCCCGGATACGGTGCCGGCAACCGCGCAACCGCTGGCTTTCCTCAAAGCTGCCTACGATCTCGAAACAACGGGGCGAACCACGGCAGCCCGCCAGGCCTATATCACGGCAGAGCAGCAATGGCCCGACCAGCCCGCGGCCGTAATGGCCCAGGGCAACCTGGCCTGGCAAAAGGGTCAGTGGTCACAGGCCACGGCTCACTTCCAGCGTGTGGTTACCCGCTTCCCCGCCTTTGCTGACGGCTGGAACAACCTGGCGTACGCCCTTGAAAAGCAGTCCTGCCCGTCCGCTGCCAGGCGCGCAGCCCAGTGTGCCGCCGGTCTGGCACCGGAACGTTTCGGCGAACCCGGGACCTTCAGTGCCACAGGCACCGGCTCCCAGGCCGCCTGCCCGTCATTACCCGACTGCCCCACCTCGCGCTAACCGCCCTTGCGGAACAACGCGACATCCTTTCTGGGCACCTCCAATGACCAGCCAAGCCGGTTGGCAATGTAGGCCAGAGTCGCTTCCCGATAAAACACCACGTGGGTCGGATCCCGCCTGTAATGCCAGTGCTCGAAGCGCGCGTCGTCGGTCTGGAAACAGGTCATCACACCCAGCCAGCCACCGGGCTTGAGCAGTGCACTCAACTGGCGAAATACGCTGGCCGGGTGGTAAAGGTGCTCGATCACTTCCGTGCAGGTAACGAAATCATAGGACGCCGAAAGGGCGGATTCCGAGGGATAGAAAAACGGATCGTACAGGCACATTGCCATGCCCGCCTCTTCCATCATCCGGGCCAGTGCCGGCCCCGGGCCACATCCGAAATCAAGCCCATGGGCACCGACCGGGAGCCGGGCCGTGAGTGGTTCCGTGAGCCTGGCCAGAAACGACCGGTAACCCGGATCATCGGGCTGATTGTCGTGCAGTTCGTAAACGGCCCGCTCGTCTTCCGGGGGCAGCCGGCAGGCCGGGTGCAGCAGGGTCGCCTCGCAAACCGGGCAACGCAGGTAACGGCGCTCCCCCAGCGAACAGAACCGGGCCGGCACCCCCCGCTCACACACCGGGCACGGGTCGCCGTGGTGCCCCGGGCCCTGGGAAATTCCTGCCACCGCCTGCCTCCCGCCTGAATAAAGTTTCATTGTCATATCCGGCCATCCCGCCGGAATCGTGACCACTCACGAAATTTCCGACCACCGGCCCTGCCTATACTGAGCGTTCGCATAATAACAACAGATGGCACACGACGACATGGCCGGGGCAGCCCCGGAACAGGGACGACGACATGGAAACTTCGAATCAGCTGGCGCTTGAGGTGCCCATCATTTCCGCGCGCTACGCACGGCGGTTCATCCAGTTCATGGAACGGCGTGGTGTGAAGCGGCAGGCAATCCTCACCCATACCGGGATACCGGACGCCATGCTCGATAATCCGGATGCCAGCATGTCCATGGCCCAGGTCACCAGCTTGCTGAGCAAGGCCGAGTGGCTGATGACCGATGAGCGCGCACCCTTTCAGTTCGGCCAGGAACTGGACCTGCCCAGCCATGGCCTGCTGGGGTTTGCGGTGCTTGGCCAGGAAAACCCGCGCCAGTTGATCAGCATGATTGTCCAGTACCTCCGGGTTGGCCTGCCGCTCATGGACATGGAACTGAGTTCCAGTGGAACCACCTTCAGGATTCGTCTGATGGACACCTGGACTCTGGGCCCGTTGCGCCCCTGCCTGACCAAAATCTACATGGGCAGTATCCAGCGCATCGCTGCCCAGGTGTGCAGCCATTTCGAGATCCAGTTCGATTTTGACACCACACTTGAACCCGAAACCTGGCAGGCCCTCGCCTCCGACTGCGAGTTCCGCTTCAATGCGCCATTCAGCCAGGTGACGATGCCGCTGGCAGGCCGGCCAATCCGTGCAGATAACGCTGAACTGCAATTCCTGCTCGCCCGCCACCGCAACCCCACCGAAAGCGCAACCCGGCAAGCCGACGAAACGTTGATGCAGGTGCGGGAACTGATCATGAGCCAGCCCGGCCGCCCCTGTGCCACCGATAACATTGCCCGCAGGCTGGGCATGAGTACACGAACCCTGCGCCAGCATCTGGCCAGCGCGGGCGCCTCGTTCCGGGAACTTCGCAACGAGATCCGTGAGAACTTCGCCACGCTTTACCTGCGAGACACCAACGTTCCCCTGGAATCCATTGCCGAGAAACTCGGGTTCAGTGACCAGGCCGGTTTCACCAAGGCTTACCGCACCTGGACCGGCACCACCCCGGGCGACGTTCGCCGGCAAGCCCGCAAGGCACCATGAGCGAGGCCATCACCGACCAAATTTGAAGCCGGTCACGGTTTCAGCATTCTTTACGCTCGGTCTCCGTTTTGGACAAAAAGCCTGCCGGGGCAGGCAATGACCTCAGACTACCCGCAACGGCCTAATGGGCACGCACACATGCGTTTCCACGCGTGGCAAAGGGAACGTCGCAAGTCCGATTGAGCAGTCCGTATCGGTGTTGTCTGCAGCCCTTCCTACAACAACGAAAGTGTACAGAGGACGAACTCATGAAACTCAGGAAACCCAACACGGGCGGGCGGGCGCTCGGCGCAGCCATGGCCGCCACGGCGCTGATGTCCGGCGCGGGCCAGGCTCTGGCAGAACCCGTCGCCATCGAACTGGAATTCACCTGCCCCTTTCCCCTGATCGGCGACCAACCCATCCGGGCGGAAATCAGTGCCGACATTCCCAGTCAGGCCACCGTGGGTGAGCCCACACCGGAATTCACCATCAACGCCCTCACCGTGGTGAATGAAGACTCCCGTACCGGCCTCAAGCTGGTGGGCTCGGAAACCATCGAGGGCACCGCGACCAATCAGACCACCGTGGTTACTCCGGCCCGCAATATCGACCTGACCGTGCCGCTGACCATTCCACCCTCCCCGATCCCCGATGTGGCAGGTGAGTTCACCGTGCCGGCGTCTGGTACGTCCCCGGCCATCACTTTCACCCAGGACGATATCGGGGAAGCCCGGATTACCGTGGGTAACCTGACCCTGGATATGATCGCCCGGACCGCAAGCGGTGACATCGCACCGGCACCCATTGGTGAATTTACCTCCGACTGTACCCAGAACGCGGGGCAGGACAATGTGCTGCAGACCCTTCAGGTGATTGGCGATGTGGTCGAGACACCGCGCATTGCGGTTAACCGTGAAGCACTGGACTTTGGCAACGTCCAGGCCGGCCTGACCGCGGAAGAGACTGTTACCCTGTCCAACACCGGCAACGCCGTTCTGGGCATCAATAACATCAGCATCGCCGGCGCCAACGCCAGCGCATTCATGCAAACCAGCAGTTGCACAACGCTGGCGCCCACCGAGAGTTGCGATGTGGCGGTAACCTACATCCCCAGCGGTGCAGGCGACCAGAGCGCAACCCTGACCATCGATTCCACCGACGCCGACAAGCCATCTGTCGACGTGGCCCTGAGCGGGCGAAGCGTGCTGGCACCGGTGCCGGAGATTGCGGTGAACCCCGAGACCGTCAGCCTCGGACGGGTTCAGGTGGGCCAGAGCACCTCGGCCCAGGTAACGGTATCCAATAACGGTAACGAAACCCTGCTGATCAACAGCGTCACTTTGGAAGGTGCGGATGCTGCGGAATTCCTGCAGACCAACAACTGCACCACGGTGGCGCCGGAGCAAAGCTGCACCATTGAGCTGAGCTTCACCGCCGCATCGGCCGGTACCCGCAGTGCCCAGTTGGTGATTGGTTCCGATGACCCGGAGAACCCCGAGCTCACGGTTCCGGTCAGCGCCGAAGGCTTTGACGCGCCTACCGACACCCTGGAACTGCTGCTTGGCCTGGAAGGGAGCACCTACATCAAGTCCTCGGACAGCACCCTGCCCCTGAACGGCACCATAGCCACGGTGCTGGAGCTGGCCAGCGGTACCTTCGAGGCGGATCTGGCGATTGAGCCAACCACCGGGTACTTCTCCATTCGCCTGCTGTTCAGTCGGCTGAAAGCCGTCGCTGACGTTGAATTTGAGCAGTCCGAAATGACGACAGGCACATTGGTCAATGGCAAGCTGACCGCCCATTCACACCTGTACGTGAAGGTACCCAAAGTGGCGCTGAAGCTCTTTGGCCTGCCCATTCGCGTGGGTGGTGGTGATCAGTGCCAGACCATCGAACCGGTCGACATCACCCTCACTTCCGGGGACGGTGGCAATTTCTCACCCGCCACCGGTGGCGACGTGAGCGGCGTCTATGGACTGCCACCGCTGGAGAACTGCGGCCTGCTGACTGACGTTCTCAACCAGTTCCTGACCGGTCCGGGCAACACCATCGACCTGACGTTGACTCCGGAGCAGTAAGGAAGACGGGTGCCTGACACCCGGGGCCAGCCGGCACTGTGCCGGCTGGCCATTCGCCCATAACAAAAGCAAAAAAGGAAACAGCATGAAAAGCCTGAAGAAAACCGCGCTCGTGCTGGCCATGACCGGCCTGCCACTGCTCGCGCAAGCGGAACTGCAACCCCTGGAAGACGCCAGTATGGGCAACATTACCGGCCAGGCCGGTGTGACCATTGAGCTGGAAACCCAGGTCAATATTGGCGAGTTTCTCTACACGGACGAAGGCTCCCTGTCGGTAAAGGACATCTTTATCGGCGGCGCCAATCGCACCGACATGTTCCAGGAGATCACCACCGCACGGGATCTGCTGTTCGGAGAAACCAGCGAACTGATTGATAACATCAAGATCGAGATCGACATTGCCGACGATGGCGATGCCCTGATCAACGTGTTTCCGCTGGTGGCCGCCCCCATCGATTTCGCGGTGCGGACCGGTGAGTGGTCCCTGCAGGGCGCCACGGATAGCACGCTGATTGCGAGCAACCTGTCGATGGAAGGTATCGTTACGGAGCTCAAGTTCCGGGTCGACACGGCCACTGACGAACTGAACCTGCAATCCCTGTTCGCCATCGACGATCTGGACGTGGATGTTCCCTTCCTGGCGCTAGGCATCCGGGATTTGCGCCTGACCGGCGCCGATTACGATGACAACCCGTCGATCCTCACCGTCGGCGCCAAAGTGGATATGAACATCTACAACGGCACCCGGGCGGACGGCAATTCCGCCCTGGCCGTCGACCTGAACACCTTCGAAGCCGACATGTCCATCGGCCAGGTGCTGGTCGGCGGAACCTCCATCGGTTCCGTCGCCCTGGACAACCTGTCGATCCAGAACACGGCCATGCGGATCTACGGCCACTAACCCCTCCGGCAACCACCAGGCCGTTGTGCCAGCGCTCCTGAAGCCTGTAAAGGCTGGCACAACGGCCCACACAACCGGGTCGGTGGCGTTATGGGTGCTTTTTGACCAGGCGATCCAGCCGCAGTCGTTCCCGGTCGTCAAACAGCCGCCGACTGCCCCAGGCAACGGCCATCAGCGTGCCAAAGCCGGTGCCTACCGTGATCGTCAGCATCACCAGTATCTGATACTTCACCGCCACAGCGGGTGGGCTGCCCGCCAGAATCTGACCGGTCATCATGCCCGGTAAGCTGACAATACCGGCGGCTGCCATGGCGTTGATAGACGGCATCATGCCACCCCGCATGGCATCGCGTCGGATATCCTCGATGGCCTCACGCCAGCTTTCCCCCAGCATCAGCCGGTTTTCGATCACCAGGCGCTGGCGCCAGACGGAGTCGGTCAGGCGATCCAGGCTCAGGGCCACACCGGTCATGGTGTTGCCCAACATCATGCCCAGCAGTGGAATCGCATACTGGGGGGTGTACCAGGGTTCCGGCCCGATAATGACCGTCAGGGTCAGCACGGTCACGGTGAACGACGACACGAACATGGCACCGGTGCCAATCCCGAATGACCAGATACCGCGCAACCGCCGCTGCTGGCGCGCCATCACCTCGCGGCCGGCAACGAGCAGCATGGCCGTGGCCATCAGGATGATCCAGACCAGTTCCGCGGAGGCAAACAGCGCCTCCAGGACAAGACCAATCAGGGCAAGCTGAACCACCGTGCGCAGGCTGGCGATCAGCAGACTTCGGCTGATCGCCAGGCGCGACGCGAAACTCACCGCCGCCAGGGCGACAATTAACAGGGCAGTGAGTGCCAGCTTCCACCAGGCCAGATCAATGACGCCCATGCACCTGCTCCAGAGTCGCTCCGTGAATCCGGTAGTGGCGGCTGGCGACTCGCCGGATCTGGCCGGTGTCGTGGGCCACCCAGATAACCGGAAGCTGCCGTGTGTGGATTTCCTCCAGCAGCCAGCCCTCAACCGCCTGGGTCATGGCTTCGTCCAGATTGGCGGTGGGTTCGTCCAGCAACAGAGCCCGGGGGCCATAATGCAACGCCCGCATCAGCGCCAGCCGCTGTCGCTCACCGGACGACAACCGGCTGACCGGCCAGGCCAGCACCTCACGGGACAAACCCAGCACCGGTGGCCATTCGGGGGCACCGGAGAAATGGGCACCGACCTCGTCAAACCACCACTGGCTATCGGCAGGCACCATCATTGCCTGGCGTCGCCAGTCATGGGCCGGCACCGCCCCCTGCTCCCGGTCCTCCAGAAAGATTCGGCCGTCATGGGCCTCAAGATCGGCAATCGCCCGCAGGAGGCGGCTCTTCCCGCTGCCCGAGGGGCCGGACAGGCAGACAACCTCACCGGCACCCACGGCGAAGCCGATATCGTGTAGCGTATCAATGGAGACGTGTTCAAGCGTCAGAGTAGTCAATGGGGCAATCTGTCCTTGACGAATTCGGTCGACACGGTCCCGGAATAGAGATCGCTGATTAATCAACCTTGCTTTTACTGCCCCAAGGCAGCGGAGAAAGAATGGCAGACTCGGCTCCGATTGGCCAGTATCCGGGCTGCGGGCGATCCCGGTGCCTGTTATCATGCCCCGATTCACATGCCACGATTGACATGCCAGACCTGGACAGCCGATGACCAGCAATCCCACTACCCGCCTTAACAAGTACATCAGCGAAAGCGGCCTGTGCTCGCGCAGGGAAGCCGATCGTTATATTGAGCAGGGCAACGTCTACATCAATGGCCAGCGGGCCACGGTGGGCGATCAGGTACTCCCCGGGGATACCGTCAAGGTCAATGGCCAGGTGATTGAGCCCCGCTCTGAGGAGGATCTGGTCTTCATTGCCCTGAACAAGCCCGTGGGCATTGTCAGCACCACCGACAGCGCCGAGAAGCACAACATTCAGCGATTTGTCGGGCATAGTGAGCGGATATTCCCGATCGGGCGACTGGACAAGGACTCCCAGGGCCTGATCTTCATGACCAGCAATGGCGATCTGGTCAACAAGATCCTGCGGGCCGGAAACAACCATGAAAAGGAGTACCTGGTCACCGTCGACAAACCGGTAACCCAGGCGGTTGTTGACGGTATGGCGAACGGCGTACCCATCCTCGGTAGCGTCACGAAAAAGTGCAGGGTGAGCCGGGAATCCCGGTTCGTCTTCCGCATTACCCTGGTTCAGGGCCTGAACCGCCAGATTCGCCGGATGTGTGAATATTTCGGATACGAGGTGACCAGACTGGAGCGCATCCGGATCATGAACGTCAGCCTGAAGGGGCTGGCGGTGGGCCAGTGGCGGGACCTGACGGACAAAGAGCTGGCGGGGCTGTTTGACGCCATCCGGGAGTCCTCTTCGGAAGCCCCGGCCCAGCCCGCCAAACCTGCGAAAAAGAAGCCCGCTGC
>CBIHLH010000101.1:0-12999 GCA_966210405.1 uncultured Marinobacter sp.
TGCGTGGCCTGGACCTCAACCGCTACGCGGGTTTCGGCCTGTGCTGCGAGCGTTAAATGCCTGGCTCTGGTGCTCTTGGGTTTGGTGTTTGGGCGCAGTTTTGCAGTTGTCTTCGGGCCGAACACAGCCGCCAGTCTGGTAGCGGTTTTGGCTGCCAATCGGGTGTTCGGGTCGCGGGGCAATCCGGCGTAAACATCTGGCAACTTCCGCGCACTTGGTGCTCTGGTTCCTAGCGCCATGGGTCGCGCTGGTGCAAAGTATCGGGAGTAGGCATTCGGCATTGGGTGCCACAATAAATTGCCGGGTAACCAGCATCTAACCAATGCATTAAATTCGTTCCGGCCGATGGCCTCCACCGGACGCCCTAGTCGGGCGCCGTTTATGCAGGCGTTATATTTCTTAAACCTCAATCAAGGAAGATCATGAGAGTATCGATATTCCCCCTAATCATTCTCTGCCTGTTCATGGGCTTTACTTTCTGGGTTATGGCAGGGGCAGACCAATCGCTTTTGGCCTTTGGTGCCCAGCTGATGTCCAGCCCGGATACTGCCCAGGTTGTCATTGACCTTTATATTCTCGCGGCGTTGGCTTGCGTCTGGATGTACCAAGATGCGAAAAGCCGTGGCAAAGGGCTGGGCTATCTCATCCCGTTTTTCGTTCTGACAGCGGTGTTTGTATCTGCCGGCCCGCTGTTATATTTGGTGCTGCGTGGTGGGCGCGATCGTGAAGCCCAAGTCAGCAAAATATAACAAGGCTCATCAATACGCGGCCGTTGGCCGCCGGACGCCCTTTTCATTGCGGCTGCGCCTCCATTACAAGGGCGCCGTTGTGCGCTGGCGTTATGTGCCAGTGCATTGAGGAACAGTATGGATAGCCCTGAAGTAATAGTTCTGATGCTCAACTGCGTGATCGTTGCCATCGCCTATTTTTTCATCTATCCGGTGCTGTGTGGCGATGATATAAACAGGATCGTCGCCAATGACTTTTGCTCGTCTGTGATGTCATTAGGGATCTGTGGTTTTCTGTTTTGGGGAGAGGGTATTGCCTTCAACACCATTTTCTTTGATAGCAACTGGTTCTGGTTCACTCTAATTTCCTATGCAGTCATAGAATTTCCCATGTTCATTTTTTACGCCACAAGGCATGGATTGTGGGATCAACTAAAAAACACATGATCGGGTAGCTGGAGGTATCTAACCTCCAGCCCCCACAACACCCTGCATGCGGCTCCGCACAGGGCGTTTCACCGGGAATGGTGAAGCTTGATCCATCCTTCGCGCAGTGATGCCAACCCCTCGGCTTTCAGGTAGTCATTGGATAGTGCTTGTTGAATACCCGGCGTCTTCGAGCTGCGCCAGGGTCCTTTGCTGGTGATGCCACACGCCACTGCGGCCTGTACGTGCACACCCAGCTTCATCAGGCTCCGGACTTTGGTACGCGGCTTGCGCCACTGTCGCCAGTAGGCCATCCGAACGCGGCGGCGGATCCAGTGATCCAGATCGCAGCAACGTTGATAGCCGGTGGCGACACCAAAGTAGTTGATCCAGCCCCGAAGGTACTGGCTGACCTTGAAAAGCTGGTAGTGCATCGACACACCCCAGTTCCGGTTCGTCAGTTCCCGGATACGTTGCTTGAACTTGCGCAGCGTGTCCGGGTGCCAATGGATCTGGGTTCCCTTGAAGGTAAAGCCCAGGAACTTGCTGTCATTGGTTCTGACCACCCGGCTCTTGGTAGTGTTGACCGTCAGTTTCAGGCGATGTTCGAGGAAGTGGCTGATGCTGGCCAGCACCCGGTCGCCCGCACGACGGCTGTTCACCACAATGGTGAAGTCGTCCGCGTAGCGGGCAAACCGATGGCCCCGCCGTTCCAGTTCTTTATCCAGCGGATCGAGCATGATGTTGGCCAGCAAAGGCGACAATGGGCCACCCTGCGGAACACCTTCCCGACTCTCCAGATAGAGCTGGTTGTCGATAATCCCAGCTCGCAGATACCGGGCAATCAGTCCCAGCAGACGCTTGTCCCGAACCTTGCGGCCAAGGTGCGTCATCAGCAGGTCGTGATTGACCCGGTCGAAGAACTTCGACAGGTCCACATCCACGGTAAAGCGTCTCCCTTCCTTGAGAATGCTTTGTACCCGTCGCACCGCCTGTTGGTCTTCCGTCTTAATGGGAACGAAGCGCATATTCGGTCGGCCCACGGCTTCGCAGATGGCCCCTCGAACGCCTTGCTTGGCGTCAGGCAATATCGTACTCTTTGACGTACAACTAAACGTACTAAGGTGATTCCCATGTCAAGGGTTCGAGTAGATGAAGATATCCGTCCTCTGTCTGAATTTCGCGCAGGTGTAGCTACATTTGTAAAGCAGCTCCATGAAAACCGTCGTCCTATGGTGCTGACACAAAGAGGTCGTGGGGTTGCCGTACTGGTGGATGTTCACGAGTACGAGAAGATGCAGGAACGCCTGGAAATACTGGAAGAGGTGTATAAGGCTGAAGAACAGATAGCCTCCGGGGATGGTATTGCGCATGAAGACGCGAGGACTCGGGTTCTGAGCGGGCTGGCTCAATGAGGATAGTTTGGTCCCCGCTTGCTCTGGAGCATGTCGAGGATATCGCTCGGTATATTGCAGAAGACAACCCAGATGCAGCGGTGCATTGGGTTGATGATTTATTTGCCACGGTCGAGCGGTTAGCTGATTTTCCGAAAAGTGGGCGCATGGTTCCCGAGGTGGGGTCATCTCGCATCAGGGAGCTGATATTTGGAACGTATCGGGTAATTTACAGCGTCAAAGATCAAGTTGACATTTTGACTGTGCGTCGCAGTAGCCAGTTATTGCGGATGTCCGAGATCGGAGATGACGAAACATAACCAGCGGCTGCACAGCGACCTATTTTCCGCCGCTTCGCGGCTCCAAACCGGCGCGTGAGCCGGGCGTTAAAGCACGAGTCGATATGTCGATAAGCTTGAAACTCGATGAAGAAGGCGGAGTAGATCCAGGCGAACTTCTGGGTGGTATTGTCCTGGAAGGGGAAAATGGAAGTCGGATAGAAGAGTCGACAACCTTTCTGGATACGTTTCTACTCGCTTTGGCACAGGGTTTAGTAGCTGTCGCCGGCGGTGGTCGTGAAAGTGTCGATATCTTTGATGAACCCAGTCCGCTTCTATTCGACCGAGTTTCCGACAAGGTAACTATCGAATACAAGGGAGTGTCTGTGCTTTTTGGCTACGACGAAATCGCACACGACTTGATAGGCTCGTATCAGTGCCTGACCGAGTATATTGGCTTCTCCGGTAATGTGCCGACCTACGTAGAGCTAAATGAAGCTGTTGCGTTCTTATCAAAGAGGCTTTAATCGGGTAGCCGGGGGTATTTAACCCCCAGCCCCCACAACACCCTGCACCGATGCGTCGGTGCCGCCCCAGATAAGAGCATGCACTGTCACTGCACAACTGACGGATGGCTGCCCCCATCATTTACGGTGGCCGTTAGATCACATGGCTTCGTTGTCTTGTGCCAACTTGCCTCCGGCCTACGCCTCATATGATGCCCTTGTTCACACACCAGCTCGCAGTTTTGCTAGCGGCTTACTTCCGGCCGGCGCCCCGGAGACCTTTCCTCGCGGATCAGCCCTTGCCATTCGCTAGTGGTTAGCGTTCAATCGGGTAAAACCCATTGAACGCTGATCTTCCCACAGGGGACTTTCATCCGGGCGGCGCTCCGCACATTAGTTCATGCCCATGCTGGGCGCGCACAATTCGTTCAAGCCGAACTTGCTTCGTTACACCAAAGCCATGGCAGAAAAGCTTGCCATGGCTTTGCCTCCACTACGCAAGTCGGCTCAACTCAGGCGTTAGCCGCAATGGATGAACACGAGATTGCCAGACTTGGAGCTGCCTACAGGGCGGAGGTCACCCGCCTCTTTAGGTTTCTGGTCGATGAGCTTGGCTTTGAAAAGCCGATAGATGCTAGTGGGGCGTATCGGCATGCGCTGGCTTACAAGCACCCCGGTAGAAACTTGGCCGTGATTTTGGCAAACGCGTTCCATCCTGTGGACTACGGCTTCGAAATCACCCTCTATCCAGTTGATGGACCTTGGTACGGAGACAGTCGGGACATGATTTTCTATACGCTCAAGGAAGATCAAGATCGAGATTTTCGGTTCTTAGTCCAGGGGGCATCCACGCTTCGTGAAGTCTTGGCAGCGCGGGCGGCCTCTGTGTGGGCATTGTTGCCCGGGCCAGGATGATGATGCGTGTGAGTGATGATCTCGTTCGTTATGTTTCTTGACCGCACCTGTTAACTGGTGCTATTGGTAGCACCAAGTCGTTGACCAGGTAAGCACTATGCAAGTGAAATTTTCCGAGGATGTCATTCCTCTATCAGACCTTAAGATCAATCCCGGAAAGGTGGTTGGTCGAGCGCAGGATACCCATCGTCCAATCCTGCTTACCAGTCGTGGCCGCGGTGTAGCAGTTGTTCAGGGACTCGAGGATTATGAGAGAACCGCAGAGGAATTGCGGTTTGTAAAGGCGGTGGCGCAGGGGCTGATGGATGTTCGCGAGGGCAACACCGTATCGTTGGAGGACGCCAAGAAAACGTTGGGCATCGAGTAAATGGAATTACGCATCGCACAGTCCGCTCTTGAGGGCATGCAGGCCATTCAAGAGTATTACAGAGAGCAGGATGTGCCACATATCGGTGATGATTTCGTGGCCACTATTCTGGAGCATTGTGGAATGCTTCAAATCCACCCTGATACTGGCCGAGTTGTTCCTGAGTTCAACCTGGATCATATTCGCGAATTGATTCACGCACCATTTCGGGTTGTCTATCTCAGGCAGGCTGAAGAGGTTGTGCTCATACGAGTCTGGCGGAGTGAGAGACAGCTCGAATTACCAGAAAACGAAACATAATCGGGTAGCCGGGGGGGGATCTAACCCCCAGCTCCCACAACACCCTGCACCGATGCGTCGGGTCCAGTGATCCACAGATCGTGGTGTTGACCGTCAGTTTCAGGCGGTGTTCGAGGAAGTGGCTGGTGCTCGCCAGCACCCGGTCGAAGAATTTCGACAGATCCACATCCACGGCAAAACGCCGCCCTTCCTTGAGAAGGCTTTTTACCCACCGCTCCCTTGTTGGCTCGAACCTGCCTCCAGGCTTGTTGTAGATTAGTCCGCTGCAGGACAGCATCGAGTAGATCATTGGCTAAAAGCTGGCTTCATGGCCTTACGCTGAGCCACGTCATTGCCGGATGTCAGCAACGGTGTTAAAAGTCCAAAGCGGCCACACTTCGCTGTTGCTGACAACTCTCCCCAAGGACGTTGCGGGCCTCGTGCGCCAGCAGCCAGGCCTTGCGCTCCAGGCCACCGGCATAGCCGGTCAGTGTACCATCGGCCCCGATCACACGGTGGCAGGGAATCAGGATAGCCACCGGGTTCAGGGCATTGGCCCGGGCCACGGCACGTACCGCTTTGGGGTTTCCCAGATTTTCCGCCAGTGCCCCGTAAGAGCAGTGTTTCCCGGCTGGAATACCGGTCAACCCCTGCCAGACCTGCTGCTGGAAGTCAGTGCCGATCAAGCGTAGATGGTCCCACGGCAGGGGCTCCATCGTCCCGTGGAAATACGCTTCCAGCCATTCGACAACCGCCCTGGGGGCGGAACCGGACTGCTCCAGCCACTCGAGCTTGCGATACCGGCGCGCCTGGAGGGTCTGCATGCGTTCATCGTTGCCCTCGAAATCCAGGTGGACCAATTGGTCGTCCACCGTGGCCAGGCTCAGGGGGCCAATGGGACTGGGAAAGCGGCTGACATGGATTTGGGTTGTCATGGCGTTGTCTCCTGCCGGGATGGATGGGTGATCAGTGATGTCCACAGATATTGCGCTGCGTATGCCCGCCAGGGGCGCCAACGCTCGGCGTGTTGGGTCAGGGCTTTGGCGTCTTGCGGGCCACCCAGTTGGGACGAGGCCTTGAGAATGCCCAGATCGCTGGCTGGAAAGGCGTCTGGGTCTCCCAGGCCGCGCAGGGCCAGATAATGGAGTGTCCAGGGGCCAATGCCACGCATGGCTGTCAGTTGTTCCAACAGGGCGTCGCCATCCAGCTCGGCGAAACCGGGTTCGGCAAACCGGGCCGCGACCCGCGACAGGGTGTCTGCCCGGCTGCCGGGCATGCCGAGCTGATTCAATGGTTGGTTGGTCAGTTCCTCGGGCTTCGGGAATAGGTGGGTGATGCCCGTGCCCGCCGCAAGATCGTCGGGAACAGGAGCACCGTAGCGGGCGACGAGGCGACCGGCAAGGGTGCGGGCGGCGGTGATGGACACCTGTTGCCCCAGGATGGCCCTGACCGCGAACTCGAATCGGTCCCAACTGCCAGGTACGCGCAGGCCAGGGTACTTGTTAATCAGTGGTCGCAACATCGGGTCCCGGCCGAGGTGCTCGCTAATGCCGGGCAGGTCCGCATCCAGATCGAGTAAGCGGCGTACTCGTGCGCTTACTTCCAGAATGGCCTGCCGCGCCGGCCCCCGGAGAATAACCTGTACACCAGGCGGATCTGCACATGGACGGCAAATCACCAGCCCCGGTTGACCGCCAATGCATAACGAGCGCGCGTAATGCTGTGGCCCGGCGGCTTCCAGGCCCGGAATAGCGCGGGCCCGAAAGAATGTCAGTAACTGCTCACTGTCAAAAGGCGGGCGAGCCCGAAGGACCAGTACGAGATCGTCGTGCCTCGGCAAAAAGGGGTCGCCGGCGCTGCGTTGTGTGGTGCTGTCCACGGCCTTGAGGCCCCTGCGAAACGCCGTCGGAGCATTACCATAGGCCTCTTTCAGGGTGTGGTTGAAACGGCGCAGGCTGCTGAAGCCGGCAATATCCGCGATTTCAGTCATGCTCAGGTTACTGTCGACAATCAACTGCCGTGCCCGCAGCAGGCGCCGGGCCTGGGCATGTTGTTGCGGCGTCGCTCCGGTGTGGCGTTTGTAGAGCTGGCGCAGGTAGCGGTCGGTAATGCCCAGGCGTTCCGCCAGTTCCGACACCGAGCCGTGATCCAGGACGCCTTCGTCTACCAGCCTCACCGCACGGGCCACCGTGGTGTGCACTCCGGCCGATGCCGGGCTGCCGGGGGCCGCTTCCGGCCGGCATCGCAGGCAAGGGCGAAAGCCGTTTGCCATGGCTGCTTCTGCGGAAGAGTAAAAGCGCACATTCCCCCGCTTGGGCGTAACAGCGGGGCAAATGGGGCGGCAGAAGATACCGGTGGTCAGCACGGCGGTATAGAAGCGGCCGTCGAAACGCGCATCTCGGGTTTTCAGCGCCTGGTAGCAGAGGTCGTCAGTCAATGTGTCCATGTCTGGAAGTGTACCAGCGAAACCCGAAAAAACTCGCCGAATTCGGAACTGATGATTTCCGCGCGAGCAGATATTTTTCCTGTATCTCTCGGCATTGCGATTGGTGGTTCGACCCGGGGCATCGTGACAGCTCACGGAATCTGGCCTCATTCGCCCCGGAGCCGGGCACTGTTCCTCGCCAAATCATGCGGTACACTCCGCTTTCCAGTTTCAGCCAAAGGAAGCCCCATTGATGTCAGATCTGACCCTGTTTCACTACCCTATGTCGCCTTTTTCGGAAAAAGTGCGGGTGATGCTCGGGTACGCCGGCCTGCCCTGGCAATCCGTCACGGTCCGGGAAATGCCGCCGCGACCAGCCCTGGAGCTTCTGGCCGGTGGTTACCGGAAGATTCCCGTGGCCCAGATCGGCGCCGATGTGTTCTGCGACTCCCGCGCTATTGCCACCGAGATTGCCCGATTGGCGAACCGCCCGGAACTGGTCCTTGAACAGCAATCGGCTGAGGTCCAGGACTTCGTCAGCGAGGTGGACCTGGAAATTTTCCTGGCCTGTGTGATGGCCGCCAGTGATGGCCGCCTGCTGCGTCAACTGATTCGCGATACGTCCCTCTGGCACGCGCTACGCTTTCTCAAGGACCGGATCAGCATGGGCCGGAAATCCCGGGTGCCGGCCATGAAGGGGCCTCAGGCAAAGGCCCGGGTGCTGGCGCACATGGCCGATATGGAAGAGCGGCTTAGCCGGCCGTTCCTGTTTGGCGATACCCCCTGCATCGCCGATTTCTCGGCCTATCACGGTCTCTGGTTTGTCTGCGATCTGGCCGGTAAGCCCTGGCTGCGGGATTACCCGAAAGTCGCGGCCTGGCTGGAACGGGTGAAAGCCTTCGGCCACGGCTCCCCGGTACCTGCCACAACAGAGGCCGCGATCGCCAACGCCAGGGCATCGGAGCCACGGGCCCTGCCGGAGAGTGCACCCCATGAACTGCTGGGCAAGCCTGCCAGCATTGCCCCGGCGGATTACGGCCGTGATCCGGTGCGGGGCACGCTGGTTTACGCCAGCGACCACGAATGGGTACTGGCCCGGGACACCCCGAAAACGGGTACGGTGCACGTTCATTTCCCGGCGCTGGGGTTCAGCCTGCAGCCGGGCTAGTGCCCCGTCTGGCTAACGCCGGAACCGGGTTTCCAGCACCACCGCCGAGTTGGTGCGCTCAACGCCTTCCAGGTTGCCGATATCGTCCAGTACCGCGCTCAGTTCCTCCAGGGACTGGGCCTGGACGATGGCGATCAAATCATACTCTCCACTGACCGAGAACAGCTGGGCTACCTGGCTGATGCCCTCCAGCGCCGAATTGGTCCGCGTGGTGAGTTTCTGGATCACCTTGATGGACACATGGGCCTCCACCTGGCTGGCCGAGAAATCCCCGCCCATCAGCACCGAATAGCCGCGAATCACGCCGCTGGCTTCCAGCCGGCCGATCCGGTTCTGTACCGTTGAGCGGGACACGTGCAACGCCCGGGCAAGCTCGGTGATGCTCGCACGGGCGTTCTGCCGGAGCAGCATGAGCAGCTTCTGGTCCTGTTTTCCGATCATTTTGCCATTCCTGATACACAATTCGCCATAATTGTACTTCAATTCGAGCATTTTGCGCCTGCATTCTGACACAAACCCCAGTCATACTCTGCCCAAACCCCGTTCAGGATGCTGGCCATGTTCATTCGACCGATCGCCCACACGGATCTCGACGCCCTCTATGACATCGCTCTGGAGTCCGGCCCGGGCTTTACGTCCCTGATGCCGGATCGGGACGCGCTGGCCCGCAAGATTGATCATTCCATAGCCAGCTTCGCCAGAGACATCCGGGCGCCGGGCGACGAGCACTATCTGTTTGTGCTGGAAGACGAGACCACCGGCGACATTATGGGCACCACGGCGATCGAGGCCGCCGCCGGTCGGGCCCGGCCGCTTTACCATTTCCGTCACAACACCCTGGTACACCATTCCAGGGATCTGGGCCTGCGCCGCCAGGAGGAAACCCTCACCCGCTGCCGGCACTACACCGGCTGCACCGAAATCTGTTCTCTGTATCTGAGGCCGGAGTACCGGCGTGCCAATGCCGGCAAGCTGCTCTCCAAAGTGCGGTTCCTGTTCATGGCCATGCACCCGGAGCGGTTTGCGGACACCGTGATCGCGGAAATGCGCGGCGTGTCCGACGCCCAGGGCCAGTCACCGCTCTGGACCTGGCTGAAGCACCATTTCGTGGATATGGACTTTGCCGAAGCCACGCACCTGGTCGGTTCGGGCTACACTGACTTTATTGAGGAACTGATGCCCGCCCACCCGCTCTATAGCCAGTTGATGAGCCCGGAGGCAAGAGCCGTGATCGGGCAGGTACACGAACAGACCCGGCCAGCCCTGCGGATGCTGGAAGCTGAGGGTTTCCGGAAAAAGGGCTACGTTGACCTGTTTGATGGCGGGCCAACGGTGGAATGTCCGCTTGGCCAGATCGCAAGTATCGGGCAATCCGTTGGCTGCCGGGTCCGGATTCGCCGGGGGGCAGACGCCGTCGGGATGCCGTCGGCAACCACAGGCCCATTGCTGATCGCCAACCCTGGCCTGTCGGACTTCCGGGCAACCGTAACGGACGAGGCCTGGCATGAGCCCCGGTCGCAGGCCCTGCGGGTGCCGGCCGCCACGGCTGTACTGCTCGGGCTTACGGACGGTGCCGGCGCACACATACTGCCACTACAGGCCAGGGCCACACAGGTCCCGGCGGAACACACACCTCGGGTTCAGGAGGCGCACTATGCACACTGATCTGGACACATTGTTCGCCAGGCTGTGGGACAATTATCGCGAAGTCACGCCCTCGGCCGACAGGATTCACAAGATCCTGGGCGCCGAAGAAGGCCAGGCCATCGTCAACGACCATATTGCCCTGCGCACCTTTAACCTGGACCCGGTACGCCTGGACGCGCTGGCGCAGCACTTTACCGGGCTGGGGTACCGGGAAGGCGGTGAGTATCATTTCAAGGCCAAGAAGCTCTACGCCCGGCACTACGAGCACCCGGACCCGGACGTGCCCAAGGTATTCATCTCCGAGCTGCTCGTTGATCAATGCTCACCGGCGCTGCAGTCGATCGTCGAGGAACTGGTTGACCAGGTAGACCCGAACCGGGTGACCGCCGATGATTTCCTCTACTCGGGGCGCCACTGGTCGGTCACCCACGACACTTACCAGGCGTTGCTGGCCGAAAGCGAGTACGCCGCCTGGATGGCCGCCTGGGGTTACCGCGCCAACCACTTCACGGTGAGCATCAATCACCTGACGCAGTTCAGCACGGTGCCCGACATTAACCAGTTGCTGAAAGACCACGGCTATACGGTGAATGCCTCCGGCGGCGAGGTTAAGGGGTCTCCGGACGAGTTACTGGAGCAGTCTTCGACCATGGCCGACCGTGTGCCGGTCCGGTTCCATGACCGAGAAGCCACCATTCCGAGCTGCTTCTATGAGTTCGCGCGGCGCTATCCCAAAGCGGACGGGCAGTTGTACTCCGGGTTTGTCGCCGCCTCCGCCGACAAGATCTTCGAGAGCACCAACGCCAGCATGTGAGCCTGTGAGAAGCTCAGGACCAGCCCTGCTCGCCCAGCAGGGGCACGAAGCGAACACCGCCAAGATCCCGGGTTTCGAACGCCTGTTCCGAGACCCGGGTAACCCGTAGCAACGACTGCACGCCCTGCACCGATCCGACCGGTATCACCAAATGGCCGCCCACCGCCAGCTGCTGTTGTAGGGCGGCAGGTACTGCCGGGGCACCCGCGGCCACCACGATGCCCTCAAACGGGGCCTGTTCAGGCCACCCCAGAGTGCCGTCGCCACAGTGCACTGTGACATTATCAAAGCCCTGGTCCGCCAGGATCCGCGCGGCCCGCTCTGCCAGCTCCGGGATCCGTTCAATGCTGTAAACCCGGGACGCCATACACGCCAGAACCGCCGCGCCGTACCCCGAGCCCGTACCGATATCCAGCACTCGTTCGCCACCACGCAGGTCCAGGGCTTCGGCCATCAGGGCGACAATGTAGGGCTGGGAGATGGTTTGTCCCGAACCGATGGCCAGGGGCCCGTCCTCATAGGCACGGGCACGCTCGCTGTCAGGCACAAAGGCCTCCCTTGGAACCCGTCGCATCGCCTCAATCACCAGAGGCGAGCATACGCCCCGACCTTGCAACTGATGCGCCACCATGGCGTTCCGGAGGGCGCTAAAGTCAATATCCTGAATCATGGTTTCACGCTCCGGCCGGTTTTACATTCTGGCTTTCCATCGCAAATCCATGGACCTGACCAGGGGTTCCGGATCGAATTACCTGCCGTTACAAAGCAGTAACTTTTTTACAACGGCGTAATCCGGCCGGTCTGTCTATTTTCTACTCACCGGTGCCTATTTGTACAACCATGCCAGCGCCGCAACCAACAAAAACAGACCAGCGCAACGGGCGTTGGCAGGGAGACACGCATGTCCGCATCCGTCAACCACCTGGAGGAACGCACCCAGGACTCCGCCGAGCTGCTGGAGGAGATTATGCCTTCGGCCATCACCCTTGCCATGATGCTCAGGCATCGCACCATGGCCGCCTGGCTGCGCACGGAATTCGATGGCTATCAGGACGCCGAGGCCGCGCCGCCGTTTCGCCGGGATCTGCCTGGCCACATTGTCGCCCGCTCCCCCCAGTATGGCTGGATTCCCGCTCCGGTGGACGATCAGCAGAAAAGGGATTTTGGCCACCTGGATCTGATTGAGGGTGTCAAAGCGCTGGAAAAAGTCTGCGTGAACTGCAAAAAAGGCGATGGCCACCGGGTACTGCTGGAGAAGGAGGACATGGTGGTTCTGCAAAAGCAGATCAACCTCAGCGCCGAGCTGGCCATCAACCTGAGCCGGAACGTGTACTGCAAACTGCTGAGGACCGTCCGGGCCGCCATTTACCTGTGGGCCCGGGAGCTGATGGCCGAGGGCCTGAACGGTGATCACAACCATTACTCACCGGAAGAGCGCGCCCAGGTGGCCCACCTGGACGATCCGGAAAAGTTCTGGCGCCAGGCCATGGAACAAGTGGACGATCTGCCGATTCCCAATGTCCGCGAGATGGGCTTTTTCGAGCGGGTGTTCGGCCGGGCCGGCTGACCGGCCCCGGGGTCATTACCCCAGAACGCTGAACATGCCCACGGTACTCACCACCAGCAGAACCACCCCGAGAACCCGGAAGAAGATCGGGGTTTCTGCCTTGAGCATCCGGTCGTGCACATACAGCCCGATGACGTGGCCCACGGCGGCGCAGGGCAGCAGCCAGAGGTGATGGATCAGTTGCAGGTCCACGCCGGCCCAGATAAACGCAGCCATCTTGATCAGTACCAGGATAAACCACAGGGCAAACAGGGTGTCCCGGAGCTTTTCCCGGGGCAGGTGCTGGGCCACCACGGCAATGATCAGCGGCGCGCCGATCAGTGAGGTGCCGCTGATGTACCCACCGGCCATCAGAAACAGGGCATCGTCGCTGAGGATGTCGTATTTGGGATTGGACACGATCAGGTTCAGGTTGTTGATGGCCTCCTGGTATTGCCCGGCCTTGAGAAACATGTTGGCTTTCAAGTAATACACTTCATCGGTAA
>CBIHLH010000102.1:0-12995 GCA_966210405.1 uncultured Marinobacter sp.
CGGGGTATCCGCCGTTGCGATAATGAAAAGGAACTGCGTCAGAACTACGACCGGGTGATTTCCGAGGCCACCAAGGCGTTTGGCAGCGCCGAAGTGTTTCTGGAGAAGTGCATCATCGAGCCGCGCCACATTGAGGTGCAGATTCTCGCCGACAGCCACGGCAACGTGGTGCATCTATACGAGCGTGACTGTTCGATTCAGCGCCGTAACCAGAAATTGATTGAGCTGGCGCCGTCGCCCCAGTTGGAAGAAAGCCAGCGCGAGTACATTGGCGACCTGGCCCGGCGGGTGGCCCGGCAGTGTGGTTATGAAAACGCCGGAACCGTGGAGTTCCTCCTCGACCACGACGGCAGCTTCTACTTCATGGAAATGAACACCCGGGTGCAGGTGGAGCACACCATCACCGAAGAAATCACCGGGGTCGACATCATCAAGGCCCAGATTCGCATTGCCGGCGGCGAGCCGCTGTGGCTGAAGCAGGAAGACATCAGCTACCGGGGCTTCGCGGCCCAGTTCCGGATCAACGCCGAAGACCCGAAGAACGGCTTCCTGCCCAGTTTCGGGCGGATCAGCCGCTATTATTCAGCCGGTGGGCCGGGCGTACGTACCGATGCCAACATGTACACCGGCTATGAGATTCCGCCCTATTACGACTCCATGTGCGCCAAGCTGATTGTCTGGGCCATGGACTGGCCGGAACTGATTGACCGCTCTCGCCGGGCATTGAACGACATGGCGATTTACGGCGTTCAGACCACCATCCCCTATTACCAGCAGATCCTCAATCACCAGGATTTCCAGGCGGCCAATTTCAACACCGGCTTTGTGGAAAACAATCCGCAACTGCTTGAGTACAGCACCAAGACCCGCCCGGAATCCATTGCCACCGCCATCGCCGCCGCTATCGCGGCCCAGGCGGGGCTGTAAAACGAATATCGGAGAGATCCACCATGAGCAAACGCAAGATTCACATTACCGACGTTATCCTCAGGGACGCCCATCAGTCCCTGATCGCCACCCGCATGCGCACCGAAGACATGTTGCCGGCCTGCGAGTGGCTGGATCAGGCTGGTTACTGGTCCCTGGAGTGCTGGGGCGGCGCCACCTTCGATGCCTGTGTCCGGTTCCTCAAGGAAGATCCGTGGGAGCGCCTGCGCAGCCTGCGCAAGGCCCTGCCCAACACCCGGCTGCAAATGCTACTGCGCGGCCAGAACCTGCTGGGCTATCGCCATTACGGCGACGATGTGGTGGAAGCCTTCGTGGCCAAGGCCGCGGAAGATGGCATCGACGTGTTCCGTATTTTTGATGCCCTGAACGACGTCAGAAACCTGGAAACCAGCATCAAGGCGGTGAAAAAGGCCGGCAAGCATGCCCAGGGTACCCTGTGTTACACCGTCAGCCCGGTTCATGGCACCGACGCCTATCTGGAACAGGCCAAAGCCATGGCGGACATGGGTGCTGACAGCATTGCCATCAAGGACATGGCCGGGTTGCTGACCCCGGCGGTGACCGCGGACTTGGTGGGCAAGCTCAAGAAGGCCCTGAAACTGCCGGTATTCCTGCATTCCCACGCCACCTCCGGCATGGCGCCCATGTGCCAGTGGGCCGCCATGGAAGCGGGCGTGGATCATATTGATACCGCGTTGTCGGCCTTTGCTGGCGGTACCAGCCACCCGCCCACGGAGTCGCTGGTGGCAGCACTGCATGACGCCGGCTACGAGACCGGGCTCAATCTTGAATTACTGGATAAGGCTACGAAGCATTTCCGGGAAGTGCGGGCGAAGTATCACCAGTTTGAGAGCGCCTACAACGGTGTGGATACCTCGGTGCTGCTGTCTCAGGTGCCGGGGGGCATGATGTCCAACCTCGCCAATCAGTTGAAGGAACAGGGCGCCCTGGACCGGATCCAGGATGTGTTCGAGGAAATCCCCCGGGTGCGGAAGGATCTGGGCTACCCGCCGCTGGTGACACCGACCTCCCAGATCGTCGGGACCCAGGCGGTGATCAACGTACTGGGTGGCAAGCGCTACGACACCATCACCAACGAAGTGAAAAAATACCTGCAGGGCTGGTATGGCAAGGCGCCGGCGCCGGTGGATTCTGCTCTTCAGCGTCGCGCCGTGGGCAAGGAGGAGCTGATCGAAGAGCGGCCGGCGAACCTGATTCCCCGGGAACTGAACGAATTGCGCGAGCAGGTGGGCGATCTGGCCGAGAGCGACGAGGATGTCCTCACCTACGCCATGTTCCCGGACCAGGCCAAAGCGTATCTGGAGCAACGCCGTGACGGCACCCTGCAGCCGGAGCCACTGGAGCCCATTCCCACCGGCAAGTCCGGCGGTAGTGTGTCCACCCAGTTCAAGATCAAGGTGCACGGCGAGAGTTACGATATCCATGTGACCGGTGCCAACCCGGTCAGCGATACCCAGCGCCGGTTCTACATGACCGTGGATGGCGTGCCGGAAGAGATTCAGCTGGAGTCCCAGGGTGACGGCAGTGAGGGTGGTCGCAAGAGCAGTGGCCGGGCTGGTGCTGCCAAGGAAGGGCACGTTACCACGAGCATGCCGGGTAACATTGTCGATGTGCTGGTCAAAGTGGGCGATAAGGTCGAGGCCGGCGATCCGGTGTTGATCATTGAAGCCATGAAAATGGAGACCGAGGTCAAGGCGACGATGTCCGGAGTGATCAAGGAGGTCATGATTGCCAAGGGCGATCGGGTGACTCCCGGTGAGGCGCTTATCGAAATAGAGTAATGCGTTCGGGGGGTTGCGGCCCCCGGATGTCCCCTTCGTTTACAGGTGGGCCGAGACGCCCAGCGTAACGGTCTGTCGGTTGTACCGGTAGCGGGGAAGGTTGCTGTCGTTGCCCGCATGGCGCCAGGTTGCCAGCAGCGAGAAGGTGTTGTTGATGCGGTAGTCGCCATGGACGGACAGGGTAAGCCGCTGGTCCTCCCGGCGGATGATCAGGGTGCCTTCGGGGACACGCAGTTGGTGTGCGGTCCGATAGAAATTGTATCGGTACCGCACGGCTACCCCGAGTGACCAGGTCTCGGTGATCCGATAGTCACCGCGGACACCGAGAGTCTGGCCCAGGGGGGAGACACTGAAGTACTCATCTCCCGTGTTCAGGTTTTCCCGGTCATCGTAATCCACGCGATAGTGCACATGGCCCCGCCAACGCCCCATTGCCGTCCGGTAGCCGGCGTCCAGCTGGTAGTGCTGGCCGTTGTAGGCCTGGTACCGCCGGCTGGCCTCGACCTGTTCGGCCCGGGCTGCCAGTGTGCAGCGGGCCTGCTCCCCGGCAATTGCACACGTCCTCGACGTTACCTCGGCAAACAGTCGGCCACGATGCTCCCGTGCCTTGCCACCCTGCCAGTACTGGTCGCCGCCCACCCCTGCGCTGATCCGGTAGGGCGGGCTTTTATGCACCCAGGCGGAGTCGAGCTGAACTATCTCGGAATCGAAGGCTTCCTCGGAAAGGTAATGGCGGGCATACAGCCGGGCACTGACCTTCAGCGCACCCTGGCCACGCTGGTAAGGATACCCGGTCACTGCATTTGCTGATTCCAGGAATCCTCCATCGAGTGTACTCGCCGCACCGTCGGGAAACAGGCCGATATTTTCTTCGTGTCCGGCGGACAGGGAGACCAGCGCCTGCCAGTATGTCCGGGCATCGTCGGGCGACAGTTCCCGTAATCGGGCGCGGGCCAGCCGAAGCAGTTTTTCGTCGCCGTTTGACTGTGCAACCTCCCGGAACCAGTTGGCGGCTTGCCCGGTTTCATTTTGCGCCAGTGCGACCAGACCCAGGTTGTACTGGGCCAGAACCCTCTGTCGGGTGTCGAGTAACTGACGAAACATTCGCTCGGCGTTGCGGTAGGCGCCAGTCTGGTAATACGCCACACCGAGGTTGTAGGTCAGTGCCCGTGACGTCATTCCTTTCGCTGCAGCAGCTTCGAGCAGGGTAACTGCTTTTTCGGGCTGATTGGCCTGGAATGCGGCGATGCCGGCCCGAAAGTGTCGTGTTGCGTCGGCCGTGTGTTCGCTGGCCATGACCGGCCGCATGAGGGTGACGGTCAGCAGGCACAAAGTGAAAAGACAACGGAGCAAGCATTCGTCCCTTGAGCTGTTGGGGTAGGTTCAAGGGTAGCTTAACCTGGAAGCCCGGGCGAGCGGCAATCGCCAGTCACTGTCAGTCACCGCCAGTCACTGCGAGGTGATACCGTTCAGCGTGGAATCCGTGCCGTCCAGCAAATCCAGGTTGTCTCCGGGCAGCGCCGGGTCCAGGGGTTCGAGCGGCGGTGTGTCCAGCTCGGGTGACAGCGGCGTTGATTCGCCTGGTAACTCCAGTTCCAGCGCGTCACGGTTTTCACGAGCCTGCGCAGACAAGGATTCCTCCAGTGTGCGGGCCTCGCTGGATAGCTCACGCGCATCCAGGTCGCCGGTGCTTTCGCCATAGCCAAGCTCGTTCACCGATTTGGGTAACTCCAGTTCCTGCACAAAGGTGGAGTCCAGCGCTTCTTCGTCGACAACCATGCGCATGGTGATGCCGGAGTCGGAGTCCGCCAGGGCCATTACCGGGCTGAAAAGCGCAGCCATGGCCAGGGTCTGGAAACTTTTGATGGCAGAGTACCGAGATAAAATCATGACGATGGCTCCAGTGTCTTGCCAATGTCGGCTTTGAAGGTCTGCCGCTTGTTGCCGTCATCCAGGTGGGCGACGAGTGTGCCCTGGCCCGGAAAAAGAACGTTGAGTGGCAGTGCCAGAATGTTGTCACCGGGTTTCAGGCTGACTTTCCAGCTTACCGTGTGGCGCCCCGGGAAAGGCACCAGCTCAACGTTGGGCGGTAGCTCCAGGGTCAGGGTGACATTCTGGACGGGTTCATCGGAATTGAATGCCAGCCTGACGGTTTGCCGGGTTCCGGTATCGGCTTGCGTCGGCGCCTTCGCAGAAGGTGGTGTGGAGGCAAAAAATTCACTGCCAATAAACATTCCTGCTACCAGCGCTGCCGCCACGGCACTGCCCCAGGGTATCCAGTTGGATGATGGCCGTGATTTACGCGCGGCGGGGTGGCCGACAGCGCCCCGGAGAATCCGTGTTTCGAATCCGGCCTCCGGTTCCGGCGCCTTTTCCATTCTTACACCCTGTGTCACCGACTCCGCTGCCCGCAGGCTGGCCATGCATTGGCTGCAGCCGGCCGAATGCTGGCGCATGCGGGCCTCGACCGTGGCGTCGAGTTCGCCGGCCGCCATGGCATCCACATCGTGTAAAAACTGTTGGCAGTTCATGTTATTCACCTCGTTCCAGTTCACGCAGTGGCGGCTCAAAAAGTTCCAGCTCTTCCTGTAATTTTGTGCGCAACAGGGCCCGGGTCCGGTGAAGCCTGGATTTAACCGTGCCCAATGGTATATCCAGGATGTCGGCGATGTCTTCCAGGCGCCAGCCGTCCGCATCGTGTAGCAGCAGGATGGTTTTCTGATCCAGCGGCAATTCATTGATCAGCCGTCGCAAGGCGGCGTTGTGGGAATGGCGCTCAAGAGCATCCAGCGGATCGGCACTGTTCCCTGGCACGGTTTCCAGGAACGGGGTCTGGTGCTCAGGATCGTCAAGGGAACTGGCTGTCAGTTCCCGGCCGGTTGGTCGCTTGCGAATGCTGTCTACAAACTGGCGATAGAGTACCCGGTTGAGCCAGGGCCGAAGGTCTCTCACCTGCTCAAGCTCATCCAGCCTTGTGAACAGTTTGGCCACAACATCCTGCACCAGATCCTCGGCATCGTGGGAACGGCCTGTCAGACGGAAGGCAAAGGTGAACATGGGCTTCAGGTGCGGCTGAACGAGTTGTTCAAAGCGCTTTGATCGGGACTGGCGGAATGTGAGCAAGGCCAAGCGGATACCCCTGAGTGTCATTCCATGCACGGGCCGGGCCGTGGGAGGTGCGGGATTATTGTTCTTGGAGCCATGTTACCAGCCCGGGGGTCATCCGGGAATTTTCAATTGTTAAAAAATGAATATTAATTTCTATTTTCTTTCAATGCGTTGTGACCTTTTTTGTCATATTGCCAAAAAAACAGGATCAGGTGTCGGAACTTTTACCATTAGACATACGTGGGAGGCGATTGAGGCGCGGGAAGCGCAGAACGACAAAAACAGAGGTGCAGAATATGGTAATCCGCAACGCCTTACTGGCGGCCGTGTCTATGGTTTCACTGGGGCTGGCCGGTTGCCTGGAGAGCAGCCGCGAGACCCGGACAAACGCTGATCCGGAGTACACGATTGACAGTGGATTGATTGAGCGTGGTGTCCATCCGCTCTTCGATCCGCTCAAGACCGAATTCCCGATTCCCAGTGATGCCCTGTTCTTTCTGAGTGAAACCGACGACGGAACCATGCTGGATGGCACGGATCCGGCGAATCCGGTGACCACCGGCATCGGTTTTCTGGATGGCAATTCCGTACTGGCCCCCATCGATATCAAAATCAGCGCCAGCCTTGATAGCCAGCAGGTTCTCGATGCCCGGGGTTTTGTGGAGGTGAATGGCGAGGTTGTCCCCAATCCGGCTCAGAATGCATTCCTGATTCCGGTGGAGTATGCCGCCGGTGATCCGCTCAGGCCGTTGGCATCGGAAGTGGCGGGCCTGGTACCTGCCGCCCGCTATCGCCAGGCACTGCGGCTTGAGGCCCAAGGCGATGCAGCGGGTGCTGATGCCATCTTCAGTGAGTTGCTTGAGGAAACGGTAAGGATCGAACTGCTGGACATCGATGGTGGCCAGAACAATCTTGTTCGCCTGTTGCCGACTCAGCCGCTGGCTGAGAAAACCCGGTATGTTCTCGCGCTGACCAATGGCATTGTTGACGCTCAGGGAACGCCTCTTGTGGGTTCACCGACCTACCAAAGCGTGGCGGACCCTGACCGGACGCTGTCCAACGCCGCGTTCCAGCCGTTTCGGGAGGCGATGTTGCCGGCCCGCCGGCTTGCCGCAGATTACTTTGATTTCAAGCGGTCGTATCCGGCGGCTGAGGCCTTCCCGCCGGACTTTGACGATGTCGTCTACTCCACGACGATCACCACAACAGCGGTGGACGATGTACTGTTGGCCAACGCCGCGCCGATCACCTATTTCCGGTCCATGCTGGAAATTGCGCAACGTCAGAACGAACTCCCCCGGTTGGTCGACGGTTTTTACAACCTGAGTAACCAGCCTCTGCCCGACGGGGCGACCGCTGAAGAACAGAGCCTGAATACGACCTTGTTCAACACGCTGACCGACCCGGCCTTCCGGTTGTATGACGACAACCTGGCGACGATTCTGTCGGACGCGCAGGCGGCGAGTGCGATGGTGACGTATTCAGACATCGTGGTCGACGCCCGGGCGGACCGACGTATTGCCCATGTCATTCAGGTGGCGGCTGCTCTGGCAACCGATGCCAGCATCGACGTCAGTGCCGATGCCCAGGCGCTGGCAACGGCGGCGGACCCCCTGATCGATACCCCAAAGCCCCGCAACGTTCGCATCCTCAGCCAGAAAGATGGCGGCGATGTGAACCCGGCCCTGGCTCAGGAAGTGGGGGGTACACCCCTGAATATCCACGTTTACGAAGGTGAAATCACCTTGCCCTATTTCCAGGCTTTGCCCCTGGACGGTGACGGTACCCCCATTACCTCGGAGAACTGGATGCCAGCCGACTTCTCGGCTGATGAAGCACTCGGAAACGCTCCGTCGGACAAGGTTACCTACCGTTTCCCGTTCATCGGCAAGAGGGCCGACACCACGGTCCCGATTGTGGTCGCCGCGCCGGATACCGATCAGACGCTGATTGCCTCGCAACAGCCTCTTAACGGGTATCCGGTAATCATTTACCAGCACGCGGTGACCACGGATCGCTCGGCCATTCTGCCATTGGCCACGGCGGCCGGCCTGCTGTGCGCCGATCCGAACAACAGTCATGACTGCTTTGTCACTATCGGCATAGACCAGCCACTGCACGGTATTTTTGACCAGGGCTTGGTAGGCCTGACGCCGATCACCAACCAGGCAGGGGCATCGGCCGACGCGACGGAACGGCACTTCGGTTTCGCGGCCAATGCAAACCTGGCAGCCACGCCCGCCGCTGAACTGGAGTCTCCGGAGTCTGGCAGCCTGTTCCTGAATTTCGCCAACTATGCCAATACCCGGGACAACATGCGTCAGGGCGCACTCGATCTGTTAAACGTGAACGCCTCGTTACAGGCCATTGAGGATGCCATAAACGCCTGTACCGACTGCCCGCAGAATCTGAATCTGGACCCTGATCGGGTTTACTTTGTCAGCCATTCCCTGAGCGGCATGGGTGGCGTTGCGGTTCCCCCGGTGACGAACGCGGCCGTAGCCGCTGGCAATAGCAACCTGCATCCGATCCTCGCGTCGAACCTGTTCAACACGGGTGGTCAGTTCTCCCGTCTGGTGGAAAACTCCCAGTCCGTGGCGCCCCGGGTACTGCCGGGGCTGGACGCCGCCTCCGACGGCCTGTTGGCGCAGGGGCGCACCGAACTGAACATCTATTTCAATGTGTTCCAGGCCCTGCTCGATTCCGCCGACCCGGTGGCGTTCGCCCCCTTTTATCGGGGAACGCCGACGTTGCTGACGGAAATTGCCGGAGTGCCCGATGACCCGGATCGCCCCACCGACAATACGGTGCCCAATGCGGCGGACGCGGTGCTTTTCCCACTGCCACCGCTATCCACCACGATCCCGGAGACCGGGTTTGTCATCGAAGGCGAGAACATGCCGCTGGCCGGAACCGACCCGATGGCCGTGGTGATGGCTGCGGGGTCCACGCCGATTGACACCGATGGCCTGCCTTATATCACCCGTTATCTTGAAGGTTCCCACGGTAATCCGATCTCGGCAGGGCAGAAGAGTGCCGACCCGTTCTCGTCCCGGGCGGTGTTCGACGAAATGACCGCGCAAATGCTGCAGCTGTTTTCGGACGGCACGGTCTCCGTTGTTAACCCCTGCGTGGTCAAGGACGCCGATACGTCTGGCACCGACTGTTCCGACGGTGGTGGCAATACCGACGCCGGCGACTCCTCAGATGGAGGTGACGGAAGCGGTGGCGGCGACGATGGCCCCATTGGTGGCGGTGATATCTTGCCGATCTGACCGACCCATGCGGTGCTCCGACTGGAGGGGCACCACGATTTCCAGGAACACCAAGTCAAATCATGGCGTTAGCCTCGCCACACGGGGAGGCTTTGCCTAAAACCTGCGGAGTAACTCGCAATGACAACAACAAACTCCACATTGCCCAAGCTGGCGCGCCTGGCATTGGCGCTGAATATAGCCGGTCTTTCCGCGCCAGCCGCCGCCTTCGATTTCGAGATCTACGAGATCGATGCCTCATTCAGCACCACGTTGACGGCGGGTATTGCCTACCGCCTGGAGGATCAGGACGAGGACCTGATTTCCCAGGGCAATCTGGGCCCGGAGTTCGCCTTCAGTAACACCGGCGCCTCATCCAACAACTTTGACGACGGCAACCTCAATTTCGAGAAAGGCACGCCTTATTCACAAATCCTGCGAGGTCGTAGCGAGCTGTTTCTCGACTATGCGCCGGACAGTGACACATTGACCCGGGTTGGTGCGCTGGTTCGCGGCACCTACTACTACGACCATGAACTGAAAGACAACCCACGGGCGGTAGACCCCGTGGGTCAGCGCCGCACGCTGAATGAGGAGGCGCTTGATAACGCCGCCGGCGCCGACCTTCTCGACGCGTATGTATTCACCGATTGGTACTTTGGCAATACGCCGGTGTCCATTCGCTATGGCCGGCAAGTGGTTAACTGGGGCGAAAGCACGTTTATCCTTGGTGGCATCAATGTCGTCAACCCGATCGATGTGCCGGCGTTCCGGGCACCCGGCGCGGAGCTCAAGGACGTTCTGCTGCCTGTTGAAATGCTGTACACCTCGGTTGGCATTACCCCGGAAGTCACGCTGGAAGCCTTTGTTCAGACCGACTGGGAATCGTTCCGTATTGATGACTGCGGCACCTTCTTTTCATCCGCCGACGTGGCTGCGGACGGATGCGGTCCGGTGCTTCTGGCCGGCCAGGTGCCGGACTCCCAGGCTTTCGAGGAAGGCTTCATTGCGCCGCGACTGGGCGACCGGGAGCCGGGTGACAAGGATCAGTTCGGGGTAGCGGCCCGCTGGTTCGTCACCGAACTGGACGCGGAACTTGGCTTCTTCTACACCCGTTACCACAGCCGGCTGCCATATATCAGTGGCGTTGTTAACAACCCGTCATCGCCGGAAGCCAACCAGATGCGGGATCCGAGCAAGCCCGACTCGCGCTTCCCGAGCTATTTCATCGAGTACCCCAAGGGCATCGACCTGTTTGGCCTGAGTATCAACACGACTCTGCCGACGGGGACCTCATTGGGCGCGGAATACAGCTTCCGGCCCAACCTGCCGGTTCAGTGGAACACCTTCGAGTTGATCTATGGCGGCCTGCAGCAACGCGGACCGGACGGGCAGATCATCAGCAAACTGGAGCAGCGCGAACGGGCGAACGGTGGCAATTACGCCGGCGACGCCGTGGACGGCTACGATCGCTTCAAGGTTTCCCAGGCCCAGGCCACGATGATCCACTTCATTGATCGTGTCATGGGGGCAGCCCGGTTCATTATCGTGGGCGAGGTGGGCGCCACCTACATCCACGATTTGCCGCCGACGTCGGAAGCCCGTTATGGCCGCTCCGGTATCTACGGTGTGGGTCCGGTGCCACTGGATGGCCCCAGCTTCTCGGGTGATTTCTGTAGTCAGGGAACCGACGAAGTCCCCCGTCTCAACATCAACGCAAGCAACTGTCGTGGCGATGGCTTTACCACGTCATTCTCCTGGGGCTACCGAACCCTGTTTGTCTGGGACTACCCGGATGCCGTTGCCGGTGTAAACCTGCGCCCGAAGCTGTTCCTGTCCCATGACGTGAGTGGCTATGCGCCCGATCCGGGAGGCAACTTCCAGGAAGGCAATAAATCGGTGGGGCTGGGTGTCGACGCCACGTACCAGAATGCCTACAAGGCCTCAGTCAGTTACACGAATTATTTCGGCGGCGATTTCAACGTCACCAACGACCGGGACTTCGTTTCCGCCTCCATTTCCTATTCCTTCTAACCAACCGTCAACGTGAAAGGAGTGTTCTCCCATGAACATGATGCAAACCCTTCTATGTGGTGCCGTTGCAGGGGCCCTGTTTGCCGCTGTACCGGCAGCCGCTGCCGTATCCCAGGCCGAAGCCGCCAAACTGGGTGATAGCCTGACGCCCGTTGGGGCCGAGAAGGCCGGCAACGGCGATGAGATCCCGGCCTGGACCGGCGGACTGACTGAAGCGCCTGCCGGCTATAAAGGCGATGGCCGCTACGTGAATCCGTTCCCGGATGACAAAGAGCTGTTCCGGATTGGTCAGAGTAATGTCGACCAGTACGCCGACAACCTGACGCCGGGGCAGATCGCCATGATCCGCACCTACGACGACTACTTCCTTCCGGTGTACCAGACCCGCCGGTCAGGAACCTACCCGGAAGCGGTGCAGCAGAAAACCATCGAAAACGCCACAAAAGTTGACCTGGTGGAGAGTGGCAATGGTCTGAAGAACTACCAGACAGCCATTCCCTTTCCGATTCCGAACAATGGTCTTGAGGCCATTTTCAATCACATTACCCGCTATCGCGGTGGTTCATTCACTCGCAACGTTGCCCAGGTGACGCCCCAGCCAAACGGGGATTTCAGCCCGGTCAAATTTACCGAGTCGTTCACCGAGCGGGTGGCCCTGGAGGATTACGATCCCGCCGAGGACCCGAATGTGATGTTTTATTTCAAGCAGGCCATTACCGCGCCATCGCGGCTGGCGGGTAACGTGCTTCTTGTTCACGAGACCATCAACCAGGTCAAGGAGCCCCGGCGCGCGTGGCTGTACAATTCCGGCCAGCGTCGTGTACGTCGTGCGCCGAACGTGGCCTATGACGGCCCTGGCACGGCGGCGGACGGGCAGCGCACCTCCGATAATCTGGACCTCTACAACGGCTCTCCGGACAAATACAACTGGAAGCTCAAGGGCAAAAAAGAGTTATACATTCCCTACAACTCCTACCGCCTGGCCAGTGCTGATCTGAGTTATGAGGACATTATCAAGCCTGGCCACATTGACCAGAGTCTCGCCCGCTATGAGTTGCACCGGGTATGGCATGTGACTGCGACCCTGAAGGATGAGGAACGTCACGTTTACGAAGTGCGGGATTTTTACATTGATGAAGACACCTGGCAGATCGCCGTGGTCGACCATTATGACGGTCGCGGGAACCTCTGGCGGGTAGCTGAGGCGCATGCCATGCAGATCTACGACGCGGACATTCCGGCTTACGCGTTTGAAACCCTTTACGACCTGCTGTCTGGCCGTTACCTGGTGATGGGGCTGACCAACGAGGAGGATATCCCCTACGAGTACGGTACGGAGCGAAGCTCCCGGGAATACACCCCGGCTGCGCTTCGTCGCGCGGGTGTTCGCTGAATCAGGCTTTTTTCAGAGAGACAGACCACTGGCACAGGTCATCGTGCCGGTGGTTTCAGTCGGGAGGTTTCAGATGCTGGATATATTGGCGCAGGTTCGTTTGCTTGATATTGAAGACCGGCTGGTTTACCGCAAAGGACAGTGGTTTATCCGGACGCGGGAAATTCAGGAAGGCGGGCCCTTCGACAGCCGGCTTGAGGCGGTCGAAGGGCTGTTCCGGCATGTGGCTGTGTGTACGGGGCGGTTGAACCACTGCGACCACAAATCGGCGCTTGCCTTTATCAGGCACTCCGTGAGGACGTGCACAGAACCCTCCTGTGAGCTCTGTGCCGACCTGATGGCTGTGTTGCCATTTGAGCCGGCGGTTCAGTCTCAGCTAAAAGCCTGAAGGCCGGTCTGGCCACGACCCAGGATCAGGGCGTGGACGTCGTGGGTACCTTCGTAGGTGTTCACGGC
>CBIHLH010000103.1:0-12981 GCA_966210405.1 uncultured Marinobacter sp.
TGAACAGATTCACCTTTGAAATATCCGGCACGGAGATCGGCGACAAACCATGCTCAGGCACTTCTCGCCATGTCTTGATGCCAAGGTAGACCAGGTAGCCAACACCGAACCATTTAAGAATCAGGAACAGCGTCGCGGACGTTGCCAGAACGGCACCCAGCCCGATCAACGACAACGTCATCGCCACAAAATCTCCGAGCAACACACCGGAAACCAATGGCATAACCGATTTTTTGCCGTGGCTGATGGCCTGGCCAAGCACCAAAATCACGGTTGGCCCGGGAATGATCGCAAAGATAAAAACGACAGATACAAAGGTCACCCATATTTCGAGAGTCATAACGTATCCTTGGGTTTCTAGCGGCACAGAGACCGAACCCGCCTCAATGGGACCTCTTCGACAAATCGTAGTGCCAGAGCACAGACACGAAGTGGGCGTTGTTGTTCTTCATGATTAGAAAGTTATACGACCGGTGCGTGCGCGTCCAATCCACTGCTTTCCTTAAGGCCGACAATAACCGCTCCTGAAAGGCGATAGGATTACCAAGAATCTCCGAAAGTGCGCCAACATCATCCTACGGATGAATAACAGAGAATGGCTGCTTAACGGTGTGTCGGTGACTAAGACTTTAACGCTTCAAGTAGGGGAAGTAGGCCGGTGACGTCATCCTGGATATGGGTGGTGGCTTCTCCGATCAGTTCCAGGTTGCGTAGTGTAGCGTCATAGGTCAGTTCGTTTGCCACGAACCCGGCTTGGTTGAGTCCTTTGGTGTATGTCAGCACCTTGCCGGCAAACTCGATCATGTCATCCAGGTAGAAACGCCATTCACGTTGGCCGACATCAGACACGAACTTGCTCCCTTTCAATATAGGGTCTCAGCTCCGGACGCAGGGCCTTCTCGGTGACTAGATCGACAGGGCAACCGAGTAAATCTTCCAGATAAAACTGCACACCAAAATAACGTTTAGAAGTTGCGGGACCATCGAACGCCACCAGCACATCAATGTCGCTGTTGCTGGTTGCTGTATCGCGGGCAGTCGAACCGAACAGCGCCAGCCGGGTTACACCGTACCGGGCCTGGAGTTCAGGCTTACTGCTGGTAAGCAACTCTAAAGCGCGTTTTTTATCCATCGTTCAACCTTTTGGGGCATTTCCCCCGTTTTGCGTTACAACAGTCTAGCAAAAAGCGCCTCCATGAGCGGCGAATTGTTATGGCCTATTCGCAGATTCCAGCTCCTCAATGATCGGAATGTCCCGAAAAGGCTCCTGGAAGTAGGGTATCGACTCCAGGTCCTTCCTCATGGTTTCCGGCAACTGAAAGTATCGCTCCTTCAGAGCCCAGGTCTCTTTCCCGTACATCAGCGGTTTGACGCTGGAGACTAAATCCTCGACCTCAGTGTAGGCGGTAGATGCTTCCAGCATGCCAATGGTGTAAGTCAGTTCCGTCAGGTGTGGTTTCTGGCACTCCTCCGACATCGCCGCGCTCCGGGTAATAAGAAAGACCCGCACGTCTTCATACTCGTACTGCCTGAGTAAATCGAAGGTCTCTGGACTGGGTATCGCTTTCTTGGCAGCTATTTCATCACACCTGACGATCGCCGCTTCCAGTTGCTTGATATCTGACTGAATGTACCGCTGTGCATCAGATGCGCCACCTCCGGCCTGGCACGCTGCGGAAAGCAAAACCAGACAAAGTAAGATGGTGGACTTACGGGTTATCTGCAAAATGAGCCCAGTCCGTGGAGTGGATGTTGTACGCAGCCTGCGCAGAATTATTGCCGAGGAAGATCGTTGTCAGCACACCTGCCGGCAACATGATTTCCAGCATGTTCCCATTGCGCTGGGCTTTCCGGATATCTTCGATAGCTTCCAGGTCTTCGGAATCCAGCCGAAGTCCGGAAATGGTTGGACATTCCATGTGTCCTGTTCTCCTTTCCTTGGGTTCCTTGAGAACACCAGATACTAACCTAAAGCCTGACGTGGCTCAAAAGCAGTATGTCGCCACGAGCGGCGCGGACTGGTAATCGCTGAGAATGGAACCTAAGCCTGCGAGCGAAGAATAAATATGTCCCGGTTTTCGTGGGTTAGGATTTACCGCTCGACCACTTTGTGAACCTCATGATTCTTTTAGCGATATCATCTCTCGCAACATCGGCTTCAGCTCTCCAATTCTATCTTCGATCACCTTGAAATACCGTGAGACATTTGTGTTGCGATCTAACCAATCGACTTCATAAACTATGTTGTCGACTCTTTTGTCGACGGAACTGACCAGAGAATCGGTTTTGAAGTCATATGCGCCATCAATACTACAAGCCGTCATTTTTCGGGATAAATCTGAGATTCCCCCGGATTTCTTGACATTCTCCCTTATACACTCAAAGCAAACGTCATCTGCAGCGAGCTCCTGTTCGATCTGATGCAACTGCTCCACCATCTCCGAAAAGTGACTTACACATTGCGTTACAACTGGATCTTGCTCTGAACAGGCAGCCAAGAAAAAAGATGCCAAGAGAATAATCAGGTTCGTTTTAGTCATGATGTGGAATCTGCTCCTACCCGTGAAAAATAGACACTCGATTATGCGAGGTCCACAGTGGTCTGATAATTTGGCAAAATTTCCCAATTATCCTCAAACTCCGCAACGTCTTTGATGTTGAGAATCGCTTGGGGTGAAGCTCCGCCTCCAGGCCGACGATAGCCATGTTTCTCCATAAAGGCTGAGTACCGCGCGACGATCTTTCTCTGTATATCTGCCTCAGTGCAGATAAAAAACCTGGCTTCGCTTATCCCTGCGTTGCTCAACCGTACCAAAATCCAAATCAAGTTCGGATGCTTTAGCGTTTTTTCGGTACCGATAGATTGGCGGTTGTCTTCACCAATACTATGATTGCACCATTTGTCGATTGTGGATTGAACCAGAGCACCCTTGGTACTGGTTTTTACCTGAACGGGAAAGGATTTGAGAGAGTCGGAATGGACAGCGGTGACGTCAAAGCCTGGGACATTTCCAGAGTACGGAGAGGCGTAGTAACCCAGCGTACCCAAGACCGCTGATACTAGATGCTCCCCAACTTGTCCCGTTAACTTATTCGCGACCCCAGATGCCATATCCTCAACTAATCCTTAGCGATTAATGCAGAAAATAAATCCAGAAAATAAATCTGTCCCGGTTCTCGGTCAAAGATTAGGATGGGAGCTCCAATAACGCATGCACCGATTTTAGGGAATGGTTACACAACTACATGTTAAATTTGTCCGGATTGTTTGGAAAAGTCAGCGTAATCTCATTAGACGAAATCTTGCCGTGATACTCTTTCCCCAACTGATCCGTTACGTAGCATCCAACAACTTCAGGAATCGTTGATTCCTCCCTGCTGAACCAGACATGAAACGTATGACGGGCACCGGCTGGAAGGTCATGCCCACCAGCTTTACTCAGTTTAGAAAGCCAGCCCTGACTTCCATTTCTGATTAATGACTCAATTTTTTCTTTGCCATTTTTCGTTCGAACGATTATTCCAGCGCTCTGAACGTGCATGTGGACATGACTGCAATTTATTACAGCTACATCGAATATAGGGCCGATCAAGGTGCCTTGAGTAAAAGGTAGCTGAGGCTTCGCAAGCTCATCAAGCTGTGCTTGCGCTCTGTCAGAAATATTTGCTTCAACTCTAAGCTTTCGCTTCCCCCTTTGTAGCACCAGCCAAAACCGACCAAAATTGAGAATCAGTGCAATAGTTCCAACAACTGCACCATAAACAGCTAGCAAATTTTGTTGAAGCCAATCCATCATGCCGATTTCTCTATATGTTTAATACCTGCAGCATGCGGGCCCACGAAATAGAGCCGAAGGCGCAATGCAATGGGCATTGCTGTGCCTGCACTGGTTAAATTTTTTCTAGTCACCAGTTACAGGTTTCGCGTAGTGGCTTAATTGCATTTTCCAATCCTGAGGTATCAAAGATGGCGGTAACTGGACTCTCGTTGTAAGGCGTGATTTGCGTAACAAGTTTATCAGTCTCTAACATATTTTTGATGAAGCTAATTGTGCCTCTGGGATGGAACGTAGCCTGACTGTCGGTTGATAGGCTCCAATCTTTCGTGACAGCATCCTGAGAGCCAACCCGAGTTAGGACTTCTGCATTTCTACCGAGGTAATCGTTCCAACTTATGTAGAGTTCTGTTGTGTTGCTCTTGCATCGAGCGATCAGGGTAACGGGCTTTCCCCATTTAGATTTACCACTATCTGCTCTAAGCGCCAGAACCACTGTCTTGGAGTCATCAACGGGGTTAGTCTTTACAGATACCTGCCAATTTCCCTTGCCTGATATTTTCGCCGGTTCATCCTGTGGACCTGCCAATCCCTGCTGTGTTGCCAAATTGTCGTAACAAGATAGACGGTCTAGATCACCGGATTTAACTGCACATTTAGCGATTTCCTTCTCAATACTGGCCTGCGCCGCAGCGCTAAAGAAAAGCAATGCCAACAAAACCGACCAATGTTTCATGTTTACTCCTTGGGAATTTAACGCTTGCAGCAGGGGAGTGCGCGTCAGGAAAATCCCTTGACTGCAATTGTTAAAGGTCATTCCTCTTCAGGGTCGAAGGTGTATTCAGGGTAATACCTCAAAACCTTATACATTTTCGGAACACCCCGGACCGTTTCAACTTCAACATCTACGACATACGCCAACTCGTGCCACTGCTTTTTGAATTTCTCAGACGGATGAAGCATGGCTTCTTTCACAGCATTATTTTCGAATATTACTTTCATGCTCTTCTTCGAAAGATCGTCAATGATAGCTCGATTGCCCGTTTCTGAGTCGGGGTCAAACTTTGCTTGATACCAGTACATGATCTTTCGTCTGTGTATATGATCTTCAGGCTCATCTAGCTGTTCAATCTTGCGGCTGATTTCGTTTTGAATTGCGTTGGCTTCTGTAGAGTTAATGGTGAAATTGTTGATTACAGTGCCACCATCGGAAACATTAATATTCATCTGGGAGCCGTGATCTTTTGCAACAGGCTCGACGAACCTATTCCACTCTTGAAGGTCTTGTTTGGTCATTTCCTTTGGAGGCGCCTCGATTTTACCTAACAACCAATTACAGACGCCTTGAACAACTCCCGACCACTGCGATAAGGCTCCCCCGTTCCAGAGTAGCGGTACGATCGGTGCGACCTGGGAAACGAGTTCAATTACGATCGACCCCTTGCGAACCTCTCTAATAAGAAGCTCCGAACCGATGTCAGTTTCGCGATCAGTCTCAGATTCTACGAATTTATGGAACTGATGATTGAACGATAGGAGAGAAAGCGATAGATCTTTCAAGGAAACAGGGACCTCGTTCTTTATTGTAATTTCCATTTTCTTGTCGAGATCAATTTCCAAGATATTGTTCATAGCTTCCTCTGACCTTTAACTCACGGCTTTGGGGCGGACTTGTAGCCGCGTAGCGGCGGAAAGGCCGTCCCAGCCCCGAAGGGCGATAACAGCCACTTGTTAAGCGATGACGTTGCAATCAATAGTTGAATCCGTATACATACCATTGACTTGAACCATTATCTGGTTCATTGCCTCCTGGGCTCGCCTTGCAACCATTTTGTGCCGCTAATTGCGTCTCAGTAGCTTGGGCAACGGCTCTGGTTGTTGGTCCCGCCAGTATCTGCCAATCCTTCATAGTAGGGTGTTGTGACTGCCAGTATGCTTTTCTAGCAGCTAAATCTGTGGTAATTCCGATTCTGCACGCCATTTCCTCGTCTCCTCTTCATTGCGGATTAAACCTTCATACAACTTACAAAACTGAAAGTAGTCAGCTACTCTACCGTTTAACGCCTGCCGTCACCGATGCTGAAACCGAAGCGTAGGTTTTGGCATTCGGTGCAGCGTCCCGTTGGCCACGCGGTTATGCCAATTGCTGCAACCAATCACGAAACCACTCCGTAGGCATTTGCTCTTCCTCGAAACTTTTCGTTCGAAGCTCCTCAGCCGAATAGGTATTTGCCAGATAGAGGTCCCATTGCGTCTCAACATCAGTGAGGACGGGCAACAACGACTCAATCTCCGGCTCCGCTTCAATATCAAGATATCGGCACCAAAATCTGTCGCACCACTCCGCAATTTGCTTGTGAGAGTACGGAGACGTTATCGGCTCTGCTCCCCACCTCAGCATTTTGCGCGCAGCTTCGCGAGTAAAGGGCATATCTGCCGAAGTGCTCAATTCCATACTAAGTTGCCTGACCTATGAGGGCATAACACGCATTCGTATAATTCCAATTTTTGCCGCCCCCTTCCAGCCAAAAAAACTAATTAAAATCAAAGAGTAATCAGAGTTCTTCACGGCTACCGCCGGAGTTATACGCCCTCCTTGGCCTGTAACATCCCCGCGAACCGGTTCGTATAACTCCAGACTGCTACAGCCCTTCGCATGATTCCGGTTTCTCCAAAAGCGTATACGCAGAGTACACAAAGCACAAACCCCGACATAAGCCGGGGTCTGTAGTAGGGGGAGTGTAGGGGAGTAGGCGCTTACTTCTTCAACCCCATCTCCTCAATAGAAATCTCCCGCATCTTGAACTTCTGGATCTTCCCGGTGACGGTCATCGGGAATTCATCCACGAACTTGTAGTTCCTCGGGATCTTGAAGTGGGCAATCTTGCCCTTGCAGAATTCCCGCAGCTCGTCGCCGGTCACCGGGTCCGCATCCGGGTTCAGTTTCACCCAGGCGATGAGTTCTTCGCCGTACTTGTCATCGGGGATGCCGGTCACCTGTACTTCCTCAATGGCCGGGTGGGTGTAGAGGAATTCTTCGATTTCTTTCGGGTAGATGTTTTCGCCGCCGCGGATGACCATGTCTTTGATGCGGCCGACGATCTGGATGTAGCCGTCTTCGTCCATGGTGGCCAGGTCGCCGGTGTGCATCCAGCCGGCGTCGTCGATGGCTTCGCGGGTTTTTTCTTCGTTGTTCCAGTACTTCAGCATTACGCTGTAGCCACGGGTGCACAGCTCACCGATTTCGCCACGGGGAACCACGTTGCCGTTGGCGGGGTCGACAATCTTGGTCTCCAGGTGGGGCTGGGTGCGGCCCACGGTGGTTACCTGCTTCTCGAACGGGTCGAGGGAGCTGGTCTGGGTGGAGACCGGGCTGGTTTCGGTCATGCCGTAGGCAATCTGCACCTCTTTCATGTTCATCTTGCTGTTTACTTTCTTCATGATCTCCGCCGGGCAGATGGAGCCGGCCATGATGCCGGTGCGCAGGTGCGAGAGGTCATAGCTTTCGAAGTCCGGGTCGCCCAGTTCCGCGATGAACATGGTGGGCACGCCATAGAGGGCGGTGGCTTTTTCCTGGTGTACCGCTTGCAGCACGGCTTTCGGTTCGAAGCCCTCGGAGGGGTAGATCATGGTGGAACCGTGGGTGATGCAGCCCAGGTTGCCCATCACCATACCGAAGCAGTGGTACAGGGGCACGGGGATCACCAGGCGGTCTTTCTCGGTAAAGAGCTGGCTTTGCGCCACAAAGTACCCGTTGTTCAGGATGTTGTGGTGGGTGAGGGTGGCGCCCTTGGGGTTGCCGGTGGTGCCAGAGGTGAACTGGATGTTGATGGGGTCATCGAACTGGAGCTGGCTTTGTACCTTGTCCAGTTCTTGCTGGCTGGCGTCGCCGGCGAAGCCGATGAATTCGGCCCAGGTCCACATGCCGTCGTGCTTGTCTTTGTCCAGGTTCACCACGGCGCGCAGCTCGGGTACCTTCTGCGCTTTCAGTTTGCCCGGGGTGCTGGCTTTCAGTTCCGGGGCCAGGTCGTAGATCATCTTGCGGTAGTCGGAGGTTTTGAAGCTGTCTGCGCTCACCAGCATGGAGATGCCGGCCAGGTTCAGGGCGTAGTCCAGTTCGTGCACGCCGTAGGCCGGGTTGATGTTCACCAGGATGGCGCCGACCTTGGCGGTGGCGAACTGGGTGACGGTCCACTCGTAGCGGTTGGGGGACCAGATGCCGACGCGGTCGCCGCGTTTGACGCCGATGGCGAGGAAGGCGCGGGCGGCTTCGTTGACCTTTTCAACGAATTCTTTGTAGGTCCAGCGGATGTCCTGGTGCAGGCACACCAGGGCTTCGGTGTTGGGGTATTTGTCGGCGGTGCGGTCGAGCATTTTGCCGATGGTCATGCCCAGCAGGGGCACTTCGGAAGTGCCGCTCGTATAACTTGGATAGTAGCTCGGTAGAGTTTTGCTCATTATCTCTGCCTCCGTTGTTTTTGTATTTAGAAACGTTGTTGTCGTCGAGGGCGCGCAGGTTTGAATCTGCTAGCGACTCTGGCTGTGATATTCCGGGTTCGGTTGCATATCGCTGGCGATGGCCACGCGATTGGACATGTTGTAGAAGCCAATCAGGTTGCTCAGGTCCCAGATGGCGCGGTCGCTGAGCCCGGCGTCCCGCAGGGCCTGGGTGTGTTCTTCAGTGACCAGCGCCGGTGTGCGGGTGAGCAGGGAGGCGAAATCAAGCATGGCCCGCTGGCGCTTGTCGAGTTTGGCGGTGCGATAGTTCATCACCATGTGTTCGCCCAGGGTGGGGTCACCGCTCAGGACCCGCACGGCGGCGCCGTGGGCAACCAGGCAGTAGAAGCATTTGTTCTCCGAGGACACCACCACGGCAACCATTTCCCGCTCCAGTTTGCTCAGTTCGCCTTCACCCAGCATGAGTTCGTTGTAGAGGCGGGTGAAGCCTTCGAGCTGCTTGAGGTTCTGGCTGTAGGCGGTCAGTACGTTCGGGATCATGCCGAGTTTTTCCTGGCAGATCTGGAAGTACTTCTGGGTGTCTTCCGGCATGTCCCGGATCTCGGGAATAGGGAGGTCCAGGGCGACGACGTTTTTATTCTGGTTCATTTGCTGTTTCCTCCAAGTGCCTGGCCGACTTTGGAACCGTTGCGGCGTTTGAGTTGCCCGCTTATCCAGTCGCCGGTGGCCACCAGCTTGTCCAGGTCAACCCCGGTTTGGATACCGAGGCCGTTAAGCAGGTACAGCACGTCCTCGGTGGCGACGTTGCCGGAGGCGCCCTTGGCGTAGGGGCAGCCGCCGAGGCCGGCGACGGAGGCGTCGATAACCGCCACGCCTTCTTCCAGCACCGCGTAGAGGTTGGCCAGGGCCTGGCCGTAGGTGTCGTGGAAGTGGGCGGCCAGTTTTTCGATGGGTACTTCGGCTGTCACCGCCTCGAGCATGCGTTTGGCTTTCAGCGGTGTGCCTACGCCGATGGTGTCGCCCAGGGAGACTTCGTAGCAGCCCATGTCGTAGAGAGCTTTGGCAACTTTGGCCACCTGTTCGGGGGCAATCTCGCCTTCGTAGGGGCAGCCGAGCACGGTGGACACGTAGCCACGTACCGGGATGCCGGCGTTGTTGGCCGCTTCCATCACCGGCAGGAAGCGGTCAAGGCTCTCGGCGATGGAGCAGTTGATGTTTTTCTGGCTGAAGGATTCGGAGGCGGCGCCGAAAACAGCGACTTCGTCCACCCCGGCCGCCAGGGCGTTTTCAAAGCCCTTGAGGTTGGGGGTGAGTACGGAGTAGCGAACGCCGGGTTTGCGGTTGATGCCGGCCATGACGTCGGCGGCGTCGCCCATTTGTGGCACCCATTTCGGGGACACGAAACTGGCGGACTCGATGTGATTGAGGCCGCAGTCGGCCAGCCGGTCGATCAGGCCGGTTTTGATGCGGGTTTTGATGACCGGGCCGGGCTCGTTCTGGAGGCCGTCCCGGGGGCTCATCTCAACCAGGCGAACCTGTTTGGGAAAGGCCATCAGCTTGCCTCCTCATCTGCGGTGACTTCGATGGCGATCAGTTCGGCCCCTTCGGAGACCTGGTCGCCTTCGGCGAAGAAGATGTCGGTGACTACGCCGTCGGCGGGGGCCTTGATGGCGTGCTCCATCTTCATGGCCTCCATGATCACCAGGCTCTGGCCAGCGGTGACCTTGTCGCCGACTTTCGCCTGCACAGCCACAATGGCACCGTTCATGGGCGCGGCCAGGCTGCCTTCGCCGGCCATGTCCTCGAAGCCGTAGCTTTCTTTGTACACGGTGCACTGGAAGGTATCACCCTCGTAGAACAGCACCAGTTGGTCGTTGTGCAGGTTGCCGTGGACGCTGATGCGGTGGCCGTTAATGACGGCCTGCAGGTAGTCGTCGTCCAGCCGGGCGGTGAGGTTGTACACACTGCCGCCTACGAACACCTGGTAGCGGTCGTCCCGTTCCAGCACTTTCAGTTCGTGGATGTCGTCGCCCACCTGCAGTTGCAGCGGCTGGGCGTATTCGGAGTTCATGCGCCAGCTGTTCTGGCGGCCGAACGGCGACCAGGGGTCGGTGCTGATCACTTCCCGGGATTTACGCTGTTCCAGCACGAAGCCGGCGGCCAGTACCAGGGCTTTGTGGGTGTCCAGGCGCGATTTCGGGAACAGCAGTTCGCGGTGGTCTTCGATGAAGCCGGTGGTCAGGTCCGCTTCCCGGAACGGCTGGGCGTCGGCCAGGGCATGAAGGAAGCGGATGTTGGTCTTCACCCCGGCAATGCGGTAGTGCTCCAGGGCCTGGACCATGCGGTTGATGGCCTGGTCCCGGGTTTCGTCCCACACGATCAGCTTGGCGATCATCGGGTCGTAGTGGATGCTGATCTCGTCGCCTTCGGTGACGCCGGTGTCCACCCGCACGTGGGCGCTTTCATCCGGCGTGCTCAGGTAGCGCAGGTTGCCGGTGGCGGGCAGGAAGTCCTGGTCCGGGTCTTCGGCGTAGATGCGCGCTTCCAGGGCGTGGCCCCGGGTTTTCACCTGGCACTGTTCCAGCGGCAACGGGTCGCCCCAGGCCACTTTCAACTGCCATTCCACCAGGTCCTGGCCGGTGACCATTTCGGTCACCGGGTGCTCCACTTGCAGGCGGGTGTTCATTTCCATGAAGAAGAAGGAGCCGTCCACGTCGTAGAGGAATTCCACGGTGCCGGCACCCACGTAGTTGATGGCCTGGGCGGCTTTTACCGCCGCTTCGCCCATGGCCTTGCGGGTGTCTTCGTTCAGGCCGGGGGCGGGGGCTTCTTCCAGCACTTTCTGGTGGCGGCGCTGCACGGAGCAGTCGCGCTCGGCCAGGTACACGCCTTTGCCGTCCTGATCACAGAACACCTGGATTTCCACGTGCCGTGGCTGGGTCAGGTAGCGTTCGATGAGCATGTCGGGGTTGCCGAAGGCGTTCTTCGATTCCCGTTTGGCGGCGGCCAGGGCGTCGTCGAAGTCTTTCATGCGCTCGACCACGCGCATGCCTTTGCCACCGCCACCGGCGACGGCTTTGAGCAACAACGGGAAGCCGCACTTCTCGGCTTCGGCACGCAGGGTTTCCGGAGACTGGTCGTCGCCGTGGTAACCGGGCACCAGCGGCACGCCGGCTTTCTCCATAATCGCCTTGGCAGCGGATTTGGAGCCCATGGCTGCGATGGCGGAGGAGGGCGGGCCGATGAAGACAATGTTGTTGGCTTCGCAGGCCTCGGCGAACTGGGTGTTCTCGGAGAGAAAACCGTAGCCGGGATGGATAGCCTGGGCGCCGCTTTCTTTGGCCACTTCAATGATCTTGTCGGCCCGCAGGTAGCTCTCGGCGCTGGCGGCCGAGCCGATGTGAAAGGCTTCGTCGGCCATGGCCACGTGCCGGGCATCGGCGTCGGCATCGGAGTACACGGCGACCACGCGAATGCCCATGCGGTGGGCGGTCTGGATGATCCGGCAGGCGATTTCCCCGCGATTTGCTATGAGTATCTTGCTGAACATTAGTCTTCCTCCGGAACCCAGTTGGCCTTGCGCTTGTTCAGGAAAGCGCTGAGCCCCTCCTGACCCTCTGCACCCACCCGGATATCCGCGATGCGTTGTGCGGTGTCGTCGATGACGTCTTTGCCGATCGTCTTGTGGCTAACGGCGAATACCAGGTCCTTGGCCGCTTTCATGGCTTCGGGGCCGTTCAGGGCGAGCTGCAGGAGCAGTTCGTCACAGCGGCGTTCCATGGCGCCCACGTCTTCGCACACTTCATGCACCAGGCCGAAGTGTTCGGCTTCCCGGGCGGAAAACACTTCGGCCGTGATGAAGTAGCGGCGGGCCTGGCGTTCGCCGATGGCGCGCACCACATACGGGCTGATGACGGCGGGTATCAGGCCGAGTTTCACTTCACTCAGGCAGAAGCTGGCTTTCTCGGTGGCGAGTACGATATCGCAGCAGGCAGCCAGGCCCACGGCTCCGCCGAAAGCGGCGCCCTGGATCAGGCCGATCACCGGCTTGGACAGGTGGTTCAGCACGTTCATCAGCCGCGCCAGTTCCCGGGAGTCGTCCAGGTTTTCCTGGCGGGTGTTGTCCGCCATGCGACGCATCCAGCCCAGGTCGGCGCCGGCGGAGAAGTGTTTGCCTTCGGAGCGCAGGATCACAATGTGGGTGTTGTCGTCTGCGTCCACGTCTTCCAGCGCTTTGATCAGTTGCTGAATGATCACGTCGTCGAAGGCGTTGCGTTTGTCCGGGCGGTTGAGCACCACTTCGGTCACGCCGTCGCTGCGGCGTTTGAGCAGAACTGCATTTTCCTGTTCGGTCATGGCGTTCTCCTCGATTACATCCGGAACACGCCAAAGCGTGTCGGTTTGGCCGGGCGGTTGAGGGTGGCGGACAGGCTGAGTGCCACCACTTCACGGGTCTGGGCCGGGTCGATCACGCCGTCGTCCCACAGGCGGGCGCTGGCGTAGTAGGGGTGGCCCTGTTCCTCGTATTTGTCGATCACCGGCTGTTTGAATTCGGCTTCTTCCTCGGCGCTCCATTGCTGGCCTTTGCGTTCCATGCCTTCGCGCTTTACCTGGGCCAGCACGCCGGCGGCCTGTTCGCCGCCCATCACGGAGATGCGGGCGTTGGGCCACATCCACAGGAAGTCCGGGCTGTAGGCGCGGCCGCACATGCCGTAGTTGCCGGCGCCGAAGCTGCCGCCGATCACCA
>CBIHLH010000104.1:0-12898 GCA_966210405.1 uncultured Marinobacter sp.
ATGCTGGTCTGACAGGGTAAAACCCTGGAACAGCACGGGCACCTCGGTCCATGGCCGGTCAAGTTTTACAATGCGCATGCCCGGTTCAAGCAGATCCACCGGCAGGCGGACCCGATGCAGGGCCGTGACTCCGGAGGTGCTGCGTGACTGGCTGCGATCCGGTGCTGTACTGGGGGTGGAGGCCGGCTTGCTGGATTTACGTCGGAACCACATGGCTCTACCAGACTTGAGAGAGTTCGAGCCGATTATGGCAGACCGGGACAGACTGTAACACCGGGTTGCCGGAAGTGTGACGCTGTTCACGTTTTAGATGGTATTCAGGCCCTGAAAGCCATGGGCCGGATGCCCAGTTTCGGTATTTCCTGCTTCGGGCACCGGTCCATCACCACCGTCAGCCCAGCGGCCTCGGCCCGCGCCGCGCCCGCCTCGTTGATGACCCCCACCTGCAACCAGAGCACCGGAATGTTCAGGGCAATGGCTTCGTCAATGACAGCATCGGTGCGAGCGGGGGCAAGGAACAGGTCGGCCATGTCCACCGGTTCCGGGAGCGAGGTCAGGTCGGCATGAACGGTTTCGCCGAGCAGCGTCTGCCCGGCGAGTCGCGGATTCACCGGGATCACCCGGTAGCCTTGGTGCTGAAGGAAAACCATGACTTCATGGGAGGGGCGCCGGGGCTTCTCGCTGGCGCCCACCAGGGCAATGGTGCGCACGGTTTCCAGAAGGGTCCTGATTTGATCGGGGTGATGCACGGGCATGGCTCTTTACCGTAGCTTGGAAGGTGAGTGCTAACGGTGTGCTTCGAGACGGACGGACACCGAATCCGCAAAGCGTAACGCGTGAGGCTTGTCGATTTCCACCTCGGCCCACTGCACAGCCTCATGCTCCATAACAATGCTGAGCACTTCGTGGGTCAGCCGCTCCAACAGGGCAAACCGGTTGCCGTCCACATGCTGGATGATCTGCTTGGTGATGGTGCGGTAGTTCAGCGCCGCTGAAATCTCATTGCGGATGACCGCGTCCGTGGCATCGTAGGTCAGGCACACATTGATCAGCACGTCCTGCCGGTTATTGATTTCCTCTTCCTTGATACCGATATAGGCGCGCAGGTGCAGGTCCTTGATGCGAACCCTGGCCTGGTGGTTGCCGATAACATCTGTCATAAAACCCCCGTGTGAACAGCCGTGATCAGCGCCCACTGCTGATCAGATTGAGGAACTCGGTACGCGTGGCCTGGGATTTCCGGAACTGTCCCAGCATCATGGAGGTCTTCATGCGCGAGTTCTGCTTTTCGACGCCCCGCATCATCATGCACATATGCTGGGCTTCGATAACCACGGCAACGCCCTTGGCACTGGTCACGCTCTCAATGGCTTCGGCAATCTCCCGGGTGAGGTTCTCCTGGATCTGCAGGCGGCGCGCGTACATGTCGACGATACGGGCGAACTTGGACAGTCCCAGAACCCGGCCCTGGGGCAGATAGGCGATATGGCATTTGCCGATAAACGGCAACATGTGATGCTCGCACATGCTGTACAGCTCGATGTCCTGAACCACCACCATCTCGTCCATGGCGGAGTCGAACACCGCATTGTTGACCAGATCGCCGAGATTCTGCTGGTAACCCCGGGTCAGGAACTGCATGGCCTTGGCCGCACGCATGGGGGTGTCTTGCAGACCTTCACGGCTGGTGTCTTCGCCCAGCCCGTTGATGATGGCGCGGTAGTGGCCAGACAGGTCTTCAAGGAGTTTGGTCATAGTCGTATCCGGTTTTGCAGTGTCAGTCGTGGGCCAAAGCTTAAGGCAATTTGCCCGTCATCTCTATGCTTTACGGGCGCCGGCCCGGAAAAGACCACCAGGGCGTTACCGTCCATCGGTATCCGCGCCCGGGCTATGGCAGGGTGGCCCGGATTGTTCTACAGTTTCAGGCTCTGACAATGCTCCGGGGACAGCTCATGGAACAGGTGATACCCCGCGTCGGTCGTGTCGCGGAGGCTCAGCACGAGTTGCCCACCCTGGACGGGTGGCAACAGCGCGGGAAATGGTTCAGTTACGAGGGGCATGCCATTTTCAGCCGCATGGCTGGCGAGGGCGAACCCCTGGTCCTGATTCATGGTTTCCCGACCGCCAGTTGGGACTGGAGCCGGCTCTGGCCCATGCTGGCGCCCCGGCACAACCTGCTTGCCCTGGACATGCTGGGTTTCGGATTTTCGGACAAGCCATCGGACTACCCCTACAGCATTGAAGACCAGGCGGATCTCATTCAGGGCTGGGTTGCGGGCCTGGGGCTGAGCTCGGTGCATTTCCTGGCGCACGATTACGGCTGCAGCGTTGCCCAGGAATTACTGGCCCGCGACCAGGAGGGGACGCTGCCGTTCCGGCTTGCCAGTGGTTGCTTTCTCAACGGTGCCCTGTTTCCCGAAGTACACAACCCGCTGCTGATTCAGAAGCTGCTGCGAAGCCCTCTGGGTGGCCTGATCAGCCGTGGCCTGACCCGTGGCAGTTTCGAACGGAACTTCCGGCGCCTGTTTGGCAGCCAGAACCCTCCGGATCACCAGGACATGGATGATTTCTGGTACCTGCTGACCTACAACAATGGCCGCGGCATACTCCATCGCCTGATCCAGTTCATGGAAGAGCGCCGTTGCCATCGGAATCGCTGGGTGGGGGCGTTACAGAACGCCCATCAGCCACTCCGGCTGATGTCGGGCACGGCGGACCCGGTGTCCGGTGCGGCCATGGCCCGCCGCTACCGGGAGCTGGTTCCCGGCGCCGATGTGGTCAGCCTTCGGAACGTTGGCCATTACCCGCATTTCGAGAGCCCCTGGGACGTTTTCAGTGCCTATCGGGACTTCCGGCAGGGAGGCTGAGCCGGTGGCGGTTCAGCCGGTGGCCTGTGTTGATGTTTCGTCTGTGTCCGTGCTGCTGTCCGGGGTCGGGCGAGCCGCATTGACAACCTGGTTGCGGCCCAGGGATTTGGCCTCGTACAGGGACTGATCGGCCCGGTTGAGCCAGACCGACCAGGTTTCACCCTTGCTGACTTCGGCGACGCTGGCGCTGGCGGTTACCTTGATGTCATCCATAAAGGGTCGGGCGCTGATGCTGGTCAACAGCTGGTGGGCCAGCACATCGGCGTCTTTCTGGCGGGTCTCGGGTAACACCACCATGAATTCCTCGCCGCCGATCCGGAACAGCTGATCGCTTTCCCGCAGCCGTTTACGCAATCGAAGGCAGAGCTCTCTCAGAACACTGTCTCCGGCCAGGTGGCCCCATTGGTCGTTGATGGTCTTGAAGTAATCCAGATCGATGAGGATCAGGCTGGAGACCCGCTCATAACGCTCCCGCATCTGAATCTGACTGTTAAGGACATCCGCCAGTTGCGAGCGATTCAGGCACCCGGTCAGCGGATCGGTGGTCGCCAGGCGAGTCAGTTCTTCCTGGAGCTTGCCCACCAGCCACGCAAAGATCATGGCAAACAGGCAGGTGAGCCCCAGCGAAAAGGTGATGCGCCAGAAATCCGCTTCCGGAAACTTGATGAACGACACCACCGCCATGATAGTGACAAAAACGATATTGCAGCCGATGGCTTCCCGCAGCGGTAGCAGGAAGAACAGGGCGGTGGCCGCCGGATAGGCCCAGTACAGGCCCGCGTGGCCGTTGATAGCGGTTGAGTAGGCGGCGCATACCACTGCCAGAAGGGGAAACAGCCGCCCCTTGAGAAAATAGCCGCCTCGCAGACGGAGGAAGGCAATGACCAGCAGGGCATTCAGGCAGAACAGGATCAACAAGCCGGAGAGCAGATAATGATTCTGCTTCCACTGCACCATGACCAGCGGGGCCACGGCAATAAAGGCCCAGAAATGGAGGTGATAGACCAACTGCCGCTGGAATCCGAGTACCGCGAGGGTCGGGGTTGAGGCCAGGGAATTCGGTGGGGCAAGAAGGTTCACAGCCTACTCCTGCTGTTTGAAGATTCGTGGCCCGCTTCCTGTGTCGGGCCCAGGTTTGAGTCTAGCACGGGTTTTGGCCCGTGGAGCAGATAGCGACGCTTATGGTTACGATTCGTTTTGTTCAGTTGGCCCGCCTACCTGCACTTCGTTAAACTTCGCGACATGACGACAAGGAGCCAGGACAGGGAACCTGTTATGACTGCAATTCACACCGGTGCCCCGGCACTGACCATCCGCGCGGGCCGTCGGGCCCTCCAGCGACTGAAAGACAAGCCGTTGACCCCGGACGACGTTCATGTGATTCCGGGGGCTGCCGGCGGCCCGAAAGCGTTGGGCATCAGCGGCCTCGACAAGGCGATTTTCGGCGACTGGTTGCCCCGGGTAACCCAGGAACGTTCGCTGATTGGTTCCTCGATTGGCAGTTGGCGGTTCGCCGCCGTGGCCTCCTCTGACAATCCTCGCGCCCAACTCGCGAAGCTGGCGGATCTCTATACTTGCCAGCGGTTTGCCAAGGGTGTCAGCGCCGCCGAGGTGAGCCGCAAGAGTGTGCTGTTCCTGGAAACCTTGCTGGGCGGGCGGGAAGAGGACATTCTCAATCATCCCTGGTATCGCCTGAACGTGGTGGTCGTGCGCAGCCGCGGCATGCTCGAACACGATTCCAGGGGCCGCCTGAGTTTGGGTCTGATGCGCGCGATCAGCGCCAATATGGTCAGTCGCCGGCACCTGGGCCGATTCATGGAGCGAGGCATCATCCACGATGTCCGGCTGAAGACGCCGGTCTCCCGCCTGATTGACTTTCCCAGCCACGAAGTGGCCCTGAGCCGGGACAACCTGCTACCGGCGCTGCTGGCCTCGGCCTCCATTCCGATGATCATGTCCGGCGTGCGCGATATTCCCGGTGCCCCGACGGTGTCTACCGGGACGGGGGGCTGCTGGACTATCACCTGGATCTGCCCTATGAGCAGCCTGGGGTCGTGCTCTATCCCCACTTCACGGACAAAGTGGTGCCGGGCTGGTTCGACAAGTCCCTGCCCTGGCGCCGGGGCGATGTCACGCGGCTGCAGGATGTTTTGCTGGTTGCGCCGTCCCGGGAATACCTGGCCACGCTTCCGAACCGGAAACTCCCGGATCGCAAGGACTTTGAGCACTACGTGGGCGACGATGCCGGTCGCGAACGGGCCTGGTGTCGGGCGGTCGCCGAAAGCGACCGGCTGGGGGATGAGTTTCTGGAATTGCTGGAAACCGGGCGCCTCGCCGACGTTGTCCGGCCACTCTGAGGCCGGGGCGCGGCGGTGCCGGAACCGGAACCGGTCTGCCTCAGGATCAGCGGTATGGCATTCCCGGCAGGGGCTGGGCGCTGAGACGGAAGCCGGCAAGCCCGTGAACCGGATCCTTAAGGGCCCTGACCCGAAGGACAACCGCAACCTCGTGCTCGTTGTCCCGATGTTGTAAGGGCAGATCGATGCGTTCAATGCGCCCTTCCTTGCGCGCCGCCGTCAGGGTTAACCGGTAATTGTCCCGGTAGGACGCCGCGATCAGGTCTTCAAAGGGCCGGCCGGTGAGGTCCGACGGTGCGTGGTCGATCAGCTCGGCAATCTGGGGCGACATGAAACCGATGGTGCCGGTTTCATCCAGTTCGCAGACAATCGAGCCGGACAGGGCCACCAGATCCCGGCTGCGCTGCTCGCTGTCGTTCAGCGCCTGCCGCAATATGGCTTTCTCCACTTGCAGGTTGATGATCTGATGGTCTGCGCCCGTTGCCTGATGGGCGGCTGTATTCAGTTGCGTACGCTGGTGATGGAGCCGCCGGCAGAGCGTCAGTGTCAGTAGCACGGCGATCAGGGTCATTGCCACACCGGTCACCCAGATAGTGCGCTGGCTCTGGCGTGCGGCCCGTTCCAGGGGCGAGGGCAACGGCACCGTGGTGAGCATCCAGTGCTGCTCTCCGGGTGAGATCTCGGTGCGAAGGGCCCGACTCGGATCCAGTTCCGCGCCCACCTGGATCTCCAGCAGCGGGCTTTTGGTGTGACGCTCCAGGGTGTCGATACGCAGGCCCAGGAAGCTGGGCACGGTATCGCTGAACAGGGATTGCAGCCAGGCGGTGGTGTCTGCATCGCTGGCAATGGCGCCGGCCGGCAGGCCCCAGGCATGGATCAGAAGATGATTGACCAGTGCCTGATGGTGGGCCTGGTAACGGGCATCTGCCAGTGCCTGGGCCCGCCGTGCCTCCAGGCTGGCGGTCAGGCCGGTGGCGATGACGCCCGCCAGGAGTATCGCCAGCGGGATCCACAGCCCGGGCCATACCCGTTGGCTGCGATCACGATATGATTCGGTGCTGTCCATGCCTGAACCCCACGAGGGCGGTCAATGGATACCCGGGGAAGTCGGGTATCGATGTCTCTTCACTCTAGTCCAGGAATCCACCGGGGGAAACGCTCAGGCCCGTGCGCCGCTGGTTCCTCCGTATACCAGCAGGAAGGTCAGGAAGGCGGTGACCACCACCGAAGGCCCGGCGGGCGAGTCCAGGGTCCAGGACAGACTCAGGCCGCCACTGACCGCGACAAACCCGAACCCCATGGCGAGAAAGACCATCTGTTCCGGGGTGCGGGCCAGTCGGCGGGCGGTGGCCGCCGGAATGATCAGCAGCGCGGTGATCAGCAGCACGCCGACCATTTTCATGGCCACCGCGATCACCAGAGACAACATCAGCATCAATACCAGCCTCAGGCGCTCCACCGGAATGCCCTCCACCCGGGCCAGTTCCTCGTGGATGGTGCTCATCAGCAGGCCCCGCCAGAGCGTGGCAAGCAGCGCGAGAATCAGCACGGCGCCGCCGTAGATCCAGATCAGGTCATTCCTGTTCATGGCGAGCAGGTCGCCGAACAGCAGGCCGGTGAGGTCCACCCGCACGTCGGGCATGAAGCTGAGTGTCACCAGGCCAATGGCCAGGGCGCTGTGGGACAGGATACCCAGCACCGTGTCGGTGGCCAGGGTCCGGCTGCGGGCGAACACCATCAGCGCCACCGCGAGCACCACGCAAATGACGATCACGCCGACGTTCAGCGGCACGCTGATCAGGAAGCTCAGGGTGATGCCCAGCAGGGCGGAGTGGGCCAGGGTATCGCCGAAATAGGCCATGCGGCGCCAGACCACGAAGCAGCCCAGAGGCCCGGCGACCAGGGCCACGCCAAGGCCGCCGATCAGTGCGCGCCAGAAAAAGTCGTCCAGGACAGCGTCAAGAATGGGCATGGTTACACCCCTCATGATCGCCATGCCCGTGACCAGGGGCGTCGCCATGGCCGCCATCGACCACGTCGCCGTGCAGGTCATGCCGGTGGTTGTGATGGTGGTGATACACCGCGAGGGAGTCGGCAACCGGCCGGCCAAAGGTCTCGATAAACGCCGGGTCGTGGGAAATGTCGGCGGGGTAGCCGCTGCAGCAGATGTGCTGGTTCAGGCAAATCACCTTGTCGGTGGCCGCCATCACCAGGTGCAGGTCGTGGGAAATCATGATCACACCGCAATTGAGTTCATCCCGCAGCTGGCGGATGAGATCGTACAGGGCTGCCTGACCGTTGATGTCGACGCCCTGGGCGGGCTCGTCGAGTACCAGCAGGTCGGGCTTCCGGGCCAGGGCCCTGGCCAACAGGAGCCGCTGTTTTTCGCCTCCGGACAGATGGTGCACCGAGGCGTTGATCAGGTGGTCGACCCCGGTCCTTGCCAGTGCCGTCTCGCAGACACCGGACGGCTGACCGCTGAGCCGCATGAAGCGCCGGACATCCAGCGGCAGAGTCGACTCCAGGCTCAGGTGCTGGGGCACATAACCGAGCACCAGGTGACGCGCCAGTTTTACCTGCCCCTCGCTGGCTTTCTGGATGCCGAGAATCGTTTTGATCAGCGTGGTCTTGCCGGCGCCGTTGGGCCCGATAATGGTGATGATGTCCCCCCGGCGCACGGCCAGGTTGACCTGGTCCACCACCGGTCGGCCATCGAATCGGACGCTCAGATTCTCAAGGGTCACCAGTGACTCAGCCATGGGCCGGCTCCGGCTGGCACCGGGGGCAGAGCCCGGCAATTTCCAGGGTCACGCTGTCGGCCCGGAACGTTTCGGCAGCGGCCGCCGTGTGGATGGCCGTCGAGACCGCCGGGGCGGTCAGCTCCAGGACATTGCCGCAACTCTGGCAGATCAGGAACATGCCGGTGTGGCTCTGACCGGCGTGGGGGCATCCGATGAAGGCGTTCAGGGAGGCAATACGGTGCACCAGTCCGTATTGTTGCAAAAAATCCAGCGCCCGGTAGACCGTGGGCGGCGCCGCCGTGTGGCCGTCGGCGGTGAGTGCCGCCAGAACATCGTAGGCGCCCAACGGCTTGTGGGATTGCCAGATCAGTTCCAGCACCCGTTCCCGGGTGGGTGTCAGACGGGCCTGATGTTGCTGGCAGATGGCGCGGGCATCGGCCAGCGCCTGGTGCACGCAGGCGGCGTGATTATGGGGACGATAAGGCAGGGCGCGGGCAGGCATGGCACTCGGATTCCAGTGAAATTTGAAACATTATAACATTTCTGGAAAATCGATTGCCATGTCTGCCAGTGCCCGGGCCGGAAGCACTCAATGGCGTGCCTGTTGTGCCAGGGATTCCAGGTATTCGAGGTTGGGAATCCAGGCAACATCGCCTTCTACCTCAACTTCCATGAGATCCGCAGGGCCGGATTCGCCATCCAGCTTGCGGATCTGGTCTTCGGTCAGGCGGGCCTGGCTGGGAATACCCTGGGTTACCAGCGCCATGAAGGGCACCTGGTTATGATGCTCACCGATGGTGTTGAGCACCACGATCCGCCCCCGGTTGTCGCCGGGCACGGTCAGGCTGCCGCCGTTGGCGGCATCGTAGGAGATCACGGGCAGGTTCTGGCCCCGCCAGTCCAGGAACCCCACCAGCCAGTCCGGCGAATGTCCGTCGGCGTCGGCGCTGGCGTAGTCCACCACCTCGGCAATGGAAACGTTCGGCAGTAGTAGTTGCCGCCCGTTCATGGGAATCATAACGCAGGAGAGCGTCTGGCTTTTGTCGTTCATTGCATATGTCCTCAGGCGGAGTCCCGTTTCTGCCGGCCCTTGAGCAGGCAGGATTCTTCGATGGTCTTGACCAGTTCCCGGGCCAGCTGCTGCGGCGTGCCGCTGAATGTGGAGCAGCCGGTTGCGGCCACCGAATCCGGCATTGAGCTGTTGCCGCAGCTGGTGCTTTCCTGAACCCAGATCCGGCTGCCATACGCCTTGAGCAGGGGTGCGGCGATGGCGCCGTCGTTCCCCATGCCGGAAAACAGGATAGCATGACAGCGGGGGCCGTAATGGTCGGCAACGTTCAGCAGAACCTGGTCGATGGACGGGCCGTAGGGCCCCGGCCAGGGTGTGGATGCCTCGGTCAGCGCACCGGCCTCGTTGAACCGCCATTCGCGCTCAACCGGCAGCAGCACCACATCGCCGTTGCGAACCTGGTAGTCTTCCTCGGCACGCTTGAGCTGGTAGTGGGCATGGCGGCCGAGCACCCGGGTCAGTACCTCGGTGAAGTTACCGTCAATGTGCTGGGCGTAGATGAAGCCGACGGGCAGGCCCGGGGGCAGGTTGTCCAGAAAAATTTTGACCGCCGCCGGGCCCCCGAGCGACGCGCCCAGGATCCAGACGTCCTCTGCCACGGAGCCGGGCAGTGCCGGGGAAATCCATTGGGACAACGTCGGCGTGACCGGGGTGGTCGGTGGTGTTTCATCCAGTTGGGCGAGACTGGATTCGGAATCCAGCTGCTCCAGTTTCCCCAGCTGTTGCTCCAGCTTCCCCAGCAACCTGCGTTCCCACCGAAAGTACTCGGTCGTGCCGGGCTTGGGGGCCTGGTCCAGCCCGAACAGTACCGGTGAATCGGTCTGTTCCAGCAGGTGGTCAAACAGGGCCGGATGGTCGGCTTCGTCTTCCAGGGTGATCAGCCAGAGGCTGGCATCCGGAACCTCCGGGTAACCCAGCAGGCGCTCAGGGTTGCCGGAGAAGCAGGTCTCAAGGCCGAACTTGCCCGTTGCGGCCTGCAGGCGATGGCGCTGCAGGACCACGTCCGAGACAATCCCGACCCTGGGCCGGCCACCCTGGCCGGTCATCACTGACTACCGGTCAGCCGCGCGATGGTCTCAAGCAGATCGGTCTCCTGGAATGGCTTGCCGAGATACTCGTTCACGCCGATGGACAGGGCCCGTTCGCGGTGCTTTTCACCGGTACGGGAGGTAATCATGCAGATCGGCGTCTCCCGCAGGTTGTCATCGTGGCGCACGAAGCTGGCAACCTCGAAGCCGTCCATCCGCGGCATCTCGATGTCCAGCAGGATGATGTCCGGTTTGTGATCCTGCAACTGCGCGACCGCGTCCAGCCCGTCCTTGGCGGTGATGACCTCCATGCCGTTACGTTCCAGCAGGCGCGAGGTCACCTTGCGCACGGTAACCGAGTCGTCGACCACCATGACCACCGTGGCTCTCTCCTCGTAACGGGCCGATTCCCGGGCTTTTTCCAGGTTGGCCAGGCGCTGGCGTTCCGACAGGATGTCGGAGCGGATCATGGCCGGCAGATCGAGAATCACCACCACGTTACCATCGCCCAGGATGGTGGCGCCGGACACGCCCCGAACCGTACTGAACTGGGGCCCGAGTGATTTCACCACGATTTCCCGGCTGCCCATCAGGTTGTCCACCTGCAACGCCATGGGCTGTTCCGCACCACGGACGAGGATCACCGGCAAGGGCAGGGCCTGGCCCTGGAGCTTGGGATGATGATCGCTGTTCAGCAGGCTGCCGAGATACTGCAGCCGGTATTCCTGGCCGGCGTATTCGTACAGCGGCGCTTCCGGTTTGTAGTATTCCTCCAGCTCGTAGGTACTGACCCGGACAATACCTTCGATGGTGTTTAGCGGGATGGCGTAGAAATCTTCGCCGGTCGACACCATCAGCGCACGGTTTACCGAGACGGTGAAGGGCAGGCGCACGGTGAACGTGGTGCCACGGCCGACCGCGGAGTCGATATCCAGGCTGCCGCCGAGTTGCTTGATCTCGCTGGCCACCACGTCCATGCCGACACCCCGGCCGGAAATCTGGGTGACCTGCTGCGCGGTGGAGAAGCCGGGCTGCAGGATAAACTGCAGGATTTCGCGCTCGGACAGGTCTTCATCCTCCCGCAACATGCCCTGACGGATGGCCTTGTCGCGGATCACCGAGGACGGGATGCCGGCGCCGTCGTCCATCATGCGCAGTACCACGTCGCCGCCTTCGCGGGTCAGCGACAGGATGACTTCGCCGGTTTCCGGCTTACCCGACTTCTTGCGATCGGCGGGCTTCTCGATACCGTGGTCCAGGGCATTCCGGAGCATGTGCTCCAGCGGTGCGATCATCCGTTCGAGGATATTGCGGTCCATCTCGCCTTCGGCGTTGCGGACATCAAACTCTACTTTCTTGCCCAGCTCGCCGCTGATCTGGCGAACGATCCGCCGCAGGCGCGGCACCATGGAGGCAAACGGGATCATCCGGGTCTTCATCAGACCTTCCTGCAGTTCCGTATTGATACGGGACTGCTGGACCAGCAGGGTTTCTGTGTCGCGAACCCGGTCGGACAGGGTTTCCCGCAGGTCGATCAAATCCGAGGACGACTCGGTAAGAGCCCGGGAAAGCTGCTGGATGGAGGAGTAACGGTCCATCTCCAGGGGGTCGAAGTCGTCGCCGTAATCCGGGCCGTGCTCCTTCTCGGCACTGAACAGGATCTGGGCCTCGGTTTCGATCTCCATCCGGCGCAACTGCTCACGCAGCCGCTCGATGGTCGCGGCCATTTCGTCCAGGGTGTGGCCGAAATCGCTGGTCTGTTGCTCCAGCCGGCCACGGGTGATACTGGTTTCGCCCGCCAGGTTAACCAGTTCGTCCAGCAGCGGGGCTGAGACCCGGATGGTTTCCTGAGCCGCCCGCTGGGCCTCCGCCGCCTTGTTGCGGGGCTGCTTCGGCGTCTTGGCGGGGGCCTTGGCCGGTTTTGGTTCCGGTGCCGACGGTGCCTTGGCCACCGGTGCCGGTTCGGCCGGTGCCTTCGGCTCCGGTGCCACGGCAGGCTCCGGTGTTGCCGCCCCACCCTGGAAGCGTTCGCGGATCCCCGCCACCAGGGCGATGATGGCATCGTGATCCTGGGTAATGGCTTGCCACTGGCTGTCGTCCGGGGCGTTGCCGCCCAGGTCGATCAGGCGGGTTTCCAGCGCGTGGGCATGGTCACCCAGTTGTTTCAGCTGCGACAGGCGTGCGCCGCCCTTGAGGGTGTGCAGGGCGCGCTGGGCTTCCTGGTTGAAATGATGATTGGCCGGGTCCTTGCGCCAGTCGTCGAGCAGGTGCTCCAACTGGTCCATGATCTCGCCGGCTTCCTCCAGGAAGATCTCGAGCACTTCCGGATCCACATCTTCCGGGGCAGTTTCGTCCGTGGTCGGTTGCTGCGCCTCGTTTTCAGCCTCGGCGTTCTGGTGGGCGGTCCGCAGTGCGTCAATGAGGCCATCATTGGCGTCCGGCTTGCGCCCTTCTTCCAGCTTGTTGAGCATGTCTTTGAGCGACGCCAGCGCCTGGTGGCTGAGTTCAAGCAGCTTTTTCTGGTTGCTGGCACCGGCAATCAGCGGGTCCAGGGCATCGGACCAGGCTTCCGCGAGATCGGCGACCGGGTCCATATCGGACAGTCGGGCTCCGCCTTTCAGGGTATGCAGTTCCTGCTGAAGCTGGGTCACCCCGGTGAGTTCGTCCGGCTCCTCCTGCCACTGTGCCAGGCACTCGCCAATGGCCTCGTGAATCTCCAGGCCTTCGTCGAGGAAGATGCCGATCAGGTCGCCCTCTTCCTCGTCGGCAAGTGCCTCCGTCAGGGCAGGCGGCGCTTCCGCCGGTGTTTCACCCCGAAGGATGGCTTCAACCCGGG
>CBIHLH010000105.1:0-12888 GCA_966210405.1 uncultured Marinobacter sp.
ACCTGTCACCTTTGGCGCTGGCGGCGGAACTCAAGCACCTGGGGGCCGGATTCAAGGGCGGTGGCCGGCGCCTGGCCGCAACGGCGCCCGGGCGTGTGCGGGCCATGTGCCGGGCCTATCCTGAGGCGGCTGGCGGCGGTGTGACAGCCAGTTACCAGGCTGCCTGGATTGACTGGCAGAAACCCTTAACCTGAATTCTGACCCCGGAATCGGAGATGTGTGTGGCGAAGAAAACCTATTTTATTACCGGTACGGATACGGGTGTAGGCAAGACTCTGGTCTCCGCCGCGATCCTGGAAGCTGCCAGAATCGCTGGTAAGCGCACACTGGCCATGAAGCCCATTGCTTCGGGGTGTGAGGTAACACCGGAAGGGCTGCGCAACGATGACGCCCTGATCCTGCAGGCCGCCGCCACGGAGTCGCTGTCGTACGATGCCATCAACCCGGTGGCACTGGAGCCGGCGATCGCTCCTCATGTTGCCGCCGCCCGGGCCGGGTGGAGCCTCTCGGCCCAGCGACTGACAGGGTTTTGCCGGGGCATGCAGACCCGCCCGGGAGATTTGATGCTGATCGAAGGCGCCGGCGGCTGGCGAGTGCCGTTGAATGACCGGGAAACCTACGCCGCGGTGCCCGGGGCGCTTGGGGTTCCGGTCATTGTGGTTGTGTCGCTGAAACTGGGCTGCATCAACCATGCGCTGTTGACCGCGGAGGCCATTCGCAATGACGGCCTGACGGTTGCCGGCTGGGTCGCCAATCGTCCAGAGCCAGAGACGATGAGCTGTGAGCAGGATACCCTGGAGTATCTGCTTGGTCACATGGATGCCCCGTGCCTGGGGGTTTTGCCCTGGCTGGAGCAGGCTACGCCTGCGACGCTGGCTGAACACATCACGATTGATGCACTGTTTGAAAATTGAACAGAAATATGGCTTACTGGTGTCAATTAATGGTCATCGGAAGCTGTGGTCATGATCAATAACACGCTCGCAATTGGTATTCAGGGTATGCAGGACGGCATGGCCGGCATGGAGAATGCCGCCCGCCGTATTGCCCGTGGTGGTGTGGACGGCCCTCAGGGCACCGCAGAAGGTGCGGGCGGTCTGATCGAGCCCATGGTCGACCTCAAACTGTACGAGCGTAGCGTGGAAGCCTCCGCGCAGGTGGTGAAAACGGCGGACGAAACGCTCGGAACCCTGCTGGATGTGATGGCCTGAGTCCGGGCCATGAACGCGCTTGTCTTTTTTCTTACCCAGTCTCGATTTTTCCTTGTCTGACTGACGTTCCCAACTCCTTTTACCCGCTTGATTTTCCTGCCTGCTGGCAGTCTGCCGTCGCGGCGGACGCGGTTATGGCGCGTGTTCCTGTGACCGTTGGCAACACAATTTTTGCATCGGGCTATTGACAATTCTGTGCTTGTAAACGTATGTTTCAAACAAGTGTTTAATTAAGACCGCAACGTGTGCGTTGTGGTGTCTGAGCAAACCCAAGGCCACAAGCTGTCAAACCTGATTCAGCTGAGACCGAAAACCGAGGTGGATTCCATGCCTGAATACAAAGCGCCCCTGCGTGACATCAAATTCGTAATGAATGAGCTGCTGGACAGTGAGCAACACTACGCCAAACTGGAGGGCGCCGAAGATGCAACTCCGGACATGGTGGATGCCATTATCGCGGAAGGCGCCAAGTTCTGTGAGCAGGTGTTGTCGCCGCTGAACCAGGTTGGTGATCAGGAAGGTTGTACCTGGAGTGAAGACGGCGTCAAGACGCCGACCGGCTTCAAGGAAGCCTATCAGCAGTACGTTGAGGGCGGCTGGCCGTCGATGACGGCCGATCCCAACTACGGTGGCCAGGGCCTGCCGCACTCCCTGGGGCTGGTCATCAGTGAGATGGTGGGAACCGCCAACTGGTCGTTCGGCATGTACCCCGGTCTGAGCCACGGTGCGACCAATACCATCGAAGCCCATGGCACCGAAGAACAGAAGCAGTCGTATCTCACCAGGCTGATCAGTGGTGAGTGGACCGGCACCATGTGCCTGACCGAGCCTCACTGTGGCTCTGATCTGGGCACCCTGCGTACCAAGGCCGAGCCGAACGCCGACGGCACCTACGCCATCACCGGCACCAAGATTTTCATCTCGGCCGGCGAGCACGACATGGCGGAGAACATTGTTCACATCGTTCTGGCACGTCTGCCGGGCGCTCCGGAAGGCACCAAGGGTATTTCCCTGTTCATTGTGCCCAAGAACCTGCCGAACGAAGACGGTTCCTCCGGCGAGCGTAACGCGGTTTCCTGTGGCTCCATCGAACACAAGATGGGTATCCACGGCAACGCCACCTGCGTGATGAACTTCGATGGTGCCAGGGGCTGGCTGATCGGGCCGGAGAACAAGGGCCTGAACTGCATGTTCACCTTTATGAACACCGCTCGTATCGGCACGGCCATTCAGGGCCTGGGTGCTGCGGAACTTGGGTTCCAGGGTTCCCTGGCGTATGCCAAGGATCGCCTCGCCATGCGCTCGCTGAGCGGCCCGAAGAACCCTGAGGGCATTGCCGACCCGATCATCGTCCACCCGGACGTGCGCCGCATGTTGCTGACCCAGAAGGCCGTTGCCGAAGGTGCCCGCGCCCTGATTTACCTGACGGCGCAGCAGGCGGATATCGTTCACAGCGGCAAGACCGAGGAAGAGCGCAAGGCGGCCGACGAGGCACTGGGCTTCCTGACGCCGATCGCCAAGGCCTTCCTGACAGAAATCGGCTACGAAGCAGCGAACCTGGGTATGCAGGTGTTTGGTGGCCACGGCTTCATCTCGGAATGGGGCATGGAGCAGAACGTTCGTGATGCCCGGATTGGCATGATCTACGAGGGTACCACCGGTATCCAGGCGCTGGATCTGCTGGGCCGGAAGGTTCTGATGACCCAGGGCGAGTCTCTGAAAGGCTTCACCAGGCAGGTTCACGTGTTCTGCAAGGAAAACGCCGATAACGAGCAGCTCAAGGAATTCCTGGAGCCGCTGTCCGCTCTGAACAAGGAGTGGGGCGATCTGACCATGAAAATCGGCATGACGGCCATGAAGAACCGTGAAGAAGTCGGTGCCGCGTCTGTGGACTACCTGATGTATTCCGGCTATGCCGTGTTTGCCTACCTGTGGGCCCGCATGGCCAAGGTTGCCCTGGACAAGATGGTTGAGGGTACCACCGAGGAAATGTTCTACAACGCCAAGGTGCTGACCGCGCGCTTCTACTTCAAGCGTATGCTGCCTCGCGCCAGGGCCCATGCCGAGAGCATGCTGGCCGGCGCTGACAGCCTGATGGACATGCCGGAAGAAGCCTTCGCTCTTTAAGGCGCGGGCGGCAGACCCTCAAAAGCCCGCGCTCCCCGGAGGCGGGCTTTTTTCATGAGTTGCAGTCCGCTTTTGGGGTAGACTAAGCCCCCATAAAAAGAATCTTCAGCGGACACATAGCCCGAGCAGGTGCGATGGGCCGGAATCCGGGCCTTTTGCCACCTGGACAGACTGACAGCATTTTTGGAGAGTTTTAGATGGCTGATTATCAGGCACCCCTACGTGACATGCGCTTCGTTCTGAATGAGGTTTTTGACGCGCCCGCCCTGTGGGCGTCGCTGCCGAAAGTGGCTGACAATGTTGACCCGGATACGGCTGACGCCATCCTGGAGGAAGCCGGCAAGATTACCAGTGGTGTTCTGGCGCCGCTGAACCGAGAGGGTGACGAGCAGGGCAGCCAGTGGAACAACGGTGAAGTAACTGCGCCGGAAGGCTTTAAAGAAGCCTACCAGACCATCGTTGAAGGTGGCTGGAACGGTCTGGGTGGTAACCCGGAGTTCGGCGGCATGGGCATGCCCAAAACCCTGGTGGCCCAGTTTGAAGAGATGATGCAAGGGGCCAACATGGCCTTCGGTCTGGCGCCGATGCTGACTGCCGGTGCCTGTCTCGCCCTGGATGCCCACGGCAGCCAGGCGCTGAAAGAGAAATACCTGCCCAACATGTATTCCGGCGTCTGGTCCGGTGCCATGGACCTGACCGAGCCCCATGCCGGCACCGATCTGGGCATTATCCGCACCAAGGCCGAGCCCAACGACGATGGCTCCTTTAACGTTACAGGCACCAAGATCTTTATTACCTGGGGCGAGCACGACATGGCGGAGAACATCATCCACCTGGTGCTGGCCAAGCTGCCGGATGCGCCAAAAGGACCGAAGGGCATTTCCCTGTTTCTGGTGCCCAAGTTCCTGGTGAATGAGGACGGCTCCCTGGGCGAGCGTAACAGCTTCAGCTGTGGTTCCATTGAGAAGAAAATGGGCATCAAGGGGTCCGCCACCTGCGTGATGAACTTTGATGGCGCCAGAGGCTGGCTGGTCGGTGAAGAGAACAAGGGACTGGCCGCCATGTTCACCATGATGAACTACGAGCGTCTGGGGGTCGGCATCCAGGGTATCGGTGCCGCGGAAGCGTCGCTGCAAAGTGCCCGGGAATATGCTCTGGATCGTATTCAGAGCCGGGCCCCGACCGGCGCCCAGCAGCCCGAGAAGGCGGCGGACCCGATTCTGGTGCACCCGGACGTACGCCGCATGCTGCTGACCATGAAAGGTTATGTTGAAGGTGGTCGTGCCTTCTCAACCTACGTGGCCCAGTGGCTGGATATTGCCAAATACGCGGAGGATGACGACCGTCGCAAACATGCCGAGGGCATGGTGGCGTTGCTGACACCGATCGCCAAGGCGTTCCTGACTGATCGCGGCCTGGAAGCCTGCATCCTGGGGCAGCAGGTCTTCGGTGGTCATGGCTTTGTTCGCGAGTGGGGGCAGGAGCAACTGGTTCGTGACTGCCGGATTACCCAGATCTATGAGGGCACCAACGGCATCCAGGCCCTGGACCTGATGGGCCGGAAGGTGGTGGGTAGCCAGGGTAAGCTTTACGAACTGTTTGCCCAGGATGTGGTGACCTTCCTCGAGGAAAACAGCAGCGATGAACACCTGCGCCCCTTCCTGGAGCCACTGGCCGCGGCAGTCGAGCGACTTGATGATGTAACAGAGCATGTGATCAGGCAGGCGGGCGATAATCCGAATGCCGTTGGCGCCGCCTCGGTGGATTACCTCGACCTGTTCGGCCTGACCGCCCTGGGCTACATGTGGGCCAAAATCGCGAAGGCTGCGGCTTCCGGGGCCGAGGGCGATACCTCCGGCTTTTACAGCGGCAAACTGAAAACAGCCCGGTTCTATTTTGACCGGCTGTTGCCAAAAACGGTGTCTCTGGCCGAGGGCATTCGCAGTGGCAGTGAGTCCATGATGGCGCTGACCGCTGAGGAGTTCTGACCGCTAAAGCGGATATAAAAAAGGGGCAGATGAGTTTTTCATCTGCCCCTTTTTTTCATTTTATGGGAGGCGGCGTGGAAGCTCAGAGTCTTTCCATACGGTCCGGATCGGTCACAAAAGGGTTTCCATTACCCTGGATTTCGACAATCCGCCGGTGACGGGTCAACTCACCGTCATCGGGCGGATCCATCCGGTTCCAGCCCTGAAACACGGAGCTGGCCCCCAGCCAGGGTAGGCCGTAGGTATCGACCATATAGGCGACGGTGCGGGCCACATCGCCTTTGACCCGGGCCGGCGGTTCGAAGAAGTGAGCGCTTTCGCGGATACCACAATCGCCCTCTTTAACCGAGTCACCCAGGTTCTCATAACGGGCATTCCGGCGGTGCACTTCAATACGGGTACGCACCGGCACCATATTGTGCAGATCAGACGCGATCTGCCGGTATCGGTTGTCCTGTTCACACTGGCGGGAGGTGCCGCAGTCCAGGGCGCCCCGGATATCCGCCAGGGGGTAGACGTAACCGTCGGTGAGCACAAAGCCTTTGCTGGTAAATGGCGTATCGCAAAAGAAGGATTGCCCGCCCTGGGCATAAAGGTTGCCCCAGAACTCATCCTTGATGACCGTTTTCGGGTCGCTGAATCGGGTGTTCTGACCAATCACAAGGGTGGTGGTAAAGAGCAGGGAGAGGGTCGTTATTGTCAGCAGCGGTGTTTTCATGCGCCTGTTATACCTCGCAGTGTCGGTAAGCGCCTTGGCGAATCAGGCCCGAGTGGCTGGTTTCAGCTCCATCGGGTCAAAAACATGACGCTTTGTTCGCTTACACTGTGAAGTATGACACAGAGGCTCCGCTCGATAGAGCCTCTGGCGTTGGGTTTTGTGGCATTGTGTTAACCGGTTAACGCTTTTTACTTCAATTTGTTCCGGATATTCTGATAGCCGCTCTTTAGGTCTTCGCCCAGTTTGTGGGCCGTCTGGCGGGCTTCCTGGGAGGCACTGTCTGTATCGTGCATGATCTGATCAAGCTTGCTCTTGAAACGATCCCAGTCCTGTTCCAGGTCGTCCCATTCGTCCTTGACGTCTTCCCGCGCCAGGTGCAGCTGAACGCGAGCCTCATCCCGATACTGTTTCACTTTCTCCGATAGTTTTTTGAGCTCGTCTTGAAGACTCATCGTCATCATCTCCTTGGATTAGTGATGTCAATACGATGCGCCAGAAGGCAAAAAACTGTCAAGGGGAACGCTGCGGCAGGAGATGACAAGGTGGCAAGATTCTGACGTGGATCAAGTGCGAGCGGCCAGGTGTGCCGAAAGGTCACGCAGATAGCTCCAGGGGGAGAGGTCACCAAAGCCTTTGGTTGCACGGTCGGTCTGGCTACAGAGGGTGATCGCTTCATGCAGTTGTGCCCGGCTTAGCCGGCGGGCGGCCTGTTCCATAACCCTGGCTCGCTGGGGCTGGAAAACGCCCCGTTTTTTCAGGAAGGCCGCTGGCGACTCGCCCTGACGGGTGGCTGACTTCAGCTCCAGTAGCAGATTCAGGTCCCGGCTGAGCACCGCCAGCAGGCCCAGCGGGTTTTCACCTTCCTGTTGCAGTACCCCAATCACCTTGCCGGCATGGGCGGCACGGCCGGCGAGTAGCTCGGTGACCAGTTCAAAGCCACTGAAGCGGGCGCTGTCCTGAACAGCCCGTTCAACGGTTTCTTCATCAATGGTCTGGCCATTGGCCAGCAGGGACAACCGGTCCAGTTCCTGGCTGGCCGCCAACAGGTTGCCCTCCAGCCGCTCCACCAGTATCGACAGTGCGCCCCGGGTCAGGCTCAGGCCCTGGTTGCCCGCCCGTTGCTGGAGCCAGCCCGGAAACTTGTCGGTATCCACCGGCCAGACCGGCACATGCACACCCGTGCCCTGGAGCTCCTTGTACCATTTACGGCGAGTTTCCGCGGCGTCCAGGCGGGCGCTGATCAGTAACAGGATAATGTCGTCGGGCGGGTTTTGAAGGACCCGCTCGAGAACCGCGCGGCCATCACCGAGCTTGCCCGTGGGCAGATGGATTTCGATGCGCCGGCGGTCAGCGAACAGCGACAGGGCACTGCATTCATCGGCAATCAGGTTCCAGTCAAACTGGTGATCCGCGTGAAAGGTCAGGCGGTCATGAAAGCCGGCTTTGCGTGCGGCCTGGCGCACCTGGTCGCAGCACTCCTGCACCAGCAGGGGCTCGTCTCCGGAGATCAGGTATACCGGTGACAGGCCTTTGTTGAGCAATTGCGGCAGTTGCCCCGGGTTGGATTTCATGGTGTGCCGGACGACGCGTTGTTATCGGATGACTGGCGGTGGTAGTCATCGCGGATGGTCTGTATGCGCGCTTCGGTCAGCGGTGCCAGGCGAAACAGGATCTGTTGCGCCAGACGGTCGTTCAGCTGGGCCTGAAGAGCTTCCTGTTCCCGCTGCTTGGCGAGCACATTGGTTTCGTCGTAGCGGTAGCTTTCCGCCACTGTCAGCCGGGTATCGGCGATCAGCGGAATCCGGTCGGCCGTGATCACGCTGAGGGTCACGGTATGGCGCAGCGTGTACTCGGCGGCCGCAGCCTGGACGGTAATGGCGGTCGCTCGCCGGTCCTGTTCGAAGGCACCGAGCTGCAACTGGTAGTCCGCCTGGGCCGGGGGCAGGAGTGTGACGCCACCCAGATCGAGCTGATCCCTGACGGACTGGCAAAGCGCCGGCGGTATTTGCGTCGAACACTGAACGGCCAGGGGTTGAATCGCCGCCGGGACCAGAGGTGCCCCTCTCAGGTGAAAGCCACAGCCGCCCACGGCCAGAGAGGCAACCAGGGCGATTGCGATTCCGGGCTTCCGTAAGCGGGCTTCAGGCATATCAGTTCGCCACCACATTCACCAGTTTGCCGGGAACCACGATCACCTTGCGCACAGTGGCGCCTTCGGTGAAACGCATGACGTTTTCGTTCTCCAGGGCCAGTTTTTCCAGGTCGGCCTTGCTGATGTCGGCGGGAACGTCTTCCCTGGCCCGGACCTTGCCGTTGACCTGAAGTACCACCTGAATCTGGCTTCGCACCATGGCGCTTTCTTCGGCCGTCGGCCAGGGTGCATCCACCACCGGGTCCTCGTGGCTCAGGGCCTGCCAGAGCGTGTGGCAGATGTGGGGTACGATCGGAGACAGTACCAGAACCGCAGTATCCAGGGCTTCCTGGCGTACCGCCCGGGTCTGGGGCTCGTCGCCCTGCACTTTGCCGACCTCATTGAGCAGTTCCATCACCGCGGCAATGGCGGTGTTGAACGTCAGCCGGCGGCTGATGTCGTCGCTGACCTTGGCGATGGTTTCATGGGTCTTGCGCCGCAGGTTCCTCTGGGTATCGTTCAGAGCGGTGGCCTCAATCCCCGGGGCCGCTCCGGCGGACGCGTGCTCGGTGACCAGGCGCCAAAGCCGCTTGAGGAAACGATGAGCGCCTTCCACGCCGCTGTCCGACCATTCCAGGGACTGCTCCGGAGGGGCGGCAAACATCATGAACAGGCGGACGGTATCGGCACCGTGTTGATCGATAATGGCCTGGGGGTCGATGCCGTTGTTCTTGGACTTGGACATCTTGGTGACACCGCCGGAACTGACCGGCTGGCCGTCGTCCTTATGCAACGCCTGAATGGGCTGGCCCTTTTCATCGCGTTCAACGGTGACATCCGCAGGCGAGATCCACACCTTGCCGCCCTTGCCGTCCTCGCGGTAGTAGGTCTCGGCCAGAACCATGCCCTGACACAGCAGGCGATTAAAGGGCTCGGAGCTGGTGACCAGGCCCACATCCCGCAGCAGCTTGTGGAAGAAGCGGGCGTACAGCAGGTGCAGGATGGCGTGTTCGATGCCGCCGATGTACTGATCCACCGGCAGCCAGTAATTGGCGGCGGCCGGATCCAGCATGCCCTTGTCGTAATTGGGGCTGCAGAACCGGGCGTAGTACCAGGATGACTCCATGAAGGTGTCAAAGGTATCGGTTTCCAGAGTCGCTGGCTGGCCGTTGTATTCGGTTTTACACCAGTCCGGGTCGGCCTTGATTGGCGACTGCACGCCGTCCATCTCGATATCTTCCGGCAGGCGGACCGGCAGTTGGTCATCGGGAACCGGCATCTCGGTGCCGTCTTCCAGGGTCATCATTGGAATCGGTGCGCCCCAGTACCGCTGACGAGAGACACCCCAGTCACGCAGGCGATAGTTCACCGTGCGCTTGCCGATGCCGTTTGCTTCCAGGTGGTCTGCGATGGCCTCGAAAGCGTCCTCGCTGGTCAGGCCGCTGTACTTGCCGGAGGACACAAGAACCCCCTTCTCGGTGTAGGCCTTTTCCTGGACATCCACCTCACGGCTTTCGCTGGGCGAGATGACCTGCTTGATCGGCAGACGGTACTTCAGGGCAAATTCATGATCCCGCTCATCGTGGGCCGGAACGGCCATCAGGGCGCCTGTACCGTAGTCCATCAGAACAAAGTTGGCGACGAAGACCGGAATTTCTTCCTGAGTCAGCGGATGGATGGCCTTCAGACCGGTGTCGATGCCTTTCTTTTCCATGGTGGCCAGTTCGGCCTCGGCGACCTTGCTGTTACGGCACTGGTCGATAAACTCGGCCACGTCGAGATGTTGTTCGGCGGCGACTTTTGCCATCGGGTGCTCGGCCGCTACCGCCATATAGGTCACCCCCATCAGGGTGTCTGGCCGGGTGGTATAGACGTCGAGTACCTCGTCCCTGCCTTTCATATGGAAAGTCAGCTCGGTGCCCACGGACTTGCCGATCCAGTTGCGCTGCATGGTCTTGACCTGCTCCGGCCAGTCTTCCAGGGCATCCAGGTCGTTCAGCAGTTCCTCGGCATAATCGGTGATACGGATAAACCACTGGGGAATCTTCTTCTGCTCCACCAGGGCACCGGAACGCCAGCCCCGGCCGTCCACCACCTGCTCGTTGGCCAGAACCGTCTGGTCAACCGGGTCCCAGTTCACCGTGGACATCTTCTTGTACACCAGGCCTTTCTCATACAGCCGGGCAAAGAACCACTGCTCCCAACGGTAATAATCCGGTTTGCAGGTGGCCAGTTCCCGGTCCCAGTCGTACCCGAAACCCAACTGCTTGAGCTGGTTTTTCATGTAGTCGATATTGGCGTAAGTCCACTTGGCCGGAGCGGTCTTGTTGGCAATGGCGGCGTTCTCGGCGGGCAGGCCGAAGGCGTCCCAGCCCATGGGCTGCATCACGTTCTTGCCCTGCATACGCTGGTAACGGGAAACCACATCGCCAATGGTGTAGTTGCGGACGTGCCCCATGTGCAGCTTGCCACTGGGGTAGGGGAACATGGACAGGCAATAGTACTTGGGTTTGCCCGGCTCTTCCCTGACCGTGAAGGTCTTGTTCTCTTCCCAGAAAGTGCGGGCATTCTGTTCGACGTCACGGGGATTGTATTGCTCGTCCATTCCTGCCATTACCGAAATTACCTTGTGTGGAAAATAAAACGCTGTCTCAAAACGATGTCCGGAGCGGGCCGAACATTCTAACGCACACCGGGCTTTACAGGTAGTCTGCCAAAATTCGGTTCTTGTGCCAGACTTGTGGTTATGGGGGGAGCCCACAACCCGGCTCTTGCGCCTGAGTCCGGTATCAAGGAGTTATCATGACAGCACCAGACAGAAGCCACCTCTCCGGAAACGCCCTGAAAGTTTATGATCGAATGCTGGAACGGGTTCAGTCACGCCTCCATGATTTGCAGGAAACCTCGATGCAAACGCTGGAGGATGAAATCCGGAAAGCCGTCGAGTTTGAGTACGAGCTGGAGGAGATGACCCGGGAAGAGGCCGACCTTCTGGGCGCCTACCTGCAACGGGACCTGGAGCACCTCATGCACTTTGTCGATGAGACCGGCGAAGGCCTGGGTGAGTGGCTGCAACTGGACATCGCCTTGCTCGAGCATCAACTGGCGGATCGACTGCTGTCGGTCGCCGACAAGACGCTGGTGGATACCCTGGAGCTCCGCCAGAAACTGGAGAACGAGGAGGCGGGCCATTACATCTCGGGTGAAGTGGCCACCGCCGGCATGTTTCAGTGCCTGAACTGCGGCCACATGCGTTGCCTGACCGCCACCAGTCACCTGGAGCCCTGTGATGCCTGCGGCTCCCACTACTACGAGCGGGTTACGAGCCGCTGGCCGAAACGGGAGGAATAACCCGTTCACGGACAAAGACAACCAGGATGACCGCCAGGGTCAGTACCGGCCAGGACCCCGTCTGCATATACGGGGTGCTGCCCCGGGCGGTGAACACCTCCCCGGTCAGCGTGGCCTTTTCAAACTGGGGAATGGTTTCGGTGATCCGGCCCTTGTGGTCGATAATCGCCGTGACGCCATTGTTGGTGCCACGGAGCATATAGCGACCGGTTTCCAGGGCCCGCATGCGGGCAATCTGGAGGTGTTGCAGGGGGCCAATGGAATCGCCGAACCAGCCATCGTTACTGATCGTCAGCAACAACCCGGCCTTTCGGGCGTTGACGGCCACGAAATCCGGGTAGGCGACCTCGTAACAGATGAACGGCATCACCCTGATGCCGTTGGCCGTCAGCGGGGCCTGGTGTCCCGGGCCCCGGCTGAAGCTGCTCATGGGCAGGTCAAAAAAGCCAATCAGCCCCCTCAGCAAGCCCTGCAGTGGCACGTATTCGCCAAAAGGCACCAGCTTTTGCTTGTGATACATGCCCTCGCCGTTGCCAATGGCCATGATGCTGTTGTGGAAAGTGAAATCCTCGATCCGGTCGCTAAAGCCATACCAGGGGATGCCGGTAATCAGGGTGCTGTTCTCACCCAGCTGCTGATCAATATGCTCGATGATCTTGCCCGCCTGGTCCTGGGGAATCGGAATAGCGGTCTCGGGCCAGAGAATGATGTCGGTATTCCAGTGACCTTCAGTCATGCCCAGGTAGGTCACAATCTGATCCTTCAGGAATTCCGGATCCCACTTGATCTGTTGGGGGATGTTGCCCTGCATGGCGGCAAAGCTGGTGGGTTCGGTGCTGATGTCTGTCCAGGTCACCCGGTTCATGGCGGGTGCCATCAGCCAGGGCGCGAGGGCAACCACTACGGCGGCGCCTGCGGCGCCAAAGCGCTTTCTGGTGATCAGCCACCAGGCGGCGTAAAACGCGGCGCCGGTAGCGGTCACCCACGCTGTGACGCCGTGCACGCCGGTCAGCGGTGCGAGCCAGGCGAGGGGGCCGTCCACATGCGCCGTGCCCAGGTACAGCCAGGGAAAACCGGTGAGCAGCCAGCCCCGGAGCCAGTCACCCAGAATCCAGATGGCCGGGAACAGGATCAGCCGTCGCAGGGCGCTGTCTTTTGCCAGCTTGCCCCAGAACCAGAACGCCAGGCCATGGAACAGCGCCAGCCCGGCAACAAAGATCACCGTCAGCAGGATGGCAATGGGAATCGCCGTGTTGCCATACTCGCTGATGCTGACATACACCCAGCTGGCGCCACTGCCAAACAGCCCCAGCCCGGTCAGCCAGCCAGCCCGGAACAGCTGACTGGCGGCCAGGGGTACCG
>CBIHLH010000106.1:0-12784 GCA_966210405.1 uncultured Marinobacter sp.
CCTCGTCAGAGCCTCGTCGACCCACCCCAGGCGCTGGACATCCTTGGGATTGACCCCCACGCCGACACCAAACCCGGTCTTGCTGACCCAGATATGGCTGGCATCCAGATAGGTGTCCAGGGTGAACGGTTCCCTGAGGATCGGGTTACGGGCATTCATCAGGCAGGCAAAGTATTCGATCCAGAGGGTTTTCTGGTGGAACGACTGGGGAATCTTGTCGAAACGGTTGATGGCCATATCCAGGCGGCCCTGCTCCACGTCCAGGAAACTGACATCACTGGGCGTCAACACATCCAGCGTCACCAGCGGCGCCTCCTGGCGAATCCGCCTCAACACTCTGGGCATCAGGCAGGATTCCGCATAGTCGCTGGCCATGATACGGAACACCCGCTGGCTTTCGAGCGCCGAGAACGGTGTCTTTTCCTGAACCGCCTGCTCGATGTCCGACAGGATGCCACGCACCTGGGGCTGTAACTCGCGGGCACGCTCCGTCGCCGTCATGCCCTCACTGGTCCGCACCAGCAACGGATCACCGAACAGGTCTCTTAACCGCCTCAAGCCATTGCTCATGGCGGGCTGGGTGATACCCAGGTGGTTGGCGGCCTTGGTCACATTGCGCTCCCGCAGCAGAACATCCAGGTACACCAGCAAGTTAAGGTCAACGCGGGAAATATCCATAGCGGGCTCCGGAACCGTGCAGCGAAATGGCCAGGAGCATCGATTGATGCCCATTCATCAGAGCAATATACAGGATATACATGATTCACAAAATCAATACACTACACGAACTTTCACATTTCAAAACGGATACAGAAGCAACTTTCTGCTAGTCTTTCGGACACTTGCTGAATAATATCGACCAACCCGGGTGACACACCACGTGGCCACGTCATCTGAATGCGGGAGTCAAAACAGACACCATGGATACGACTACCATTGTCCTCGTGCTGGCGGCCATCGTCACCGTTTCGATTGTCATCATCGTACTCAGCCAGATGCGGGAGCGGGCACGTATTGAGCGGGCCCGCAAGATCGCGGCCAACGAGGATGCCTACAACCGGGCAAACCGCCTGCTGTCGGAAATTCCCGGGCAGTACCTCACCGGCGACCTCAAGCTGTTGCTGATCCGGCGCATGGAAGACGCCTGCAACGAGTTGTCCGGCCTGAAGGCCAATCTGCCAGTACGGCAATGGCGCGAGTCGACCCGTGAACTCAAGGCGCAGGTTCTGGAGAAGCGGGATACGACCCAACCCGTAAAGATTGATTCCCCGGAAAAGTCCAACTACGTCAAAGAGCTGCTTCAGAATCTCTTCAAGATGATCGAGGCCATGCATAAACAGGGTCGGCTGGACTCGGCGTCGGCGAAGAAAAATCTGAAATATGTGCTGTTCCTGGTTCACAAAACCCACGCTGACCTTCATGTCTTCCAGGCCCGGGACTACGTACGACAGAACCAGCTTCGCAAGGCCATCCATGCGTACCATCTGGCCAGTACCGAAATGGGAAAATCGAAAGACAATCCCCTGGCCATGAAAGCCGTCAAAAGCTTCCGGACCCGGATCAAGGAGCTGGAAGCCATGGGCCCCGAGGGTTACCAGTCAGGCGCTTCCGAATCCAAGCTGGATCGGGAGTGGGACACCTTCCTGCACGATGACGAGTGGAAGAAAAAGGCCGATTACGACGACTGACGGCAGACCTTGGGCCGCTCCGGACCGGCTCAACAACAGGGACAGTGATTACCCGTGACTAAACGCTTCCAACAGCGGCTTTCCTACCGGCTTACCCGCGATACCGTGTTGGTGGCCATGGCGCTCGGCCTGATCCTGAACGCGGTGCAGATCACCCTGGACTATTTCAACGCCCGAACGTCCATGGAAGCGGAAATCAACGCCCTGATTGACATCAGCTACAGCCCGGCCTCGCAGATTGCGTACAACATCGACGTGCGCCTGGCCGAGGAATTACTGGACGGCCTGCTCCGGCATCCCGCCACCATCGACGCCAGGATTATCGATAACGAAGGCCAGACCATGGCCGCTGCCAGCCGGAGCAGCCCGGTGTCGCCCTATCGCTGGATCAGCGACAGTCTGTTCGGCGCCAGCCGGGTGTTCAGTAAAGAACTCAGGGTTCCCCAGCTCGAAGAGCTTCCCCTGGGCCAACTGGTCGTTACCATAGACACCTACCACTACGGGCTGCAGTTTCTGGAACGGGCAGCCTACACACTGGCGAGCGGGCTGCTCAAAAGCCTGATTCTGTCCGCGGCCCTGCTGGGTATTTTCTACTTTGTTCTCACTCGCCCCATGCTCAGCGTCATCAGCGCACTGAGCCAGGTACGGGCCAGCTCCCCGGAGAAAGTACGGCTGCCTGTTCCTGCCAACCATCAGCACGACGAGATTGGCGCCATGGTGGGCATTATCAACCAGCACCTGGCAACCATCGATTCCAGCCTCGCGCAACTGCGCCATGCTGAAAGCGCCATGAAAAATTACTCGACCCAGCTTGAGCAGGAAGTCGAGGACCGGACCCGTGAGATCTCCGACAAGAACCTGGCGCTCCAGCGGGGCAACCGCGCCCTCGTCAAAGCCAAGGAAGATGCGGTTCGCCGGGCCCGGGCCCGGGCCAATTTCCTGGCCAGCATGAGTCACGAAATCCGAACCCCGCTGAACGGGGTTCTGGGCATGCTCGGGCTGGCACTGGAAGGCGAACTGGATGCCACCCAGAAAAACCGGCTGGAGATTGCCCTCAATGCCGGTGAAAGCCTGCTGGGCCTGTTAAACGACATCCTCGATATTTCCAAGGTAGAGGCAGGAAAACTTAACCTGGAGAACATCCCGTTCAGTGTCCGCCATCTGATCGAGGAATGCGCCACCCTGCACGCCCAGCAGGCTCGCCGCAAGCGGATTGACCTGATCACCGACATAGACCCGGCCTTACCGGCTAACTTTCTGGGCGACCCCACACGGGCCCGTCAGATCCTCAACAACCTGTTGAGTAATGCCATTAAATTCACCGAGACCGGGAGTGTCCGGATCCGGGCGACCTATTCCGGCGGCAGTATGCGGATTGAAGTTATCGATACCGGCATCGGTATGACCAAAGAGGGGCTGCACCGGATATTTTCACCCTTTTCCCAGGCCGACACCGACACCACCCGTCTCTATGGTGGCACGGGGCTCGGGCTGACCCTGTGCCGCCAACTGGTTGAGCGTATGCACGGTCGGATTCTGGTGGACTCCCAGGAAAGCCAGGGCACCCACTTTACCGTCACTCTGCCGCTGCCCGTGCACCCCGACAATGCCTCGGCCGAGGTCGACGGGATTGACGACAGGCTGAAAGAGGTGGGCGTCGCCATGGCCGTGCCCTCGGGCAACCCTCATCGGCTGCCACTGGAATCACAACTCAGGGCCTGGAACATTCCGATTCGCGGTGCCAGCCGACACCCCGACGGCATCCTTCTGATTCTGGCCACACCCGATGACCGGGAAGCCATGGTATACGCTGATCACTGGACCGGTGCCGGCGTGATCCTGGCAGACCCAAGCGGTTCGGCGACCGCCAACGCGCCGCACCACCAAATACTTTCGCTGCCACTGAGACGGGATGAGCTGTATCGCTGCCTGTGCCAGTCAGTGGGGCTGCACCCACAGCGGAAGCCCGGCCGGGAGGCGCCGGCCGTCATCACGAGCGACTCCCGGCCACTGACCATCCTGTTGGTGGAGGACAACCAGGTGAATCAACTCGTGGCCAGCAGTTTGCTGAAGAGACTCGGGCATCGGGTTGATCACGCGGAGAACGGCCGAAGAGCCATCGAGGCCCTCAGAAACCAGACCTACGATCTGGTGCTGATGGATTGCCAGATGCCGGTGATGGATGGCTACGAAGCGACCCGAAGGATCCGGCAGAACCCCGACTGGGCGGATCTGCCCATTATCGCCGTCACCGCCAACGTGATGCAGGGGGACCGGGATGACTGCATCGCCTCCGGCATGAACGATTACATTACCAAGCCCTACAACCGGGACGAACTCCGGGCGGCCATCAATCGCTGGGTGCCCCCTCCCGCTCAAGAGCCGTGAGTACGGCTCTGAGTTCGCCACGCAACGCCGGCAGGTCGTCATAACCGGGCAGGGTTACAGCAGTTTTTCAATGTCGGCCCGGATGTCTTCCGGTTTGGCAGTTGGTGGGTACCGGCGCACCACCTGGCCGTCGCGACCGACCAGAAACTTGGTAAAGTTCCATTTGACCTTCTCGGTGCCCATCAACCCCCGGGCCTCCTTTTTCAGGAACTGGAACAGCGGATGCGTGCCGGCGCCATTCACTTCGATCTTGGAAAACATTGGGAAATCCACACCGTAGTTCAGACTGCAGAACTGGCTGATGGCATCATCATTGCCCGGATCCTGGTTCAGAAACTGGTTACAGGGGAATCCCAGCACCTCAAAGCCCTGCTCCCCAAGCGCCTCGTGCAGGGACTGGAGGCCTTCGAACTGAGGCGTAAACCCACACTTGCTGGCGGTATTGACGATCAACAACACCTGTCCCTGATAGTCCGACATACGTTTCTCATTACCCTGGATATCACGCACGGTGAAATCGTAAACCGTCGGTCCGGCCATGGTCGTTTTCCTGTTATCTGATGGGTTTAAATCGTATTTTTCACGTCCATATTGTGCGCAATTTATGAATGAATACTACCGCTTTACCGGTCGCCACGGGTGGTATTTTTACAATCACCGTTAACTTTGCGTCCTAAATCAGTCAGATCACGCCACAATTCATCATAATTCCCCTGTTGCCGCCTGCCCTCGCTCCGCTAGAATAAAGCCCTGCCTTGCCGAAAGGCGCAACTTCCGACGACTGAACAAGGACACCCGGAGCTTATGCAGAACTACTGTAAATCCGCCAAGCTGGATAACGTGTGTTATGAAATACGTGGCGTGGTTCTGCGGGAAGCGCGGAGGCTGGAAGAAGAAGGCCATCGGGTGCTGAAGCTGAACATTGGCAACCCGGCGGCCTTTGAGCTGGACGTGCCCGAGGAAATCCAGCAGGACGTCATCTACAACATGCCCATGGCCCAGGGCTACGTGGAATCCAAGGGGTTGTTTTCGGCCCGCAAAGCAGTGATGCACTACTGCCAGCAACGCGGCATCGACAAGGTCGATATCGATGACATCTTCCTCGGCAACGGCGTCAGCGAGCTCATCGTGATGTCCATGCAGGCCATGCTGAACACCGGCGATGAGGTGCTGATACCTGCTCCGGACTACCCTCTGTGGACCGCTGCGGTCACGCTGTCCAGCGGCAAGCCGGTGCACTACCGGTGCGATGAGCAGCAGAACTGGTTCCCGGATATTGATGACATCCGCAAAAAAATAACCCGTCGCACCCGGGCCATTGTTCTCATCAACCCCAATAACCCGACCGGGGCGGTGTATTCCGGGGAGTTGCTGGCGCAAGTGATTGAGTTGGCCCGCCAGCACAACCTGATCATTCTCTCGGACGAGATCTACGACAAGATCCTGTACGACGGCACCCAGCATATTTCCACCGCGTCCCTGGCGGATGATGTTCTGTTCTTCACCTACAACGGGTTATCCAAGAATTACCGGGCTGCCGGCTACCGGTCCGGCTGGATGATTATCAGCGGCGCCAAACATCGCGCCCGGGACCTGATTGAGGGCATCGAAATGCTCTCCAACATGCGCCTGTGCGCGAATGTTCCCGCCCAGCTCGCCATACAGACCGCGCTCGGCGGCTACCAGTCCATCAACGACCTGGTGGCCCCCGGAGGCCGGCTCTGCGAGCAGCGGGAAACGGCGTGGCGAATGCTCAATGACATCCCGGGCGTGAGCTGCGTCAAACCCCAGGGGGCCCTGTACCTGTTCCCGAAGCTTGATCCCAAACACTTCCCGATCGTGAACGATGAGAAGCTGGTGCTCGATCTCCTGCTTCAGGAACGCATTCTTCTGGTCCAGGGGTCGGCGTTCAATATTGACGACAAACAGCACCTCCGGGTCGTGTTCCTGCCCCGGAAGGACACCCTGGAGGACGCCATGGGGCGCCTGGGCAACTTCCTCGACACCTACCGGCAGTAAGAGGGAGCACGCCCATGGCCGATCTCCACGTTGAAGAATTCCACAAGGACGCCGCCATCGCCCTGACCCAACTCTATGGCGCCTTTCCCCGGCGGGTCAATCTGTTTGTTGAAGACATTGCCGGCCCCGATGAACCGGACGAGTTCGGCCTTCACAGCAAGCGTCACATGGCCTGTTTGGGCGCCCTGCTCTGGCTCGGGGAAGAAGGATTATTGCGCTATGTGGATACCATCCGCCAGGAAGCGCTCGACCAGGCCGTGCTGACCCGTGCGGCGTTCATCCGGCTCAGTTCACCGGCACCGGCGTCAGTCGGCCGTGAGCTCGGACAGACCGGCGAAGACACGGCGGACGGCACACCTCCGTCGGTGCAGGAAGATCTTTCCACCCACATCCACCTCATTCGCACGGCGCTCAGAAGCGGTAATTCTTCCCGGATCAGCCAGATTATGCAGGCAACGTTCTTCAGCGATTCCCGGTAGCTCTCAGCCAACAGCAAGTCGTCACTCCTGGCTCGTCACTCCGCCAAGCATTAAATTGCGGTAAGGCCGTTGAAGCGGTGAACCCCGGCCGCATATTGAGGTCTGAACGGCGGGCCATTGGTGCGGTACACCGCGCCTGACCGTGACCATCAGACTATCCGGGGAACTGACATGCGTATTTTGCTGTTTCTGGCCACTAACCTGGCGGTGATTATCGTCGCCAGCGTCACGCTGCAGCTGTTGGGGGTTGACAGTTACCTTGCCCAAAACGGCATTGCCTATGGCTCTCTGCTGGCCTTTGCTGCGGTTTTCGGTTTTGCGGGCGCCATCGTCTCGTTGCTGATATCCAAGCCCATCGCGAAATGGAGCACCAAAGCCAGGGTTATTGATACGCCCCGCACGTCGGCGGAGCGCTGGCTGATGGAAACCGTCACCGTGTTGGCCCGGGATGCCGGCATTGGCATGCCCGAAGTGGCGATATTCCCCGCCACTCAATCAAATGCATTTGCCACCGGCTGGAACCGAAATCAGGCTCTGGTGGCGGTCAGCGAAGGCCTGCTCCAACGTTTTAACAAGGATGAGATCCGGGCGGTGCTTGGCCACGAGATCGGCCACGTCGCCAACGGCGACATGATCACTCTGGCGCTGATTCAGGGCGTGGTAAACACCTTCGTGATCTTTGCATCGCGGGTCATTGGCTCATTCGTGGATCGCGTGGTCTTCCGGAATGAAAACGGTCACGGCATCGGCTTCTTCGTGGTCAGCCTGGTGGCCGAAGTCGTACTCGGTATCCTCGCCAGCACCATCGTGTTCTGGTTCTCCCGTCGTCGGGAGTTCCGCGCTGACATCGCCGGTGCCCGGCTCGCGGGCCGGCCCGCCATGATCAGCGCCCTGGTGCGGCTCAGACAGGAAAGTGAAGTACCCGACCAGATGCCGGATTCCCTTCAGGCGTTCGGCATCAACCGGGGAGCGCGGAGCGGCCTGGGCAGCCTGTTCATGACCCATCCGCCCCTTGAGGACCGTATCCGGGCGCTGGAGCAGGCAACACTGTAACCTTTAAGGTAAGCGCTCAGATTTTCAGTTTAAAGCCGACCGCGCGGAAACTGTCCTGCAGCGACCGGCTGGTTCCTTTCAACTGCACTTTCAGGCTGGAGCATTCGCGCCTGACCGGGTAATCCCGTCGCAGACGATCAAAGGCGGCTGCCCGGTCATCCGCGGACCCACCCATTGCAAGACGCAGGCGGGCGTCGTCGGTCCGGGGGTCATAACAGGCCCGCAGGGCGGTGCAAATGGCACCCTGCTCATCGGCGGCACTGGTGAAGCATAATTTGCTGAGCGCTGGCTCCGGCAGGAACTGACCCGCTTTTTTGCGGGCCGGAAGCCCAAGGAAGCGACACAGGGCCTGGTAAACCATCTCCGTGCCCTGAACTTTGCCCTCAAGGCTGTAGCCGGCAATGTGAGGCGTGCCCAGCCACACCTTGTCCAATAAATCCGGGTTAATTCGGGGTTCCTGTTCCCAGACATCAAGAGCCACACGGGGCGCATTGGCCTGATCAAGCCGGGCCTGTAATGCCTGGGTGTCAATGACTTCACCACGCCCGGTGTTGACCAGAAGCTGCCCTGCCCCCATCGCCGCCAGTTCCTGTCCGCCCAGCATGTGGAAGGTGCCGTGCCGCTGATCGCGGGGCGTCAACGGGGTGTGCAGGGTCACGACATCACAGGCCATCGCCTCCTGCAGCGAGACAAACGCCTGCTCACCACTCTCCTCGCGCTCTTCCCGGGGCGGGTCACAGAGCCGGACCCTGAACCCCAACCGGTCCAGTTTTCTCGCCAGTTCCCCCCCCACGTTACCAACACCCACAATACCGACGCTGAGCCGGGACCAGTCGTCGAGGCCCCGGTGTTCGGCATGAAGTGACAGAACCGACAGCAGGTATTCGGCAACGCTGCTGGCATTGCAGCCGGGCGCCGCCATGAAGGTGATGCCCGCCTGCGCCAGCCACCCGATATCGATATGATCGGTTCCGATGGTCGCGGTACCGACAAAGCGGACGCGACTGCCTTCCAGCAGTTCCCGGTTCACCCGGGTGACCGACCGCACCAGCAGCACGTCCGCATCCTGCACATCGGCGGCGGTCATGGTCCGCCCCGGCACACGGCGGATGTTGCCAATATCACTGAAGAAGGAGTCCAGTAATGGAATGTTTTCGTCCGCTACGATCTGCATAGTGCCTCGTTGCCCCTCAGTTCCGGCGCTGTCTCTGTGGCCGCCCGCCGTGCCCTCGGGAGCCTTGCCCCTGGGGGCGTCGGCCCCGTTTCCGGGTGATGGGCGGGTTGTCCATGGCAGTCATCAACGACTCATCCGGCACCGCGGTTTTCAGTTTCTGGCTGATGTAGGCTTCGATCGCCGGCAGCGCGAACGAATCGTCTTCACCGGCAAAACTCACCGAAACCCCATGTTTGCCCGCACGGCCAGTGCGCCCGATCCGGTGCACGTAATCCTCGGCGTTGTCCGGCAGGTTGTAGTTGAATACGTGGGTAACGCCATTGACGTGGATACCCCGGCCCGCCACATCCGTCGCCACCAGCACCTGAATGCTGCCATTCTTGAACTGATCCAGGGTTTTCAGGCGTTTGTTCTGGGCAATTTCGCCAGACATCAGCGCAACCTTCACACCCTGGTTGCGAAGGTCTTCATCGAGGTCGCGACACTGGTCCCGGCGATTGGCGAACACCAGGGCTTTCTCCACTTCCGGGCGTTTCAGGTAATTCACCAGCACCGGAAGTTTTTCATCGTCCCCTACCAGATAGACCGTTTGCTCCACCCGCTCAGCGGTTTTCTGTTCCGGCTCGATCTCCACGAACTCGGCATTGCTGGTCCACATGGAGGCCAGGTTGAGCACATCCTGATTGAACGTGGCGCTGAACAGCAGGGTCTGGCGGTCATCCTTGGGCGTGCACTTGCGGATGATTCGCTTCACATCGGGAATAAAGCCCATATCGAGCATGCGATCGGCTTCATCCAGAATCAGGATGTCCAACTGGTCCAGGAACACGTCCTGGGACCCGAGAAAATCAATCAGCCGGCCGGGTGTTGCCACTAGGATATCGACAATTTCATTCTGCAACTGATCGCGCTGCTTGTCGTAGTTCATGCCGCCCACGACGGTCACAACGTTATGGCCGGTGTGCTGGCATAACTGCTCCGCATCCTTGGCAATCTGCATGGCCAGTTCCCGGGTCGGCGCCAGGGCGAGAACCCGGGGTTCGGATGCGTGCCGCTCGGTGTCGGGAATCGGTGTTTCCAGCAGACTCTGAATGGCGGTGATCAGAAAAGCCGCAGTCTTGCCCGTACCGGTCTGGGCCTGGCCAATCAGGTCTTCGCACGCCAGGGTCCAGGGCAGGGTCTCCGCCTGAATGGGGGTACAGTATTCAAAGCCGATAGCGGTAATGGCGTCCAGCAGTCGTTTGTCCAGGTGCAGATCACTGAACCGCAAATCGCCTGTGTGTTTTGATTCAGATGTCATAGAGTCTCAGTTTTCCTTGGAATGTCCGGATTCGGGATCGCACGGAGCAACTCGCCGGGCATCGCGCCGCCAGGCGTCTGTGTAGCTGTCTCCGGTACCGTAAAATGTTGTCAGCGTATCAAGGAAGGCCTGCGCCCGTTGCGGAAGGCCCCGAGCCAGGTAACGCTCTGCCTGGTCCGTTACCCGCTGTCGGAAACCGCTGTCATCGGCCGCACCCTGCCCGGCCAGGTTATCCACGCTGATGTGAAAGCGTGAGCCTGCCGCCACGGAAAACAGCCATTCAATCGCCTGCGGCTTGACCTCCGCCTGCTCAAAAGCCAACTGTTGCGACGCCGTTCGACCGTCAGGACAGTACCAGTAGCCGTAGTCGTGAAGTGTGCGCCGATGCTCACCCGCGATACACCAGTGGCTGATTTCATGCAAAGCGCTGGCATAATAGCCATGTGCAAACCTGACCCGGGCGAGCTCATCGGGCCCAGTGGCCGGCCGGTACTCGGGTTCGTCGCCGCCCCTGACCAGAATGGTCCGGCAGGTCTCCCGGAACAGGTCATTAAACAGCATGATAAGATCGTTTGGACAGTGATTCATTGGGTGGCTATTGTGCGACTTTACCCGCTTCAATACCAGAGGGAACTTTGAGCGCAACCATAGGTCCACCGCTTTCACGGCTACCCCGCCAGCACCCGCGATCCCAGCGGTTGGCGGAACACCGGATATCAGCCACGGGGAACATTTAAACTTCATGAACGCCTTAATCCACGCAGTCGTCAAGGCGCTGACAAACAGTCCCGTCGCGGGCTTGATCCGTCTCGTTACGCTTTTCCTGTTGCTGGTAGTGAGTGGTGCGGCCCTGGCCCTGGGCAATGGTACCGGCGGGTCCCTGTTCGGCGGCCAGGGCAGCGGGTTTCTGCCGGTCGACGAGGCCCTGCCCTTCAGTTACACCACGGACAACGACGCCGTGGTTCTGTCCTGGGATATCACGCCCGGGCACTACCTGTACCGTGAACGGATCAGCGTCCGGGCGGCGTCTTCGGACACCGCCCTGGGTGAGATTGCATTTTCCGCCCGGGGCACAGACACCGAAGATGAGTATTTCGGGAAGACCACGGTATTTTTTGACCCCGTGACCGCCCGGGTTCCGGTCCGGTTGCCCGAGGGTGTCCGCGAGGCACGCCTGGAAGTGACCTATCAGGGCTGCGCCAAAGCCGGACTGTGCTATCCGCCGCAAACCCGCGACGTGCTGTTTTACCGGGGCCAGGGCGCGCCTGCGGCCACCGCAGCCACGAACCCTCGGGCACCTGACCAGGCCGGTGCGCCCGATACCGACTCCGCCACCGGCCTGGCCGGCTTTCTGGACCGGCAATCGATGGCGGTTATCGCCGGCGTGTTCCTGCTCCTGGGTCTGGGGCTGACCTTTACGCCCTGCGTGCTACCGATGGTGCCGATTATTTCGTCACTGGTGTCTGGCCGTACCACACGGACCACCGGCCAGGCGTTGCTACTGTCCGGCAGTTATGTCCTCGGCATGGCGCTGACCTATGCCGCCGCGGGTGTACTCACCGGGCTGCTGGGCGCCAGCTTCAATCTCCAGGCGCAATTGCAATCGCCGTGGGTGCTGGGCATCTTCGCCCTGCTGTTTCTGGTTTTCGCCTTGTCGATGTTCGACCTGTTTGAAATCCAGCTGCCCCGGTTTATCCGGAACCCCCTGAGTAACGCCAGCCACCGGCTGACCGGTGGCCGGATTGTCAGCATTTTTGGTATTGGCGCGCTGTCCGCGCTGATTGTGTCCCCCTGCGTCTCTGCACCACTGGCGGGGAGCCTGCTTTATATTTCCACAACCCAGGATGCCGTTGTCGGGGGTATCGCCCTGTTTTCCATGGGCATCGGCATGGGGATTCCCCTGATCCTGGTCGCGGTGGGCGGCCGCAGACTGTTACCAACGACCGGACACTGGATGACCACGGTCAAGCACGTTTACGGTGTCATGCTGCTGGCGGTCGCCGTCTGGCTCGTGGAACGCCTGGTTCCGGGCTGGCTGGCCCTGACCCTGTGGGGGATACTGGTCGCGGTAACCGGAGTGCAGTTGGGCGCCTTCGATGCCGCCAGGGCGGGCTGGGAGCGAACCCGCAAAGGGTTTGGCCTGATTCTCTTTGCCTACGGGCTGGCCCTGCTGGCCGGCGCCATGGGCGGCGCCAGCGATCCACTGAACCCGCTGGCGCCGTTCACGTCCGCTGACGCCGAGGGCGGCGCAGCCAATGCCTCACACGCCGGCTTCACCCGGGTGGAGAGCCCCGACGACATTGCCAGACGGCTTGACAAGGCACAAGACGAGGGCCGGCCGGTGATGCTGGATTTCTACGCGGACTGGTGCATCTCCTGCAAGGTCATGGAGCGCAACGTTTTCTCGGACCGCCAGGTCATCCAGGCCCTGGCGCCGTTTACGTTGCTCCAGATTGACCTGACCGACAACACACCGGAGCAACAGGCGCTGTTGGACAGGCTGGGACTGTTCGGCCCGCCGGCGATCCTGTTCTACAATGCCCAGGGCCAGGAAATGACGGGCCAGCGGGTGCTGGGCGAGATGGACCGGGATGAATTCATGGCCCACCTCCAGTCACTGCCACTGGACGGCTGAAACGCCGGAGTCACCCACCTCGACGAATCAGGTAGACGAATTCACCCT
>CBIHLH010000107.1:0-12776 GCA_966210405.1 uncultured Marinobacter sp.
CCGACCCGGCCCAATGTCAACGCTGACGACGGGCAAACGCGCGACCGGCGGCTTCGTCGGAGAGTTTTTGCTCCCGCAAGTCCTGCTGCCTCTGTTCTTGCCTCCGGCAGTTATCAACGTATTTCTCCATACCCCGCCTACGCTCCCAGGCTGTCTGCCACTCGCTCCGGCGGCGCTCGAACACCTGCTCGGCCTGGTCGAGTTGTGCCTGCTGCTGCCGGATAACGTGATCCAGTTGGGCGATAAAGGCCTGCCAGGCCTGCAGACGGGTCACCGGCACCACGCCGTGCTGACTGCTACGAATCTGGTCCCGGTACTCTTGCTGATAGCGGTACAGGTTGTCCACCTGCTCGCGCTGCTGGTCCACCAGCCGGCGGGCCTCGCCCATGCGCTCAAGGGCCTGCTGTTCCTTGCGTTCCTCCAGGTTCAGAACCACCGCCAGCCGTTGCGAGCGCAGCATCAGCCCTCACCCCGCCCGGCAGAGGCATCGGGAACCGCGCCTCTACGGCGTTCCGGAGAGCGCCGTTCGGGCACGACCGACAATAACTGGTCAATGCTGTCGTTCAGGGAGGCACTCTCATTCAGGCCCTGCTGCAGGAACTGGCCCATATTGCCAATGTGGGTGATGGCAAAATCAGTCTCCGGGTCCGAGCCTTTCACGTAGGCACCGACACTGATCAGATCGCGGGCCTGCTGGTAGCGGGAGTACACCTGCTTGAAGCGTTGGGCCCGGGAAAAGTGCTCGGGCTCCGTGACCTGGGGCATGACACGGCTGATGGAAGCCTCGACATCAATAGCTGGGTAATGCCCTTCCTCCGCCAGCCGGCGGGAGAGCACAATGTGGCCATCGAGGATGGCCCGGGCGGCATCGGCAATGGGGTCCTGCTGGTCATCGCCTTCGGTCAGCACGGTATAGAAGGCGGTAATCGAGCCACCGCCTGGCCGGCCGTTGCCGGTGCGTTCCACCAGTTGCGGTAACTTGGCAAACACCGACGGCGGGTAGCCCTTGGTGGCCGGCGGTTCTCCGACCGCCAGGGCAATCTCCCGCTGGGCCTGGGCGTAGCGCGTCAGGGAGTCCATCAGCAACAGCACCCGCTTGCCCTGGTCACGGTAATATTCGGCGATACGGGTGGTCAGCATGGCGGCCCGCAACCGCATCAGGGGGGAGTCATCGGCGGGCGAGGCCACCACCACCGAGCGGGCCAGGCCTTCCTCGCCCAGGATGTCCTCAATGAATTCCTTCACTTCCCGGCCACGCTCGCCGATCAGCCCCACCACGGTGATATCGGCGTCGGTAAAGCGCGTCATCATGCCCAGCAACATGCTCTTGCCCACACCACTGCCGGCAAACAGGCCCAGGCGCTGGCCCTGCCCCACTGTGAGCAGGGAGTTGATGGCCCGGATACCGACATCCATGGACTGGCGTACCGGCGCCCGGTTCAGGGGGTTGATGATGTCTCCGGTCAGCGCCACCCGGGCTTCCGCCTGTAACGGACCCTTACCGTCCAGGGCTTCGCCGCTGCCATCCACCACCCGACCCAGCAGTTGCGGACCAACCGGCACCCGGCTGGCGGCGGACAGCGGCACCACGCGGGCGCCAGGCTTCAGACCTTCAATAGCCGTCAGCGGCATCAGGTAGACCTTGTCGTCTTCAAACCCAACCACTTCCGCTTCGACATTGCCCGTGCCCTGGCCCTGAATCACGCATCGGTCGCCCACCACCATCGGGCACCCGACGCACTCCAGGGTCAGGCCAACCATCCGGGTCAGGCGACCGGACAGCTCGGGCTCGGGTTCCGTGCCCAGAAAGCCGCCAAACCGGTTGAGGCGATCAGCCAGGGGCGAGGTCATCACCGTCGTCCTCGGATTGATCCGGTGAATCCATAACATCCCGATGGAAGTCCGTCAGGTCGCCCATCAGGGAATCGAGCTCTTCGCTCTCTCCGGCGTCACTGCCGGTCATCTGCTGATCGAGCATGCTCTGAACCGCCCGCTGAAAACGTTTTTCCACGGTAAAATCCACCAGGCTGTGGCGGGTTTCCACCGTACAGCCGCCGGGCAGGATGCGGTCATCCTCAATAACGGAGGCGCCGGTCTCCAGCCGCGCCGCCACCTCGCGAACCCAGTCGCTGTCGCCCGGGTGCACGTGAATACGAAGGTTGTCCGCCGTCGACGGCAATGCCTCAATGGCCCGCCGGACGACCCGCTGGATCTGGGACGAGTCCAGGCTGAGCTCACGATAGACCACGGCCCGGGACAGCACGGTGGTGAGGTTTAACAGAACGGTTTCCAGTTCATCCTGATGACGTTTGATTGGTAGCATCAGCTCGCCGAGCAGATGTTCCAGGCGATCCAGCTTGGCGTCGATTTCCGAGCGGGCCTCTGCCTGCCCCCGCTCCAGGCCCTCCGCCTGGCCGGTGTCCAGGCCTTCCTGATGCCCCTGCTGCCGACCCTCGCTGAGTCCGGCCTGAAAGCCTTCCTCCCGGCCCTCCTGGTAGCCGTCTTCCCGGGCGGCGGCACGGATGGCCTCGATATCCGCGGCGGTCAGCGGTTTGACGTTCTGTTCCTCCTCCCGGGCGACCTCGTTACCACGGGCATCCAGCAACGGCAACTCCCAGCGCTCGTAGGCGGTCAGTTGCTCCTTGGGTATCCGGTTGAGGTCTCTGGCGGAATCTTTCATCACATCATTTCTTCGCCGGCACCGCCGAGGGTGATTTCACCGGCCTCGGCCATGCGGCGGGCAATGGTAATAATGTCTTTCTGGGCCGATTCCACTTCGCTGACACGAACCGGCCCCTTGGCTTCCAGATCGTCCTGCAGCAGTTCAGCCGCCCGTTTGGACATGTTTTTGAAGATTTTGTCCTGCACCGCATCGTCCGCGCCCTTGAGCGCGACCACCAGAACCTCGGAGGAGACTTCCCGCAACAGGGCCTGGATGCCGCGATCATCAACCTCACGCAGGTTGTCAAAGACGAACATCAGGTCTTCGATGGTGGAGGCCAGATCCGGGTCCATGTCCTTGATGGAGTCCATCAGGTTGCCTTCGATACTGCGGTCCATGAAGTTCATGATATCCGCGGCTCGCTTGACGCCGCCAATGCGACTGGTCTGGGCCGCGGAACCGCCGGAGAACTGTTTCTCGAGGATATCGTTCAGTTCCTGCAGGGCCTGGGGCTGGATACTTTCCAGGGAGGCCACCCGCATCATCACATCCAGGCGCACCTTGTCATCCAGTGTGCCAAGGATTTCAGCCGCCTGATCCGGATCAAGATAGGAAATCACGATGGCCTGGATCTGCGGATGCTCGTAACGAATGATGTCACCCACCGCCCGTGGCTCCATCCACTTCAGGGTGTCCAGGCCGGTGGTGTTGCCGCCGATCAGGATACGGTCGATCAGGCTCGCGGCCTTGTCGTCACCGAGTGCCTGGGTGAGCATGGCGCGAATATAGTCGTCGTTGCCAACGCCGAGACCGGTCTGGCCGCCCACGGCGTCCACGAACTGGTTCAGCACAAAGGTGACGTCGTCCTTGCTAACGTCTTTCATCTGGGCCATGGCCACGCCGACACGCTGAACTTCCTTCGGCCCCATGTGCTTGAGAACCTCGGCGGCGTCGGCTTCGCCCAGCGACATCAGCAGAATCGCCGCCTGCTCAACCCGGGGAATCTTCCGCTGGGGCTTCGCCGGTGCCGCCGCGCCGGCCGGTTGGTTGGCTTGCTCAGTCATCGACATTCACCCACTGGCGCATCACCTGTGCGACCCTGGCCGGGTCTTCGGCAATCAGGCCTTTCAGTGCATTCAATTGCCTATCATAACTGTCCGTCGCGCCGGGCAAAAGCAGTTCATCCTGGGACGACATGGCCTGGCGCAGGGCATCGCCGCCCTCCAGTTCATCGAGATCGCCGTAGTCGTCGTCACCCGAACTCCGCCCGCGGGCGCGCTGACCGCCGCCCGAGAGGCTCTTCAATGTCGGTCGCAGCAGCCCGAGCACCAGCACCAGAATCACCAGACCGGCCAGCACCTGCTTCATCAGATCCCAGAACCAGGGTTGTTCCCAGAAACCCGGAGCGTCGAACTCAATTTTTTGCTCTGGGGCAAACGCCGTGTTCATAACGGTCACGCTGTCGCCCCGGGCGGCGGAATAACCTACGGCATCCCGCACCAGCATACTGAGCCGCTGCAATTCCTGCTCGGGCCAGGGCTGGTAACTGATCTCGCCGGTTTGCGGGTCTACGACCTTCATATCGTCCACCGCCAACGCCACGGTCAACCGCTTGACCTTGCCCAGTTCCTGGCGAACGTAACTGACCGTGCGATCAATCTCGTAGTTGCGCGTGGCCTCCCGGTGCACATTGACCGGCGGCGGGGTCTGGCCTTCGCCGTCATCGTTACCACCGTTGGTCTGCTCCGGCACGGTCACGTCCGCCGGAGGCTGATTGGACAGCGCGCCGGGAATGCCAACCGGACCGCCACCGGCCACCCGCTGCTCGGTCATCTCCCGCTCACTGCGCACCGCTTTCTGTTCCGGATTGAACAACTCTTCCGCCTGCTCCACCGCCGAGAAATCCAGATCCGCCGACACTTCCGCCCGGAACCGGCCCTGGCCGACAATGGGCGCAACCAGTGATTCCACCCGGCGGGTAAGCCGTTCCTCCAACTGGGCCGTGTACTCATACTGGTTCTGCATCTTGTCGGCATTGCTCTTGCTGTCCTTTCCGGTCAGCAGATTGCCGTTCTGATCCACCACCGTCACCTGGTCCTTGTTCATCATCGGGATACTGCCCGCAACCAGATTCACCACGGCATGGATCTGTTCCTGGTCCGGGCGGGCACCGGCAAACACCTCCAGGAATACCGACGCTGACGGCTCCCGGGCGTCCCGCACGAACACCGAGCGCTCCGGAATCGCCAGGTGCACCCGGGCACCACGAACACCACGCATGCTGGCGATGGTACGGGCCAGTTCACCTTCCAGGCCCCGGCGATAGCTGATGGTCTCCATAAACTGCGAAGTGCCCAGGCCACGCTCCTGATCGAGCAGCTCATAGCCCATGGGTTTGTGATCGGTGACACCCTCTGCCGCCAGCTTCAGGCGCGCGCTGTAGACCTGCTCCGAGGGCACCAGCAGGGCACCGGTCCGGGGGTCCATCTTGTACTCAATGCCACTGCTTTCCAGAATCGCGGTCACGTCCCGGGGGTTATAGGAAGACAGGTCGCCGACCACGGGCTGATAGTTGGGCTCCTGGGCCCAGAGCACCACGGCAACACCCAGGGCGACGCTGGCCGCCAGGCCAACCATCAGCCCGATCTGGCGCAGCAGGTTCAGGCGGTTGAAACCCATGAACAGATCATTACCGCTTTCCGGCGCATCGGATTCCCGGGTGCTGGGCAGATTCTGGGCGTTGGTTTGTGCAGGTACGCTGGCCATGACTCTGCTCCGTTATCAGATCGGCATATTCATGATGTCTTCGTAGGCCCGGACCACCCGGTTACGAACCTGGGTCAGCGCTTCGAAGGAAACAGAGGATTTCTGGGCGGCAATCATCACACGGGTGATGTCGACATTGGGATCGCCCATGTCATAGGCGGTCCGCAGGTCGCCTGCGGTCTGTTGGAGTTCGTTCACGTTGTTGACCGCCTTGCCCAGCATGTCACTGAAACTCGGCGTCTCCTGCGTTTCCTGCACCTGACGCGGACCGTCGATGCGACCGCGAACCGACTGATCCTGTTCAACCCGCTGGTTCTGCATCATCTGAGAACGCAGTGAGCGGATGTCGGACAGCACGCTGTTGATGTCGGCACGTTGAACCATGACTCTCTCCTGGCCTTCGCTCCGGTGGGAGCAAACTTACCCTAGAAACTCTGTTAATGACTGGTAACCTGACCGTGAGCAACGACCGGGCCAAGTATTATTTTGGTATTATTATCATCAGGTTATATGATTTATATGAAAGCACTCGGGGCATCGTGACGAAGTTTTGACATTGAGCTTCCCCTCTCCGGCATCGCTCGGCAACAGGCATGGTACCGGGGAAACAGCAAACAAAAAAAAGACACCCCGGAGGGTGCCTTGCAATAACGATTACACAGGGGTCAAGCCATCGCCAGTTCGGCGTCCAGATCAATACCGGCGTCCCGCATCTGGGCCAGTTTGTAGCGAAGTGTCCTGGGGCTGATGCCCAATTGCTCCGCGGCCCGATTGCGGCGTCCACGCTCCTTCTTCAACATCTGGATAATGATACGGAACTCTTGCTGGCGCAGATCATTCCCCAGCGAGCCGGCGTCATCAGTGGTCGGCTCAGGCGGCGGTTCGGGGTGGTTATCAGCGCCTGCTCCTGCCTGCGGTACCGGCGCCGAGGCCTCCGACAAGCCGGTAATTCCCAGCTCCAGACACAGATCACCGGCGTGGATCACGTTGCCCTGGTGCAGCACCAGTGCCCGCTGAATGGCGTTGTCCAGCTCCCGCACATTGCCCGGCCAGCGGTGGCTCATCAATGCGGTTCTGGCATCGGCGGCAAAGGCCACCCCGGTCAGTTTCATCTTGCGACAGTGTTTTTTCAACAGCGAGGTCGCCAGAGGCAGGATATCCAGAGGCCGCTCACGCAGGGGTTGCCAGTGCATCGGGAAGACCGTCAACCGGTAATACAGGTCTTCCCGGAATTTCCCCTCACGGACGTACTCCGCCAAATCCCGGTTGGTGGTTGCCACCACCCGCACGTCCAGGGCAATGGGTTTACGGCCACCGACCCGCTCCACTTCGCGCTCCTGCAATACCCTCAACAACTTGGACTGCAGCCCGATGTCCATCTCGGAAATCTCATCCAGCAGGATAGTGCCACCATTGGCCTGCTCAAATTTGCCTGGCGATGACGCCACGGCGCCGGTAAAGGCCCCTTTTTCATGGCCAAACAGCATGGCCTCAAGCATGTTCTCGGGGATGGCCGCACAGTTAATGGCGACAAACGGCTGGCCTGCCCGTGGCGACTGGTCGTGAATATAGCGGGCCAGGACTTCCTTGCCGGTTCCGCTCTCCCCGGAGATCATCACTGTGGAGTCACTGCCCGCCACTTTCGTGGCGAGCTGAAACATCCGCTTGCTGATGGCATCTTCCGCCACCGGTTCGTCGCCGGAGGTCCGGCGAGCACCACCCACGACCCGGGTAACCGCCTCCACCAATACGTTGGGCTCAAACGGTTTGACCAGATAATCGATGGCGCCGGCCTGCATGGCCGACACCGCATGGCTGATCTGGCCGTAGGCCGTAATCAGCATCATCGGCAATCCCGGATACAGGCGGTGTACCTCCGCCAGCAGTTCATGGCCGGACAAGCCCGGCATATTGACGTCACTGACCACCATATCCACCGGCGACTCGGCCAGACACGCCAGGGCCTCCCGGGCATCCGCAGCCTCGCGCACCCGGAACTTTGCCAACTCCAGTGTGGTGACCAATGCTTCCCGCAGGTCACGGTCGTCTTCCACTATCAGAATCTGCGCCTTGGCCATGCTTGCCTCCGATCAGTCTCTTACTCTGTTGCGCACTTGCGGTATACGCAGGGTTGCCACGGCGCCCCCCTGCTCCGGCGATGCCATGGAAAATTGTCCCTGGTGAGCCTTCACCACGGCCTGAACCACCGCGAGGCCCAACCCGGTGCCATGGGATTTGGTGGTGTAGAACGCTTCCATCAGGCGATGGCTGTCTGCGCGGTCGAACCCGGGCCCGTTATCGACCACCCGGATGACCAGATCTTCCCGCTCGCTTGTGACCTGGACCATAACGCTGGTCGCTCCCGCCTCCAGACTGTTGTTAACCAGGTTGGTGCAGGCTCCGACGAGCGCATCCCGGTTGCACATCAGCTGGCACGGCACCGCGATTTCATCCTGCAGCTGCACATCGACACCCGGGCCCGGCGCTACACCCTCCACGGCCGCCGACAGAGCCTCGACCAGGGTCGACGCCGATAGCGCCTCCGCCAGCCGGGTCTCCCCCCGGGCAAAAATCAGCATATCCCGCACCTGTTGTTCCAGGTGGGTCAGACGGGACATCAGCCGCGACGCACAGCGTTGCCGAAGCTCGTCGTCCAGATCATCCTGGCTCAGGTGGCCGCCATAGAGAATCGCCGCCGACAGGGGCGTTCGAATCTGGTGAGCAAGCGATGCCACCATCTTCCCCATGGCCGATAGCCGCTGGGCATGAGCCAGCTGCGCCTGCAATTGACGGGTTTCCGTCAGGTCGGTCAGAAGAATAAGCTGACCAGGCTGGTTTTCCATGGTCCGGATTTCAATACTGACCCGCCGGCCATCTTTCAGGGACACTTCATGGCCATCGTCACGGCGGGGTGCGAAGCAGCGTTGGATAACATCAACCCACCGTTCGCCATCCAGAGGCTCGCCCAACAGGGTGATGGCCGCCGGGTTGGTCTGGGACACCACCCCCTGGCTGTCCAGCACTACCACACCGGCGGGCAGCGCGTTCAGCAGGGTCGAGAGCCGGTCTGCCAACTGCTCTTTGTGCTCCAGTTCCTGCTGGCGTTGCTGCGACTCCTGGTCCAGCTGACCGGACAACTGGTTCACCCGCGATTCCAGCGTTCGGTAGGAGTCAGTAATCTGGCGGGACATCCGGTTGAACAGTTCCAGGGCGGAATCCACCGCCTCATCGTCCTGCTGCGGAAACAGCGCCGTAACCTTGTCATTCACATCCGCCGCCGCGTTGGCCTGCGCCTCCCCGGAACCGGACTTGACAACAAATTGTGCCTGACTCATAACCTCGCCCCCTGACCGACCCGGCATTCCGGCCGCACCATTCGGATGATTCGTTTGCAGAGCACTAAGCCAGCACCGTGCCAAGTTGGCTTTTTCTTTTAAATTCAGAGACAAAGGAAATACTGAAAGAATGCAGATGACGGTTTTACGTCGGTTGGAAACGATAACGGCGTCGCCGGTTACAAACCTTTGACGCCGTTATTTTCGCTGATCCGGCCGGCCGGTCAGTGGGAACAAGGAGGGATCCGAAGCGATCAGGAGTCTTCCGGCTCCTCTTCCCGGAGCCCGTACTTTCTGACTTTCTCCACCAGGGTGGTGCGCCGGATACGCAGTTTTTCCGCGGCCCGGGCCACCACACCGCCGGCCTCGTCCAGAGCCTGCTGAATCAGTTGCTTTTCCAGGTTCGAGAGGTAATCCTTCAGGTTGATGCCGTTAACCGGCAGCAGCGCCGGGGCGTCCAGGCCCACCAGGCCGGGAATGCCCGGGGGCATGCCGGAATCCTCGACCGGCCGGTTTTCATCGTAATCGTCCACATACCGGAATTTCTTGGGCAACTCCTGAACCCCGATCACGCCGTACGGATGCATGATGGCCAGCCGCTCCACCAGGTTGGCCAGTTCCCTGACATTACCCGGCCAGTCGTGGTGGCAAAGGCTCATGATGGCTGCGGAGTTCATGCGCAGAGAACCGCGCTTTTCCTTTTCCATACGGGCGATCAGTTCGTTGAGCAGCAACGGAATATCTTCCACCCGTTCCCGCAGAGCCGGCATTTCAATAGGAAAGACGTTCAGCCGGTAGTACAGATCCTCACGGAAATCGCCCGTCTCGATCATGTCTTCCAGGTGTTTGTGGGTGGCGGCGATCACCCTCACGTCGGCACTCAGCGTCCGGTTGCTGCCCACCCGCTCAAAGGTTCGCTCCTGCAGCACCCGCAAAATCTTGACCTGCATGTTCAGCGGCATATCCCCGATCTCGTCAAGAAACAGGGTGCCACCCTCGGCCATTTCAAACCGTCCCACCCGGGCGGTGATGGCGCCGGTAAACGCCCCCTTCTCGTGGCCGAACAGTTCACTCTCCAGCAGCTCGGCCGGAATGGCGCCGCAATTGACCGGCACAAACGGCTTGTCCCGGCGGGAGGAATGGTAATGGAGGTTACGGGCAACCACTTCCTTGCCGGTACCGGATTCGCCGGTAATCAGTACGCTGACATCCTTGTCGGCCACCTGTTCCATGAGCTGGCGCACCTGCTGCACTTTCCGGCTGGTCCCCACGAGGCTCCGAAACAGCTGCAGGCCGCGCTGTTGTCCCCGTTCCCGCGACCGACTGAACTGCTCACGGTAGATCTGCGCCCGGTACAGGGAATCCACGAACTTGGTATAATTCAGCGGCCACTCCATACGCACGATGACGCGGGCGGCATCGTCTTCCGAGAGGCCTTTGAGGTCCGGATGCCCCACCATCAGCAGCGGGACACCGGGAAGTGCCTTGCACACGGCAACCACCGTCTCGCTGACCCCAGACTCTTCACCGTTGATCACGACAACCGCAATGTCTGTGGAAATTCCGTCGGGTTGCGTGGACAAAAGCGCCAGAGCTTCGTCACCGCTGATCACCTGCTCTTCACCGATAAACTCAAGAATCGTCGTGATATCACGACGTCTGGACGAATCCTCGCTCAGCACCAGCACCTTGTTATTATCAGACATTCGCAGAAATCTCTTAGGGGATTTGTGCGGTATTTAAGACTGTAAGTGGAGTGCAGTCAATTTTATGACGCTATTTGGGGCGATTTGAAGAGACGTTCTGGTACGCTTTGGCGGCACTGCGGTTACGATTGACCCCTTTGAGCGCCTGCTCCGCTTCTGCCCGGGCACGAACCGCGCTGTCGTTCGCGGCATCCACGAACTGCTGCAGCTCGGCAAGCCTGGTGCGCACCGGCTCCGGATCCAGATCACCGGACTCCAGAGCCGCCATCACCGGTGCCAGACAGGGCTTCACCTGGCCGTTAAGCCGGGCCATGGCGTCCCAGTCCCTGGCTGCCAACGCCTGCCCCAGATCCGCCATCAGTTTGTCGAGAGTGTCGAGGTGAGTCCGGGCGTCGGTCATCGGGTATGCTCCTGTCAGCGGCGAGCCGCCCGTCGGGCCGCAGACGCCGTAAATTCACTGCCTCTGAACCCCGGCTGGAAATCGTAGGCCGGGTACTGGTCACTCAGGCCATCGATGTAATAACGCTTCGCCTTGAGGTCGTAGGTCATTTCCATGGTAGTCCAGAATACCGGCTCACTGTAATAGCTGATGTTGTGTGCCTCGGATACCCGCCACAGATTGCCCTTGGCGTCGTATTCCTCCGAGGCCAGTATCTGCCAGCTGTCCTCGTCCACATAGAACACCCGGCGGTCGTAGATATGGCTGATGCCCGTGCGCCGACGCGCCTCAACCACCCACACCCGATGCAGCTCGTAACGGGTCAGCTGCTGGTTGATATGGCGCGGGCGGATAACCTCGTCCGGCGTAACTTCGGCATCATGAAGCTGATAGGCGTTGTAGGGCACATAAATCTCGCGCTTGCCTTTCAGCGTCCAGTCGTACTGGTTCGGCGCGCCATTGTACATGTCCTTCTGATCCACCGAGCGCAGCGAAGACGAGTTCGGCAGGTCGGTCTCGTAGGCCAGGTTCGGTGAACGACGCAAGCGGCGTGAACCGGCATCGTAACGCCAGGCAAGCCGGGGCGAACGGATCTGGTCCAGTGTTTCATGCACCAGGGTGATGGTTCCGGCCAGCGATGTCGGCGCCACGGTATTGGTTTTCAGATAAAAGATTTTGTTATCGATGTCCGCCAGCTCCGCACCCTTTTCGCTGTAGGCAAAAAAGTAATCGTACTCGTTGACCACCGGGTTATAGGCGCCATCCACCTGGGGTGTTGCGGACGCACTGCGAAAGGACACTTCCTGGCCCCGGTAGCGGAGGATGTGATTCCAGATCACCTCCAGGCCCGAATCCGGTATCGGAAACGGGCTCGACATAATCGTGTTGCGCACCCCGTTGCCGTTATCGAGCAATTCGGCGCTGATGGCGTTTTCATGGATCTTGCCATAGACCTCGTCAGGCAGCGCGGCGGTGCGGCGGGTCTGGTAAACCGGCATAAAGAAATCCGGGCCGTAGGCCTCGAGCATGCGGATATGCCCATCCGTAAGCTTGTCCCGATACAGATTCAGGTTGTCTCCGGTAATGACGAACAGAGCCTCATCCTCCGGAAACGGATTGATCTCAACCTCGCCCTCACGCCAGTTCGCCGGAGGCTGGGCCAGCCCCCCGGTCCATTCGGGGATGGTCCCGGAGGCGTTCCCCTTGCGCTCGGCGCCAACCGGCGTCAGTTCAGCACCCAGCCGCGCCGCTTCGGCGGGCGTCACCTTTGAATGAGCCGAACCGGAAAAGCCGAGCAGCATCGTTGCCATCGTCGCGATCACCTGGTTTCGCATCAGTAGTTACCTCCGGGATTTCTTACCATTTGGCGGGTCGCGCCGGTTATTCATCGCGCAACGGGTGCGCCTTTTTGCCAAATTCAAACGGTCGTTTCAAGTGAATGTTTGTATTTTCTTGTGAAATCTCCGGGGGCAAGACAGGGGCAGAAATTCGTTTGCGGAAATGTTACACTGGGCAGTTCATTTTCCGGGTTGGTCCTACCAACGGGTTACTGCAGGGTACTCCATGGCCTCGCAATGGCATTCACTGGTTTCACAGAAGTTGTTCCTGGCCCGGACGCTGCTCCGGCAACTGGATCAGCCCGGGCGGATTTCCGCAGCCAATGAAGCGGAGCTGGCGCTTGGCCGGGAAGCCGTACTTCAGGGCGCCACCGAGCTGTTGCTTCGGTCGCGGTCACTGATGCTGATCATGCTGGCCCGTTTCCACCAGAAAAAAACAGAAGAGCCCACCTCGCTGAATGCCCTGGCGTTACTCATCGGCGAGGATTCAAGTGACCTGTCCGGGCTCCGGGAGCTTGAGCGGCGCTCAGG
>CBIHLH010000108.1:0-12573 GCA_966210405.1 uncultured Marinobacter sp.
TGCTGGCACAGTACAGTGTGCTTTCACTGTAAAATGACGTGGCGCGAGTCCACGACCCATTGTCCATAAGGAGTTCAGGCGCATCATGACGCAGAAACCAGTTGAGGGTCCCGCAATGGTAACCAGTTCCGGCCTGGTGCCGATTGTTATCGAACAGACAGCCCGGGGCGAGCGTTCGTTCGACATCTATTCCCGTCTGCTCAAGGAGCGGGTGATCTTCATGGTCGGTCCGGTCGAAGACCATATGGCCAATCTGATCGTGGCTCAGCTTCTGTTCCTGGAATCCGAGAACCCGGACAAGGACATCCACCTGTACATCAACAGCCCCGGGGGTTCGGTAACGGCGGGTATGTCGATCTATGACACCATGCAGTTCATCAAGCCGGACGTGGCCACCCTGTGTGTTGGCCAGGCGGCCAGTATGGGCGCATTTCTGCTTGCGGGCGGCGCCGCCGGAAAGCGGGCCTGCCTGCCCAACTCCCGGGTGATGATTCATCAGCCGCTGGGGGGTTATCAGGGCCAGGCAACGGATATCGAGATTCACACCCGAGAGATTCTCAAGATCCGCCACACCCTGAATTCGATTCTGGCACACCATACTGGTCAGGACCTCGAAACCATCGCCAAGGACACGGACCGCGACAATTTCATGGATCCGGGCCAGGCGAAAGAGTACGGGCTGATTGACTCCATACTTGATAAGCGCGTACCGAATAAATAATACTGACGGTAATTGCATCACCCTGGCCGGCGTGTCACGTAACGCCGGCTGGCAAAACGAGATCAGAGGTATTTCAATGGCAGATGAAAGAAACGGCAGGGGCGACGATAACGGCAAGTTGCTCTACTGCTCGTTTTGTGGAAAGAGCCAGCATGAAGTCCGTAAGCTCATTGCAGGGCCCTCGGTGTTCATCTGCGACGAGTGCGTCGACCTGTGCAACGACATTATCCGTGAAGAAATTCAGGAAAATGCCCAGGAAGAGCCCAGCGATCGCCTCCCGGCACCGGCCGATATCCGGCATACGCTGGATGAGTACGTCATCGGCCAGGATCGGGCCAAAGTCGTGCTGTCGGTCGCCGTCTACAACCACTATAAGCGGTTGCGCTATGGCGAAGGCAAGGGCGATGTTGAGCTCGGGAAAAGCAATATCCTGCTGATTGGCCCGACCGGTAGCGGTAAAACCCTGCTGGCGGAAACCCTGGCCCGGATGCTCAATGTTCCCTTCACCATTGCCGATGCCACAACGCTGACGGAAGCGGGCTATGTGGGTGAAGATGTTGAAAACATCATCCAGAAACTGCTCCAGAAGTGTGACTACGATGTGGATAAGGCCCAGCGGGGTATTGTTTACATTGACGAGATCGATAAGATCTCCCGCAAGTCGGACAATCCGTCCATTACCCGGGACGTGTCCGGGGAAGGGGTCCAGCAGGCGCTGCTGAAACTGATCGAGGGAACCGTGGCCTCGGTGCCGCCCCAGGGCGGGCGCAAGCATCCCCAGCAGGAGTTCCTGCAGGTGGATACCGGCAACATGCTGTTCATTTGTGGCGGTGCCTTTGCGGGCCTGGACAAGGTCATCCGGGAGCGGACGGAGAAAAGCAGCATTGGCTTCTCGGCGTCGGTCGCCAGTCAGGATGACGCCAAGAACACGGGCGATATCATCAAGAGCGTGGAAACCGAGGATCTGGTCAAGTACGGTCTGATTCCGGAATTCGTTGGCCGTCTGCCGGTGGTGGCAACGCTGAATGAACTGGATGAGGAAGCGCTGGTCCAGATTCTGACCGAGCCCAAAAACTCCCTGACCAAGCAGTATCAGAAACTGTTTGATATGGAAGGGGTAGAGCTGGATTTCCGTGAAGAAGCACTTCGGGCCGTAGCCCGAAAGGCCATGGATCGCAAGACCGGCGCCCGGGGATTGAGGTCGATCATGGAGGCCACCCTGCTGGATACCATGTATCAGATTCCGTCTGAGCATGACGTCAGCAAAGTGGTTATCGATGAGAGCGTGATCAAGGGTGACTCCGAGCCATTCAAGATCTACGCCAGCAGCGACCATGCCAAGGCAGTGCCGGAAGACTGACCCGGCCCGTGAGACCGACGAATGAAAAAAGGGGCGAATTCGCCCCTTTTTTCATGGCTGGGTTCTCCTTTCCGCCACATGGTGTTTCGGTTGGTAAAAATATTGCAATTTATACGGGCGCCCCAATGAAGGGTGATATGCTGAAAGAAACCCCGTCAGAGGATTCCCTATGACCCGGATACCCGAAGATATCGTGCAAGAATACCCGCTGCTCCCGCTCCGTGATGTGGTGGTGTTTCCGCACATGGTGGTCCCGCTTTTCGTGGGCCGCGAAAAATCCATCCAGGCGCTGGAAGCGGCAATGGAAGGGAGCAAGGAAATTCTCCTGGTTGCCCAGCGGGACGCCTCCACCGATCTGCCGGACGGCACTGTTAAAGTTCTGGTAGAGGGCAACGCCCGCGCAACCATCGGCGATATTGTCGAAGGCGAATACCTGTCGGGTAGTGCGATGGTGGTGGACGAAGAGTCCTTGCCGGAGCGCGAGGAGGATGTGCTCACCAAAACCCTGATGGATGAGTTCGAAAAGTACGTCAAGCTTTCCAAGAAAGTGCCCTCGGAGGTGTCTAATGCCCTGACCGGCATTGACGAGCTGGAGCGTCTGGCGGACACCATGGCCGCCCACCTGGAAATGCGCATTCCCGAAAAGCAGGAGCTGCTTGAAGCGCTGGATGTGCGCAAGCGGGTGGATCTGCTGTTGGGCAAGTTGGACGGTGAAATCGACCTGATCGAAGTGGAAAAGCGTATCCGCGGTCGCGTCAAGAAGCAGATGGAGCGCAGCCAGCGCGAGTATTACCTGAACGAGCAGATGAAGGCCATCCAGAAAGAGATGGGTAACCTGGGTGAGGGTAATAACGACTTTGAAGAGCTGGAACAAAAGCTTGAAGAGGCGGGTCTGCCAGAAGAGGCCCGCAAGAAAACCGAAGCCGAGCTGAACAAGCTCAAGATGATGTCGCCCATGTCCGCCGAGGCGACCGTGGTGCGTGGCTATATTGACTGGATGTTGGCGGTGCCCTGGAAAAAGCGCAGCCGGGTTCGTCACGACATCGAGAAAGCCCGTGAAATCCTCGACCAGGACCATTACGGGCTTGATGAGGTCAAGAAACGGATTCTGGAGTACCTCGCGGTCCAGAGCCGTGTCAAGAAGGTTAAGGGGCCTGTGCTGTGTCTGGTGGGGCCTCCGGGGGTTGGTAAAACCTCGTTGGGTCAATCCATTGCCCGGGCAACCAATCGCAAATACACCCGTATGGCCCTGGGCGGTGTCCGTGACGAGGCCGAGATCCGTGGCCACCGGAAAACCTACATCGGGGCGTTGCCGGGCAAGCTGCTGCAGAAACTGTCCAAGGTGGGCGTGAAAAACCCGCTGTTCCTGTTCGATGAAATTGACAAGATGGGCATGGATCACCGGGGCGATCCGGCGTCGGCCCTCCTGGAAGTGCTTGATCCGGAGCAGAACCACACCTTCAACGATCACTACCTGGAAGTGGACTACGACCTGTCTGACGTGATGTTTGTATGCACCTCCAACTCCATGGACATCCCGCCGGCGTTGCTCGACCGGATGGAGATCATCCGGATTCCCGGTTACACCGAGGATGAAAAGGTGAACATCGCCCTGCGCTACCTGCTGCCGAAGCAGATCAAGGCCAATGGCCTGCACAAGGATGAGCTCACACTTCCCGAGCAGACGCTGCGTGACCTGATTCGTTACTACACCCGTGAGGCGGGCGTACGGGGTCTGGAGCGTGAGATCGCCAAGATTTGCCGTAAGGTCGTCCGGCAGCATGTCGAGGCCGGCGAGAAAGCCTCAGTGACGCTGACGCCGGAAATGCTTGAAGACTACTCCGGGGTCAAGAAGTTCAAGTATGGCCTGGCGGAGGAGAAAAATGAGATCGGCCAGGTCACCGGTCTGGCCTGGACCCAGGTGGGCGGCGAACTGCTTCACATCGAGTGCGCGCTTACCCCGGGCAAGGGCCGTGTGGTCAAAACCGGCTCGTTGGGCGACGTCATGCAGGAGTCTATCCAGACAGCGCTGACGGTGGTCAGAAGCCGGGCGCCGGGTCTTGGTGTTGCCGACGATTTCCACGAGAAGCACGATCTCCACGTCCACGTGCCGGAGGGTGCCACGCCGAAAGATGGTCCCAGTGCCGGTATTGGCATGTGCACGGCGCTGGTCTCGGCATTGACCCGGATTCCGGTCCGGGCCGACGTTGCCATGACCGGTGAGATCACTTTGCGCGGTCGGGTACTGCCGATTGGCGGGCTGAAGGAGAAGCTTCTGGCGGCCCATCGTGGTGGCATCAAAACGGTTCTGATTCCTGATGAAAATGCCAGGGATCTCAAGGAGATACCTGAAAACATCAAGGAGTCCCTGGAGATCCGCCCGGTCAAGTGGATTGATGAAGTTCTGGACATCGCCCTGGCGTATGCGCCGGAACCGCGGGCCGAGGATTCCCCGTCGTCGGCAGGCGCTGGCAAACCCCGCGACGACGAGGGCGAGGGTGCAGAACGCATAAATACACATTAAAGCCGTGATGAGTTGTTGACACGCCTGAGAGCCCATTGGTATAACTGTTTCGCCGTGAAGCAGCCAATACCAAGGGCTCCCGCGCAGTAAGTGCCTATTCCAAACACCGGTTTAAAGCCGCAAGGAATAAGAAAACTGAAGAATGGAATTCTCTGACCGCTTATGCGATAGTCGAGAACGTCCGAGAAAAAACAATCCAACCTATAACATCTTCAACCTGAAATCGAAGGGGTTTAGTGTGAACAAGTCCGAACTTATCGATGCAATTGCAGAGTCCGCAGATATCTCCAAAGCCGCCGCTGGCCGTGCTCTGGATGCCATGACCAACTCCATCACCGGTGCCCTGAAAAAAGGCGATCAGGTTACTCTGATCGGTTTTGGTACCTTTTCCGTGAAAGAGCGTGCTGCTCGTACCGGTCGTAACCCGCAGACCGGTGCCGAGATCAAGATTCCGGCCTCCAAAGTGCCTGGGTTTAAAGCAGGCAAGGCCCTGAAAGACGCCGTCAAGTAACGGTTCTTTCTCCGGAGGCCCCGGCAGTTGGGGCCTCCAAGAAGAATTCAAGGCGCATTCCGAACCGGATGCGCCTTTTTACGTTAAGACCGCCTGCAGCAATGCATCGAACGACAACAACTGCACGAGCTTGAACAGGGACTCGGGAGAAACATGCTTCAAGATATTCGGGAAAATGCCCAGGGCACGATCGCCAAGATCATCATCGGTTTATTGATTGTGTCGCTGTCGATCTGGGGGATGGACGCCATTATCGGCGGATTCTCCGGTGAGCCTGAAGTGGCTACAGTCAACGGTGAAGAGATCACGGAGCGGGAGTTTTTGCGTCTCGTGCAGTTGGAAAGCCGGCGTCGGCTGTCACGCATGGAAACGCCGGACCCCTCATTGTTGAACGAAGACCAGATTCGCAAAGACGTGCTGGAATCCCTGATACAGCAACAGGTTCTTATCCAGGACGCGAGGCAGCAGGGGCTGCAGCTGACCGATGCCGACATCGACGCGCTGATTACCCAGATGCCGCAGTTTCAGGTGGATGGCCAGTTTAACCGGGACCGTTTTGTCTCGACGGTTCGAAATATGGGCATGGGGGTTGCCGAGTTCCGGGAGGCCATGCGTAAGCAGTATGTGGTGAACCAGATTCGCGCTGGCATTGTGCAGAGCGGTTTTGCGGCCGACGAGAATGTGGCCCAGCTCCTGCGCATCCAGAACCAGACCCGGGATTTCCGGGTGCTGACCATTCCGCAGGACACCGTGGCTGGTGAGATCGAGATCACCGATCAGGAGATCCAGAGCTACTACGAGGAGAACCGCAGCGTCTTCCAGCAACCGGAACAGGTGGATGCCGCCTACATCACCCTGTCCCTGGGGGCGCTGGCGGAGACCATTGAAATCAGTGATGAGGCGCTTCAGGACTATTACCAGCAACGTGCCGATGACCTGGCGCGGGAAGAGCGCCGTGCGTCCCATATCCTCATTGAGGATGGTGAACGTGCTGACGAGACCATCGCGACGATTCAGGAGCGCCTGGCGGCTGGCGAGTCCTTCACCGATCTGGCAAAAGAGTACTCCATTGACACCGCTTCCGCCGAGCAGGGTGGTGATCTGGGTTACGCCGGCAGGGGCGTCTATGATGATGCCTTCGAGAAGGCGCTGTTTGCGCTGAACGAAGGTGACGTCTCAGAGGCGGTGGAGACCAGCTTTGGTGTCCATCTGATCAAGCTTGAGGACGTGCGCCGCTCCGAGGTGCCACCACTTGAGGAAATCGAAGGCCAGCTCCGTAACGAGCTTGCCCGCGAGAAGGCCGAGGCGCGTTTTGCCGAAGTCCGCACTCAACTGGCGGATTCCGCTTATTCGGCCGAGGACCTGGCAGGGCCGGCACAGGAGCTGGGCCTGGAGGTCCGTGAGGCAAAGGGCATCACCCGTGACGGCGGCACTGCGCCGTTCGACCATGAGGGATTGGTGCGGCAGTTGTTTTCCGAGGATGTCCTTGAGGCCGGATACAACACCGAGCTGATCGATGTCGGCGATAACGTGTCGGTTGTGGCCCGTGTCCGCGAACACCGGGAAGCACAGCAGCTTTCCCTCGATCAGGTTCGGGATGATATCCGGGCCGCTCTGACAGATCGTGAAACCCGGGAAGCACTGCGCCAGCGTGCGCAGGAGATTGTAGCGGGCCTGAAAGCGGGGCAGTCGCTGGATGACCTGGGTGCGGGCGAATGGACCCGCTATGAGGATCAGCCACGGAGTGCCTCCGGGCCTGGTACAGCCGTCATGCAAACGGTGTTTTCGCTGCCTCGCCCTGATCAGGGCAAAGCCAGCTATGGTCAGGCGGTTAACACGGGTCGTGCGGCGGTAGTGGCACTGGATGCGGTTAATGAAGGCGAGCTGGACCCGGAAAGTACGGAATTCACCCAACTGAGCCAGTTCCTGGCGTCGCTGGAGGGCCAGCGGGAGTATACGGCTTACCAGCAGTACCTGCGCAATCAGGCAGAGGTAGAACGGCCATGAGGCCGGAATGATGGGATTGCAATGAGATAAGGCGCCGGACGGCGCCTTTGATATCAGAAAGCCCGGGGTTGCCCCGGGCTTTCTGTTACTCCGCCTTGCGAATGTATACCTGGGGCACGTCGCCCGTGGTGTCAAAGTAAAACCCGTATACCGCAGTCTCTGGCGGCGTAAAGCGGAAGTTTTCGAAGACGGCTGAACAGTTCGCCTTGACCGGTTGATCAAGCGTCACCACTTCGTCTTCTTTTTCCGACAGGTATCCGCAGTTGCTACCCGAGCTCCAGTTGGCATCGCCGAACTTGAATTCATAGGGTTGGCCATCGGCCTTGAGCTCAACTTCCGTACGGTAAACGCCGGGCTCCACGGTTTTCACCTTGTATTCGGGCAAGGCATCCCACCAGGCAAATTGACCGCGCAAATACAGTGAGTCGCTGTAGTCCCGTGCGCCGCCAGACGTGGCACAGCCGGAGATTGCCAACAACGAGGTCAGGGCCAGAGTCGTCAGTTGCTGCTTCATTTTTGTTCTCCTTTCTGGGGTATCGGCTGCCCGCCCGATGCGGGCAGCCGTGTTAATCGCGCCGTTCGTTAGCGTGCGAATACCGCAACCGACAGGGCAGGGACGCTGAAATCCCCGGCGCTGGCGCTCGCGCCGGGGACCGGTGCGGTTTCGGTATCCACGGTGAAGGTGCCAGAGAGCCCGGTGGTCAGGGTCTGCGGTGCATCGGTACCGTTGATAACGACCACCAGCTCATCGTTGACGGAGTCCAGGTCCGCGAGTGTGCCGGAGCCGTCATCAAGCAGGCGGAAGGCGATGAGGCCCGGCAACTGGTCCGGGCCAGTGTTCAGGAAAGTCAGCCGGCTCTGAATGTCAGCCGCGGTTGGCAAACGGAACAGCGGGCTGCGTTCACGCAGGGCCAGCAGTTTGCGGACCTGATCCACCGTGTATTCGATGGCTGCCGGCGTCGGATTGGCATGAGTGCCAGCGCCAAGAATCACGTCTTCGATCAGGGGCCAGTTGGCGCCGTCCTTGTCCTGGCGTGGCAAACCGCGATTCCAGGCGGAGCTCTGGTAACTGAAGTCCACTTCGTTATACCAGTCACCGGAGTCGTAGCTGTCCCGCTCCATGGATTTCGAGCGCAGCAGTTCCGAGCCCATGTGCAGGAACGGTATGCCCTGGCTCAGAATCGGCAAGGACAGGCCAACAACCTGCATTTGTGCCCGCTCCATGACCGTTGCCGCGTACGGCGTCTTGTACTGGTTGTTGTCCCACAGGGTCTGGTTGTCGTGTTTGGACACGTAGTTGATGATCTCCTGGGGATCGGCGGTGTATCCGGCCGGCTGGCCGTTGTAGTCGATGTCGGCACCGGTGCGAACGGTGCCGTCCGCCGTTTCGAAGCTGAAGTCTTTCAGGCTGCCGCTGATACCCACCCGGATCCAGTCGCTGGTCTGTAGCAGACGGGCTTTTTCCTCGTCGCTGCCCGTATTCAGGTTGTTGGGCGCGCTGAAGAGGCCATTGCCAAAGCCCTGGTTGGCACGGATGGCCTGTTCGCTGTCGAAGGGGCCTCCGCCGCGCACGGCATCCCGCAGGCGATCATTGAACGAGCCGATGCCGGTGCCGGCCATATTGGCCTGGATGGCGTTGATGCCCCGGGCATTGTTGGCGACCTCCCCGAAGTTCCAGGCTTCGCCGTAGAAGTAGGTGTCCGGGTCCACCGCCTGAACGGCACCCAGGGCCTTGTTCATATTGGCCAGCATGTGATGCCCCATCAGATCAAACCGGAAACCGGAGATTTTGTACTGGTCGGCCCAGGTGACCAGCGAGTCGATCATCAGCTTTTCCATCATCCGGTGCTCGGAGGCGGTGTTTTCGCAGCAGGTGGAGTTCTCGACCGCTCCGGTTTCCGGGTTCTGGCGGTGGTAGTAACCGGGCACCAGCTTGTCCAGAATGGAGTTGTCCGCCAGTCCTGAGGCGTTGGTGTGGTTGTAGACCACGTCCATCACCACGTTCAGCCCCAGGTTTGTGGCTGCCTGCACCAGTTCCCGGAATTCGAGGATACGCTGCACGCCGTCGGCATCGGTGGCGTAGCTGCCTTCAGGCACGGTGTAGTGCACCGGGTCATAGCCCCAGTTGAAGCTGTCGAGACCCCGGAAGGTGTTGTACAGGGCCTGGGGGTCTCCGGTCAGGGGATCATAGGATTCAAGTACCGAGCGAATGCTGTCGCTGCTGTTGCACAGGGCGGCGTAGTCCGTCGCGGCCTGTCCAGACAGGTCACAAAGCCGGGAGAAGGGGTCATCGATATCGACCCGGTTGGCCGGATCCTCGTTGATCGTGGCGATATCGAAGGTGGGCAGCAGGTGCAGGTGGCTGATGCCGGCATCCGCCATCGCTTTCAGGTGGGCAACACTGTCCACGGAGCCGTCTGCGGGCAGGGTAAAGGCTCTGTACTTGCCCTGGACGTTATCCGGTACGGTTTCGTCGGTGGCGCTGAAGTCCCGGATATGGGCTTCATAAACCACGATATCTTCCGGCGCGGCCACCGTTGGCGGCGTCAGGGTATCCCAGCCGTCTGGCTTCAGTGAGGCGTCGCTCAGGTTCACAACCTGGGCATATTGTCCGTTGGTGGACAGGCTCAGAGCGTATGGGTCGGAGACCATGGTGGTCTCGATGGCGTCGGTACGCGGGTGATAGACGGTGACTTCGTACTGATAGTACTGACGGTCCAGGGCCGCGGCATTGCCGGTGTGGCGCCAGACTCCGTCCATGGCGGTCATGGTTACCGGGTAACCGGCCAGCAGATTGCCCCCGCTGTCGAACGCGTGCAGGCGAACATTCCGGGCGGTGGGGGCCCAGACCGCGAAGTTGACGTCGCCGCCGCTGACCGTGGCACCCAAGGCGCCGTCAAAGGCGTACAGGTCATCCAGTACACCGGGGATCTGCAACCGGGTTGCCAGCAACAGGTCATCATTGCTGTTGTAGGCGCCTGCCACCAGTTGGCCCTTGAGCGCTTCCCGGATGGTTGCGGCATCGGCGTTGACCTCATAGGCCGGCCAACTGCTCAGGTGAGGGAACGTGTCTTTCAGTCCTTGCGACAGGGTCGTTGGTGTCAGCGTCATGATCTGTCCGCCGGCCAGTGTTTTATGGGTGTCATCCACGGTAATGCCGGCATCGGCGTCGTATCGCAGTTCGACCCGGTCAGCACTGGCCGCACCCTTGAACACCAGAGTGTTGGCATCCAGCCAGTGAGCCTGGGCCCCGGCGATAGTGACGGCTTCAGCCTCCAGTGGGGTTTGCGACAATTGCTGGCTGCCACTGAGGGTAAAGATTCGGTTGCCCAGGTCGTCGAAATGCCAGCGATGGTCAACGCCGCCGATGTCCTTCTCGTCGCCCTTGTGCATGATAAAGTTCAGGCAGTTGCCAGCCTCCCGCATCGGAATGCGATACCAGGCACCATAGGTATCACTGACACCGTCGGGCAGGCGTGGCGAGGCCCAGTCGGTGGGCACGCCTTCAGCCAGCCCGTCGCAACCGGCGGCGGCATCGTTCCACAGGTGAAGGCCCCAGCCGGTGTAGTTTTCGTCGGAACGCTTGTAATAGAGCAGGGCTTCGTTGGCACCGGGCTCCAGCAGAATGTCAGTCTGTTGGCCATCGTCGTTGCCGCCCGTCTGGGGCGTGTCGCTTCCGGAGTTGCAGCCGGCCAGTGCCAGCGAAAATGCTAGCACCCAGCCACCTGTAAACAGGTTTTTGTCAGGCATGGAGGAGATCCTCTTTCCATTGTTTTTGTTTGGAATTAACCCTTCAGGGTTAAGGTCATGGTTGCGCCCTGGCGGTCAAAGAACATCCTTCGGCAAGGGATTTTTCGAGGCGTAGATTCCAGGGCGGAGGGGTAGTAGAACGACCTATGGGTAGGTGCGATAAAAAAAGGGCCGGCAAAAGCCGGCCCAAGAGGTCCAACGAGAGTGTGGCGTTTAGAGCCTTACCACCAGGCTTCGATCTGGGCGCCGATCTGGATGTCGCCATCAACGCCTTCGCCCCCACGGGCCGCTTCCGCTTCGTCGCCGAAGAAGGTTGCCGCGTAGGCGCGGATAACAGGACGTGCCCAGTAGCCGGGGCCGGCCTGCCATTGCTGGGCAATGGCGACCTTGCCCAGGTCCTGGGAGTCGGTGAACCAGGGGCGGTCGGTGTCGCTATAGCCCACTTCAATCGCGGTGCTCATCACCGGCGTCCAGTTGTAGATCGGGCGTGCGACAATACTCAGGCGCTCGCCGTCTTTTGCTGACGGGTCGTGGGATTCCGCCTGCTCATAGACCACGGAGTGGCCCAGGTCCCAGCCTTTGCCCAGTTTGATGACGCCGTGGTTGAGTACGCGCCAGCTGGATTCGAAGTAGCCGGCCACATTGCCGTTATCCACCCGGCCACCACTGCCGTTTTCAGCCAGGGCAAAGCCCATGGAGTCCGCGCCGTACTGAACCGCGAATTTGTTGAAACCGCCCATCACGCCGGAGGACAACTCGGCGGTGAAGAAGTAACCGTCTTCGTCGTTAACGCCAGCGGCCTCCTGGGCGTCGGTCAGGTCCGCCATGGCGTAAATGCCGATCAGTTCCAGGTTGTGGCCACCGGCCAGCGGGAAGGCGTAGCGAACGTCGACCTTGTTGTTCTGGACAAAGTTATCGCCGTCACTGGTGTCGGAGTTGGTGTACGCCAGGGACAGTTGGCCTGCGCCCGCCTTGATGTTTTCGATACCGGCGCCGTACCCGGAGTTGCTGAGGTAGAACAGGTCAAGCTGATGGATGTCCTTGCGCTTGTAGAAGCGCTTGCCGGCCCAGAGGGTCGCACCCGGCAGGGATTCAATGACATTGTTGGCGGAAACGTAAAGCTGACGCAGCGCGATATCACCACCGCCGTAGGGGTCGGCACTGTTCTTGGTCGTTTCCTGATTGGCGAAATCAACGTCGTTAATATTGTTGAAGCCGTTCAGGGCCTGATAATCATTGCCCTGGCGGTTGGCGCTGTACGCCAGCATGGAGTCGATGCGGAAGGTTTTGCCGTCCTGGCTGAACAACTCGTCACCCAGACCGATTTCCGCATAGGTGTCGCACTCGTCAGCCAGGCGGCCGACGTAGTGACCGTTGGCGCCGCTACCGAAACAGGTTTGCTCGCCACCACTGCCGATGTTGGTGGAGGCGCCTGCCCGGGCATAGCCATGAAAATCAACCGCTACGGCCGGTGTGGCCATAACAGCGGCCGTGATGGCAGCTGCCAGCGGAAGTTTGTTTGCAAAGAAGCGCTTTTTGTTTTGCATCATCTGTGTCCTGTGCTTTTTGTCGTTTTTAAATGTCCGGGAATCGGAAACACCGGTTCCCGCGATTGCAGCTTCTGCCAATCAGACATTGGGAAACCGGATTTCATAGTGTTGTAACGTCAGGGGGTGTACATCCTCCGCCCTGAATAATTT
>CBIHLH010000109.1:0-12353 GCA_966210405.1 uncultured Marinobacter sp.
CCGCTACTTCCCGATTGACGTGGCAGCTCGCGACCCGGGGGAGCAAGTGCAGGCGTTCCGGGATTTCAGCGAGCTGCTGAACCGGTTCCCGCAGAGCCCGTATGCAGCGGACGCCCGCAAGCGCATGATTGCGGTACGTCAACGTCTTGCAGAGCTGGAAATTCACGCGGCGCGTTACTACATCAAGCGGGAAGCCTACGTCGCGGCCAATACCAGGGCACGCTACGTTGTGGAAAACTACCCGACGACACCGGTGGTAGAGGAAGCCCTGATCATTCTGGCAGAAACCTTCCGCTTCCTGGATCTGAAAAAGGGCCACCAGGACGCGGTAGCCATGCTGCGTGAAAACTTCCCGGACAGCGAAGCCCTGAACAGCGACGGTACCTTCGAAGCCAATCTGCTCAAGCGTGAAAACCGCTCACTCTCAAGCGTCGTGACCTTTGGCCTGATGGGCGACGAATGACCATGGGATCTGAAAAAGGGACCAGATGACATTTTCATCTGGTCCCGGTTTACTTACCACTTTTCCAGCCATTGGTAATCGGATAGCGACGATCTTTCCCGAAGCCCCGCTCGGTGATCCTGACACCAATCGGCGCCTGGCGACGCTTGTACTCGTTGATATCCACCAGCCGGATCACCCGGTCTACGTCGGCACGTTCAAAGCCCTCAGCGACGATGGCATCGGCACTGAAGTCCCGCTCCACGTATAGATTGAGGATACTGTCGAGCACATCGTAACCCGGCAGGCTGTCTTCATCTTTCTGGTCCGGCGCCAGTTCTGCCGAGGGCGGTCGGGTAATGACCCGCTCCGGAATCACCGGCGAGGCCAAATTACGGTACCAGGCGAGACGAAACACCAGCGTTTTGGGCACGTCCTTGAGCACATCAAAACCGCCAGCCATATCTCCGTATAGCGTCGAGTATCCCACAGCCATCTCGCTCTTGTTGCCGGTGGTCAGCACCAACGCCCCGAATTTGTTCGACAGGGACATCAGCAGCACACCTCGCAAACGGGCCTGCAGGTTTTCCTCCGTGGTATCGGACCTGGTGCCTTCAAAGGGCGCGGACAGCGCCTGCATAAAGGCATCGTACATGGGCTCGATGGAAAAAACGTCATACTGCACACCCAGGGCCGTCGCTTGCAACTGGGCATCCTCGAGGCTCATGCTGGAGGTATACCGGAACGGCATCATCACGGCTCTAACCCGATCCCGCCCCAAAGCGTCCACGGCCACCGCCAGGGTAACCGCGGAATCAATACCGCCGGAGAGCCCAAGAACCACCGATTTAAACCCGTTCTTGTTGACATAATCACGAACCCCGGTAACCAGGGCCTGGTACACATTGGCCTCCAGAGAGGGCTCTTCGGGCAGTGACTGCGAGATAGGCTGGCAATGGTGCTCACACAGGAAGTCCGCCGGAAACAGCCCTTCGCGAAACTGGGGGGCTTCAGCCGTGAGCACACCGGAATGATCAAACACCATGGAACCGCCATCGAAGACCAGTTCGTCCTGCCCGCCAACCAGATTAACGTAGACAATACTGACGCGGTTCTCCCGGGCCTTGCGTTCCAGCAGGGATTTACGGCGGGCTTGCTTGTCGATGTCGTAAGGCGATGCGTTCAGATTGAGGATCAGCTTGGCGCCGGCGGCGGCGGAGTCTTCGACCGGCCCGTCTTTCCAGATATCTTCGCAAACGGTAATCCCCACCGCGACGCCGCGGAGTTTCACCACCAGAGTTTCCTGACCTTCCGCAAAATAACGCTTTTCATCAAACACCTGATAATTCGGCGGATATCGCTTGAAGTAACGCCCGGTCACCACTCCACCGTCGATAACCACGGCTGCGTTGTACAGTAGCGCACCCTCGCGCAAAGGCACGCCAACCACCAGCGCCACATCCAGTTCCGCCCGCTGGAGCTGCTCAAGCGCCTCGTTCACCCGCAGCTCCAGACTGGGACGAAGCAGGAGATCCTCGGGGGGATAGCCCGTCAGGCACAGCTCGGGGAACACCACGACATCCGCGTTCAGCTCTTTCCTGGCCCGCTGAGCAGACTCAATCACCAACCGGGTATTTCCGGGAATATCCCCAACCAGGAAATCCAGCTGGGCCATAACAACCCGCAGGTTACTGGGTGATGCCGGAGGGGGTGTCGCACTCCCGGAAACAGACATAAATTGGCTCCTGTAACTCATTGCCATGAAAAGGCTATTATAACCCCGCAAACGTCAGAATTTCTCGCGATCAACACCGGATTCCTGTATTCCATGATGACCAAAGCGCAGTTTATGACCAACCCCGGGGCGGCTCCCGGCCAGCAACAGGCAAAACTGTTCAGAATCTACAACCACTACCGGCTGGTGGTCAGCCTGATGCTGCTCGCGCTGTTGTTCGTGGACCCGGTTAATTTCGATACCCGTTTCCGGGCTCTGGATTATTACCAGGCGGGCGTCGTCGCCTACTTCGCGCTGAACGGTTTTATCGCCATGCTCCTGGTAGCGGGGTTCCAGCCCAGTCAGCGGCACGTTACCCTCTCCATCCTGCTGGACATTCTGATCATGCATGGGCTGCTGTTTGCCAGCACCGGCATCACCAACGGGCTGGCAAACCTGGTCATCGTCTCTGTGGGCGCGGGTAACATTCTTACCCCAAGCCGGATGGGTATCTTCTACGCGGCACTGGCCGCCATCTGCTCGCTCGGCATTTCAAGCTGGGCGGTATTGACACTGAACGGCCCCGTGGATGACATCGTCCGTGCCGGCTCCCTCGGAATCCTGTATTTTGCGGCGGCGTTCATCCTGCAGAACATTTCCCGACGCATGATGCGCAGCGAAGCCCTGGCCACCAGCCGGGCCCGGAGCATCGCGGAACTGGAGCAGATCAACCAGCAAATCATCCAGCGGATGCGTACCGGCATCCTGGTGCTCGACCGATATGGCCAGATACGGCTGGCCAACGCCGCTGCGGAAGAACTCCTGTTTGGCACCGCAACCGGAAGCAAAGCGCCCAACGGGCCGCCCCGTGTATTGCCGAAGCCCCTCAAGCTCGGACTGGAGGCGTGGATAAAGGACCCCGGTCGCCGGATTGAACCGTTTCAGCCCTCCCCCGCTTCCCCCCTGCTGCAGGCAAACTTCACGCGGCTTGACCAGGAGCGGGGCGACCAGATTCTGGCGTTCATCGAAGACATGAGCAAAGTCACCCAGCAGGCACAGCAAATGAAGCTGGCCTCCCTGGGCCGGCTGACCGCCGGCATTGCCCACGAAATCCGCAACCCACTGGGCGCCATCAGCCACGCTGCCCAGCTTATGGAAGAATCACCGAACCTGGACACCGGCGATCACCAGATGCTCGATATTATCCGGCGGCATTCCCGCAGGGTGAACGGTATCATCGAGAATGTCCTGGACCTCTCCCGTCGCAAAGCCGCTAACACGGATCTTGTCGACATCCCCTCATGGCTGGAAGAGTTCCGGACTGACTTTCTCCAAACCCAGGATGAACAGCACCCTCCCGCCGAAATTCGCGTTAAGGTGACGCCTCATATTCCACCGGCCCGCTTCGACAAGAGTCAGGTTGAACAAGTGCTGGTCAACCTGTGTGACAACGGGCTACGTTACAGTGAACAGCACTTGGGCAAGCGCCAGATCGAGCTTCATGCAGGCGCAACGATAGACGGAGAGCGGGCCTACCTCGACGTGCGGGATTTTGGCCCCGGCATTGCCAAGGATCACAGACACACCGTGTTCGAGCCGTTTTTCACCACCGATAAAGGTGGCACCGGCCTCGGACTTTATCTGGCCAGGGAACTGTGCGAGGCTAATCAGGCCCATCTGTCCCTGGTGGAAGACGACCGGCCCGGCTGCTGTTTTCGCATCACCTTCGCTCACCCGGGGCGAATGATATGAATAGCGCCGATGGCTCAGTGCGCCTGAACAATGACATGGAACCGACACAACAACATGACCACACACACAGCGCTGATTGTTGATGATGAACCGGATATCCGGGACCTGCTTGAAATCACCCTGACCCGGATGGGCATCACCACCCACACCGCTCCCGACCTGGCAAGTGCCCGCAAGTTGCTGGAACAACACAACCCCCAGCTTTGCCTGACAGACATGAACCTGCCGGACGGCAATGGTATTGAACTGGTGCACTGGATACAGAAACACAGCCCGGCCACACCCGTGGCCGTGATCACCGCCTATGGCAATATGGACACCGCCATCGAATCGCTGAAAGCGGGTGCCTTTGATTTTGTCTCCAAACCCGTTGAACTTCCGCGGCTCCGGGAGCTGGTAAACAGCGCCTTGAAGCTGTCAGAGCCGAGAGCGGAGGCAGACGACAGCCAGGACGAGCCGGGCCTGCTGCTGGGCAAATCCGCGCAGATCAAAAAATTGCGTGGCCAGACCCGAAAACTGGCGCGCAGCCAGGCACCCGTGTTTATCAGTGGCGAATCCGGCAGCGGCAAAGAGCTGGTTGCCCGGATGATCCACCTCCAGGGCCCTCGAAACGACGCACCGTTTGTTGCCGTGAACTGCGGCGCCATTCCCTCGGAGCTGATGGAGAGCGAATTTTTTGGGCACAAGAAAGGCAGCTTTACCGGGGCCGTGGAAAGCAAGGACGGCCTGTTCCGCTCCGCCGACGGCGGCACCCTGTTTCTCGATGAAGTCGCCGACTTGCCTCTGGCGATGCAGGTAAAACTGCTTCGGGCCATCCAGGAAAAGGCCGTCCGCCCGGTCGGGGATACCAAAGAAGTGCCCGTGGACGTGCGCGTACTCAGCGCCACCCACAAAAACCTCCCCGAGCTGGTTCAGGAAGGCAGCTTTCGACAGGATCTGTTCTACCGCATCAACGTGATTGAGTTGGCGGTGCCCCCCCTAAGGGAACGCCCCGACGACATCGGACTACTCGCAACCCATATCCTGGAACGCATCGCACGGGAATACGAGTGCGAACCGGCAACCCTGACCCCGAACGCCATTGAACGCCTGAAGGACTACGAGTTCCCCGGCAACGTGCGCGAACTGGAGAACGCGCTGGAGCGGGCCTTTACCCTCTGCGATGCGGATACCATCGACGCGCAGGATTTGCACCTTGGCAATGGTGTACAGCCCGCTGGCTCCGCCTCAGGCATTATTGCCGAGGGTGCCATGGCGGAGGGCAACGCACAGGTGGTCCCGGAAGGCGAAATCGACCTGGAAGGGTATCTGGAGACCATTGAGCGTCAGGCGATTGAAAAGGCCCTGGAGGCGACCCGGTGGAACAAGACCGCGGCGGCAAAGCGGTTGGGGATCAGTTTTCGGGCATTGCGGTATCGGTTGAAGAAGTTGGGGATGGAGTAGGAGGCGCGACGACTACTTAAATCAGTTGGAACTATGGTATAAAGCATATGGAGCAGGACGCTCTAGCAATATTTATCAACGTGACCTTACCGACAAGGATGTTATATGGCCATTGAAAAGAAAACCGGCTTTACGCTGGTTGAGTTACTCGTTGTCATTTCTATTAGCGTGATCGCGATTGCTTTAACTATTCCAACCTTTGACGCATTGATTAACGACTCGGCAAGACGAAGTGCAATAGCTGACTTAGTTTCCGCGCTAAACCTTGCTCGCAATACTGCCATTTCAAATCAAACAACTGTCACTCTCTGCCCTCTGGATGAAAATTTACGCTGCGTTAATAACTGGTCATTACCGATAACTGTCTTTCTGGACCCCAAACGCACAAAACAAGTTCAGAATAATTCGCAGATAATACGAGTTGTCCAACCACCACAGCATGGCCGGCTGATTGCCGCTGCGGGAATACGAAATTATTTCCGATTTCGAAGTACAGGCATGGCACGTGAGGCGATTGGGAACTTTGTTTGGTGCCCTGACTCCAATAACACCACGCAAGCTTCGCAGATCCGAATTAACATGGGTGGGCGACCGCAACTGGCAAGAGACATCGACGGTAATGGAATAATTGACGATTCATCAGGACAGGATCTTGACTGCGCCGCCCTTTAATACAGACCAATAGAATGCAACTGATCAATCCCAGTTAACTCTCTGACCATTGGAGAGTAGCGCGATAGTGCCACCACCTTGGCCGTTTTTGGGTTGAGCCTCAATGCGGAAAGCCGTTGCAGCCTGACTCTGTATTACCAGATTGTAAAACTTGGCCGAACCATCCAACGGCGCCTCAGAAGGGAAGATATCACCTGCTCCACTTCCAACTGACGCTCCAACATACGTCATATTTATCGTATGGAAGCGCTCCATTGCATTAGCAAGAGACATTAGCGCACTCTTGGCATCAGCGGCCCGCGCATTTTCAATGTAGCGGTTATAACTAGGTAAAGCAATTGCTGCAATAATGCCTATTATTGCAACAACAATCATCAATTCAATCAGAGTTACACCCGTCTGACGCTGTGTCATGCTCTACTTCCTGCTCTGTTAATGGATGTCACCCCGGGGTTGAATCCGGGGACATCGACCTACTCAATCGTACAATTCCTGCCAACTCATCCGACCAGTACTGTCTGGCTGGCCACCCACATCGATTTCCTCGTTCAGAATTTCACTGTCGGAACGCGGAATCAGTGCGTAGTCACCAAGGAAGCTGGAGCGGTTGGGCAACCCCCCTTCCGTCTTGAAGCCCACATAAGGTGCACCCAGCTTCGGCCAAACAGCTCGATCAGGCGTCAAACCGTCGAGGCCAAATGCCATCAACCAACCACTGCCGCCCACGTCACATGGGTTACTCGAAGGGATAGTAGAGTTAACAAAGACATATTCTCCACGAACCTGCGGGGCCTGTACGATTCGTTCTCCGGTTTCAGTAGTGAAATCAACAAACCAACCACTTTGAGTATCGAAGTCATCTCCCGTTGACGTGCGCACATCGTAACTAACACCCTCAATTGCAACGGTCGTATCAGACAAAGACCGGCTAACCAAGTCGTCCCGATCCAACGAACTCAATCCACTATCGATAACGCCATAAAACGACTGAAGATCTTCGCTCGCCGTATCATCCTGGGTGAGATATTGCCCCGTGCCAAATAATACCATGACGTCTGGATCAGTATTCGTGCTATCGCCCAAAGGATTCCGAACTACCATCGGTGCGGCAGTAATGGGCTGGGCATTAGCGTTTGTATCTGTCGCTGTGAATAGCGGCACTGCACTCCCTCCGCCGCTGTACGCAGAGCTCCAGCCTCCGTTAGAGGCTCCCTCCGCTACCCAAATATTCCCCTTCAGATCTCCTGCATAAATACGATCAATAATACGATCCCCATTGAGGTCTATCTGGCGGACAGGTGAGAGGCCCGACGCATCTGCGGAGGCATCGAATTCAACGAACCGATAATCGGTGTTGACAGACCATACACCGTCCAATCCACCCTCAATATCCAACATAAAAAGCCCTGTCACCGTGGAAGATGAGTTGTAACCATTCGGCACAAAAGCTGTCCATCGATAATCATTGTTGCCCCATTTGACGAGCCCAACTGTAGGAGGCTCAATGATGTAGCCCATCCTCGGGTCGTCCTGGCTGCTAAACTCCCACATAACGAGACTGGATGCATTGGCTTCAGAGAATGCTCCCGGGCTAGTAATGTCTAGCGCAAATATTCCCTTACCTCCCGTCCGGGCACCGCCAATCAGCACCGTTCTCCAGTCCTCTGTCGTGGAGCCCGCTCCCTGCGTATAAACATCGGAAACAACCGGGGTAAGATCTACATAATATCGGTGCTGATACGCCTGCTGAGTGAGATAGTGGAGCCCCTCATCTGCTACATTCGAGAAAATAAACTCCGGAATATAGCCAAATAACTCACTACCATTCGCACCGGAGAAGGCATGAAGCATACCGTCGTTAGAGCCAACGTATACAACAGAAGCGCGCGAATCCTGTTCTGCACGAAAATCGGGATAGGTGTTACCTGCGATACCGAAAGGCGCGCCCGTTGGCCAACCAAGATCCGGGCTGCTAACGTAAACCGGGGTTGAGTTAATGATATCGCCAAGCAGGCTTGCGCGACTACGCAAACCGACTATCTCCTCGCCTCGCAAGTAACTGACCCGATCTTTTGCCAAGTCAAGATCTCCGGTACCTCCATCGTACTTCAAATCGTTTTGCTGACGAGTCGTCAAGCTCGCCCAGTTGGCCCAAGTAAAAGCCATGCCAGTTGTGCCGTTATAGGTCACAATGTCACGAGCATTTGCCAGAAGGTTCCGGTTATCCAGCACATTACCGGCCTCCCATGTCTCGGAATCTGCGATGGAAGGCGGCCCTGATGCACTTTCACTCAAGGCCGTCGCGAAAAGTTCGCCTGTCCAATTCGCCGAGTCGAACCGCGCGCCAAACAGCAGCGTATCTGTCTCTAGCGTGGCCGTATTAAAGGTGACTCCCGTTGAGCTACCTACAGCCTCCGCAACAATATTCTCAAAAGCTTTTTCAAGACTGGCTATCATCTTGTCAGCTTGACCGGCTATGTAATAATTATCCGGTCGTTTGAAACTGGTAGATCCAACGGTCACCGTCTCACCGTTAGTATGCCACCATGCCTCAGGCAAGGCCTCTGTTCGGGTAGACGGTTCAAAGTCATCGGGAATGTCAAAACCACCATACTTCGCTGCAAGATAGTATTGGTTATCCGCAGGCGGCTCCATCACACCGTTTTCGAGAACGTCAACCCAGTGAGTGCTGGCCGTTTGCATGCCATCCATATCGGCATCGGTTCTCATATCATTCACATGATTATCGTAGGCGAGGCCCGCGATGTAGGCGGAATTATCCCTCCCCGTGAATGAATTGGTTTGCCCCAGAGTGTCGTCAATACCCTCTATGTTTCCTACCCGGTTCGTCATAGTTACCACATCAACAGTCTGATCGGATGAAACTGCCGAGGGCATGGCAGGCTCATCATTACGATATGCAGTATTACCTGGCAGGTTTTTATCATCGTGAGTATTGGCGTCACCGATGCCAAGTATTGCCGCCGGCTGGCATTCGTACTGCACAGGGTCGTCCCAGTTAGTAATAACCGGAAATCCGTCATTGAGCTTGTTCTGTTGCTCTGAGGTCAGGCCGGACAAATTCGAATAAGTCGAGACGTTTCCTTGCCCCTTGAGATAACGTGTAGCGGCATAATAAAGTTCACTCACAGGGTCCAAAGACTTATGGTCGTTGTCGTTTAGTTGTCCGAATTTATTGATATAATTTATAACACCGCTATTGGTAACAGTACCTGGGGTATTTGATGCGTCTGTACTATCAGGATTCGTTTTAAGGACCCCGGTGGTGGCATCCCACTCCGCGTTTGGATTCGTCGAAGCACCGTTTTCGGGGGTAAACTGGTTTGGTCCCACGAATTTTTGCTTAGCCCTGAGAACGCCTCCATCCCTGGAGCTGCTATCATCGTTAAGGTAGCCGAACACACTGTACCGAAGTGAACTGGCATTTTTCTGAATCAATCCCTCGGGCTTCCAGGAATTGGAGTACTGAACACAGTTCGCTTCCAGCCCTACAGAGGGATCACACACTTTAACTCTTACGTGCGCGTTGTGACTCTTGGCGCTGTCGAATTCTGTACTGGGATCATAAGCAATAGGGGACACATTGACGTCGGTACCCCCGACACTGAAACGCATCCGAACTCCCAGGCCCTGGATACGTACACGAATCGAGTCAGCACTAAAGGGTGTGGCCGCAGCCACTGCCGAAGCTCCATTAAGAGTCCGCACCGACAGACCACTTTGACCCGGGTGCCGAGCCTTTTCTAGCCAGGTTTCGGAGGCTGTATCCTTAACTCGATACCCGCCCGTCAGAACCTTACGGAATGGATCAATAGTCTGTGTAACTGACCAATTCAGGAAATTACCACTCCACTCGTTAGCTCCGGTACAACTTCTATCATTGGAAATACTCGAAGGCCGAAAATACCGCTCAGCCGCTTCTGAACTGTAACTGTAGACATAACACTTATTGGGATCGAAATAACCTTCGAACGTAGCATTCTGTGAATAATCACCGAGATTCGCCAAGCTTTGAACCGTGGGATACTCCACTGAAGGGGTCAAAACCAGATTGCCCGGAACGCCACGACCTCCAGCCAGATATAACGGTTGATCGGCAAGCACACCTGGCGCTGCGTAGCCAGATACAGGCGCTATCCCTATAACTGCAAAAAAAATATTTCGTACAGCACGAGTTCCCGGTTTCATAAACAATCCTCCACCCTGACCACTAAAGTTGACGGGCATAATATGATTCAATCACGCGCCTGGACTCACCAGAGGCCCCGGGACTCCACGCCACTATACGAAACGCTTGGGCATTTGCAGCCCCTGTTTCGTGCGTGTACCCCTCGACAACGATATCCGTCAGCTTTTCGGGCTGATATGCTTCTCCTACATGCTGGATAAAATATTTTGGCGTCACTCCACTGACGGACGTGCCTGCAACCACCCCAGTGCCGGTTTCCCAGTTATAGGTGAGTGGATCCGGTACGTTATCGTCAATACCGTAAAGTCCATCAGTGCCGTCAAAAACAGACAGCACATTAATATTTTCAAGAGCGACCTCCGCGTCCCGGATTCCAGACTCTGCGATCTCGAGCGATGCCATACCCTCCCGAGCTCCCGACACCATCCGTTCCTGCATAATTGTTCCTTGCATACTTGATACAGCCAACAGAGTAAGAACCAGAAGCATCAACAAAGAGAGAATGAGTGCCGCCCCGTGCTGGTGTTTACCAATCAACAGATTCATGACTTAAATCCTGTTTCGCATCGACATGGTGGTGGTATAAACTCGATAGAGGAACGTATCATTAGCAGCAGAGGTGCTAAGCAGCGTATTGTCGTTTTCACAATCTAGCCATCCGGGGTAACAATATGACTGCCCCCCATCGGTTATTCCATCGTCCGGCGAGCGCACAAGAACGCTAAAACGCACAGCAATTGTTTCGTCAGCTTGCAATCGCCCCGCAGTCGTCAAGCCCACTGGGTCTTCCCACGCATTTACCTGGCCATCGCCATTGCTATCAACACCAAATAGAAGCTGAAAATTGATGACGTCCTGCAATAGGGCAACCGCATTAGTGTAGTTGCCTATGGTGCTACCGGTTACTCCAACACCATCCGTCACAAACTCGCGCCTGCCCTGACCATTGTCCTGAAGGTAAAAGCGCTGCTGGCGGGGGCGGAAAACAGAGGCACCTTCAGGGTCATCGTTGTAATTCGTTGATAATGACTGTGTATCATTTCCCGGACCTTCACTTACACTGCCTGAGTTATGGACGACGACTTCATTGTTGGTATTGACGTTGGTTACCTGAAAAACGTCGCCGCTCTTGCAGTTAGTTACGATCAATATATCGTTTAGGTTAAAAGAGTCGCTGTCATCCACCTGTAAGTTGGCAGCCTGCTGACTGGGTTGGAAGGTTACGCTGATCGCGGAATTACCACTCACTCCGCCAAGGTAAAGAACATCGGAGCCCCCTACCCCGGTGTTGTTTTCCCCGTCAAGCCCCCTCAAAAGTGCGCTCACATCAAAGGAACCGTCGTCATCCAAAATGCTATTCAAGCGCCCATCCTGCAACCCATCGTTTCCGAGGCACCCCCAATAGGAGGCATTGCGAATTTCACGGCTGAGAATGGATGTCGTCAGTCGACCAACCTCTTGCGTTCTGGCACTGGCCTCTGCAACTCGGAAACTCTCACTATTGGCAGTAAAAATCTGGGTCAGCCCTAAAGTAATAATCAAAGACAGCGCCAGAGCGACCATTACCTCAATGATCGACAACCCGCGCTGTGTTTTTAGAGTTCTTCTCATTGAGCTAACCTCGCAGTCATGATGTAACTCTGCTCAGCGGCCTCATCACCATACTGACGCTCGTCCCAATTTACTGAAACAGTAAGAACACCCGACGCAAACTGCACATCCAGATCGGCGCCCGGCACATTTCTTTGCATCTCAGCCTCCCAAGCGGCTTCCGTCCCTGGCAGGGAATTATCGTTCGCTCTGACTTGCTCAATCAGTTCAAGAACATGTAAATTCACTTGGGATCGAAGGTTAGCGTTATTTACCTGCTGAAGTGCCAGATATTGCATTCCGGCAACCCCTAACAAGCCGATTAACAGCACCAACAGCGAAACCAGTACCTCTATTAAGGTGAATCCTTTTTCTACCGGGCTCACAAAACGTTTTTTCATAGAAACACCTTTACAATAAAAGTCATCACATCCCTCAGGGGCAGTTGATGTCTGATGTTTCAACACGTCCACCAGGGGTGACAGTAACTAATCGCCCCATATCACTTTCCGTGCAGATAGTGAACGTTA
>CBIHLH010000110.1:0-12261 GCA_966210405.1 uncultured Marinobacter sp.
ATCGCCAGCCAGTCCGCGAGGGGGTAAGCCAGCAGGATCGTCACCAGCAGCCCCAGCGCCGAGCAGAGAATCGCAGAGTTGGCGTAAAACAGAAACCTCTCCATACTTCACCTTACCTCAGCTTACATATATTTTTAATACTATTTATAATAGTCAGGTGACCGACACCAGGTCAAGCCTGTGAGAATCCCCTATACCAAAGGTAGTAAAGTACACTACCCCTCAATTTTCATGCCCAGTGGTTACTTCTTTTACTTTAAAGATGTATTATTTTTAAATCTTTAAACCAGAGAGGAAATTGCCATGGCTCACTACCGCCGACTATGGTTCTTGTTGATTGCCATCGTGGGGGTCACCTTCACGTTACTGGGCTATTTTGGCGCGGAGGTCTACCGCGCCGCGCCGCCCATTCCGGATCGCGTGGTGTCTGCCAGCGGCGACACCCTGATGACCGAGGACAGCATCCTCGACGGCCAGACCGCCTGGCAATCCGTGGGCGGCATGCAGTTGGGCTCCATCTGGGGCCACGGTGCCTATCAGGCACCGGACTGGACCGCAGACTGGCTGCACCGCGAGCTGGAAAACTGGTTAGCCATCGCCGCCCGGGAAGAGTTTGGTCAGGACTGGCACAGCCTCAGTGGCCAGCAGCAGAACGCACTCCATTACGAGTTGAAAAATGAGTACCGCACCAACCGTTATGACGACGCCACCGGCACCCTGCAGCTGTCAGAACGCCGGACCGCCGCCATTGCCGAAACCGCCGACTACTACAGCCGGCTGTTCAGCGATGCGCCGGAGCTGCAATCTACCCGTGAAAACTACGCCATGAAGGAAAACACCCTGCCCAGCGCCCAGCGCCGAGAGCGGATGACCGAGTTTTTCTTCTGGACCGCGTGGGCCGCCGCCACCGAACGCCCCGGCACCGATGTCACCTACACCAACAACTGGCCCCATGAGCCACTGATCGACAACAAGCCGAGCGCGGAGAATATCGTCTGGTCGGTGGTCAGCGTGATTCTGCTGATTGCCGGTGTCGGCGGCCTGATCTGGGCCTGGGCCTTCCTGCGCAAGGAAGACGAAGAGCCCGAGGCACCGATCCGGGATCCCCTCAGTACCTTCGCACTGACGCCCTCTCAGAAAGCGCTGGGCAAATACCTGCTGCTGGTGGTGGGCCTGTTCACCTTCCAGGTCATGCTGGGCGGCTTTACTGCGCACTACACCGTGGAAGGCCAAAGCTTCTACGGCATCAACGTCTCCAAGTGGTTCCCCTACTCGCTGGTTCGCACCTGGCACATTCAGGCGGCGTTGTTCTGGATCGCCACGGGTTTCCTGGCCGCCGGTCTGTTCCTTGCTCCAATCATCAACGGCGGCAAAGACCCGAAGTTCCAGAAACTGGGCGTCGACGTGCTGTTCTGGGCCCTGGTCGTCGTGGTCGCTGGCTCCTTTATCGGCAACTTCCTGGCCATTGCCCAGATCATGCCGGCTAACCTGAGTTTCTGGCTGGGCCACCAGGGTTACGAGTTTGTGGACCTCGGCCGCCTCTGGCAGATTGGCAAGTTCCTCGGCATCGTGTTCTGGCTGGTGCTGATGCTGCGCGGCATCGTACCCGCCCTGCGTCAACCCGGTGACAAGAACCTGCTGGCGTTGTTGACCGCGTCGGTGGTGGCCATCGGCCTGTTCTATGGCGCCGGCTTTTTCTACGGCGAGCGCACTCACATCTCCATCATGGAGTACTGGCGCTGGTGGATTGTCCATCTGTGGGTCGAAGGCTTCTTTGAAGTGTTCGCCACCGCCGCCCTGGCCTTTATCTTCTGCAGCATGGGCCTGGTGTCCCGTACGGTAGCCACCTCAGCCAGCCTGGCGTCGGCCAGCCTGTTCATGCTTGGCGGTGTACCCGGTACCTTCCACCACCTGTACTTTGCCGGCACCACCACCCCGGTGATGGCCGTCGGTGCCACCTTCAGCGCCCTGGAAGTGGTACCGCTGGTGGTACTCGGCTACGAAGCCTGGGAAAACTGGAAGCTGAAGTCCCGCGCACCCTGGATGGAAAACATCCGCTGGCCGCTGACCTTCTTCGTGGCGGTCGCCTTCTGGAACATGCTGGGGGCCGGGGTACTCGGGTTCATGATCAACCCGCCGGTCGCGCTGTATTACATCCAGGGCCTGAACACCACGCCCACCCATGCCCACGCAGCACTGTTCGGTGTCTATGGCTTCCTGGCCCTGGGCTTCTCACTGCTGATCCTGCGTTACATCCGCCCACGCATCGTCTTTGACGAGCGGCTGATGAAAGTCGGGTTCTGGTGGCTGAACATTGGCCTGGTGCTGATGCTGTTCACCAGCCTGCTGCCCATTGGCATCATCCAGTTCGTGGCCAGCGCCAGCGAAGGCCTGTGGTACGCCCGTAGCGAGGCCTTCATGCAGACCGACCTCCTGCAAACCCTGCGTTGGGTCCGGACCATTGGCGACGTGGTCTTTATCATCGGCGCTCTCGCGGTCGCCTGGCAAGTGGTGAAGGGAATTGTCTTCCCGGATCTTGCGCCGGCTGAGTCAACAACGGACGCCGCCATCCCGGAAAGAGCCTGATCGTGCCACTGTGATGGCCGGTATCACCTGAAGTCAGGGGCCAAGGATGGCCCCATCCATCCTCTCCTTGCCCTTTTGCACACTTCCGACACTACCCCCAGTGGGATATCGGAATGATTGATCAATTCTGCGATACTTGCTCTACTGTTGATGATAAAACGCACATCGCCGTTGCGACAGGATCACTCCTATGCCCCAGGCTCCGCTGACAGACCGTTTTGGTCGCACCGTTAATTACGTGCGGCTGTCCGTCACCGACCGTTGCGATTTCCGGTGCGTGTACTGCATGGCCGAGGAAATGACGTTCCTGCCTCGCCAGCAGGTGCTCACGCTTGAGGAAATTGCCCGGGTAGCGCGAACCTTTGTCGACCTGGGTACCGAGAAGATCCGCCTGACCGGGGGTGAGCCCCTGGTCCGCAGGGACATTCTGGAACTGGTCCGGGAAATCGGCGGCTATGGCCTGCGGGATTTTGCCATGACCACCAATGGCAGCCAGTTGCCAGCCATGGCAGAACCGCTGCGCAAGGCGGGGCTCAAACGCCTCAACATCAGCCTGGACTCCCTGGATGCGGACAAGTTTCACCGGATTACCCGTACCGGCCGGCTAAGCCAGGTACTGGATGGCATCGATGCCGCCCGGAACGCCGGCTTTGAGGGCATCAAACTCAATACCGTGGTCATGAAAGGCGGGAACGATGAGGAAGTGCCCGAGCTGGTCGAGTTTGCCCGGCGCAAGCACATAGACATCACCTTTATTGAAGAGATGCCCCTGGGCGAGATCTCTGAACATGACCGGGGCGAGGCCCTGTGCACCAGCGACGAGGTGCGGGACATTATCAGCCGGCATCATGAACTGACCCCCACCCCGGAGGACTCCGGTGGCCCGGCGCGTTACTACCGGATGCCGGACAGCGGCACCAAAATCGGATTTATTTCCCCCCATTCCCACAATTTCTGCTCAACCTGTAACCGGGTCCGGGTCACTGTGGAAGGTCGCCTGTTGCTTTGCCTGGGCAACGAGCACTCGGTTGATCTTCGCCGTGTTCTGCGGGGTCATCCTGTCAACGATGAAAAGCTTCGGGAAGCCGTCATCAACGCCATGGACCTGAAGCCCGAGCGGCATCACTTTTCCAGCGATGGGGACGTGCAGATTCTGCGGTTCATGAATATGACCGGGGGCTGAGCTCAGTCCTTCGAGCATTCCCGCCCTTCAAGCTCGATGCAACAGCGAGTGTAACCCTTGGGCTCCGCCCCTGAGTGCATGTGGTCAGCCCTGGCCAGTGGCCCTGGATTCTTCAACCAGGGCCTCGAAATCGGGCGCTTCGTCCGGCGCCTTGTCCACGCAGATAACCGGAACGAGAGCACCGCCCTCACCACGTTCAAATGCCGACGTCTCTTCGGCCGAGGCCTCATCCGGCAACTCAGACCGGCAGAAGACAAACAGCAGGCGCTGGGGCTCGGGCTGCTCACGAGTGGCCAGGATAAGGTCCTGATAATTGCTGATCATGGAAGCGTCCTTTAAAAACGGGGTCGCCGTCGGGCGGCCGTGTCAAGATTTACTGGCTGATCGCCATCAGTCGCTGGGGATCGGAGATCAGCAATTTGCTCCGATTGACCCGTACCAGCCCGTTGGCTTTCAGGTCCGCCAGAATCCGGGAGAAGGTTTCCGGTTGCATGGCAAGCCGGGAGGCCACCAGGCATTTGGGCAGCGGCAACTCCACTTCCCCGCCCTTCTCCGCACCATTCGGCAGCAGGTCTATCAGATACCGGATCAGCCGGTCGCGGGCACTCTGAACGGTCATGATTTCGAGGTCATGGAACCGGGAGACGGCCCGTTGGGCATAGTGGCGGAGGGCTGCCTGGGCGTACCGGGGGTTACGCTCGATCAGTTCCTGATAGGCCTTGACCGGTATCATCAGTACGTCGCTGGCCTTCAGGGCTTCGGCATAACAGGCATAGCGGGGCGGATCGGCGTAGATCATGACTTCGGCGAAGCAGTCGCCAGGGGCGACGCTGTCGAGCGTGCGGTCGATTCCGGAGGAGTCGAGGCGGTACAGGCGCAGGCGGCCGGAGATCACGAAGAAGAAGTGATGGGCTGGCATGTCCTGGCGATACAGCAATTGGTGATGCCCGAGGCGCAGGCGACGCGACTGCCTGATCAGGTTCCGGAGATCCTGGCTGCCGAGCGCGGCAAACATGGGGTGACTGCGCAGGGCCTGGAGGCCGTTTTCGTCATCGAATGGTTTGTTGACGGCGACCAGTACCGGTTTGCTGTATTGGGTTTCCGCAGTTTGTATCTGCATCATGGGAGAGTCCTCTCTGCATATTCATGCATCCAAAATCATGTTTTAAATAGTAGAGAGATGTGGGTTGGGAGTCGCTCCCCCGATGGAGGTAGTTGCGGGGCTATTTCTGAGTAATTGATTTAACTCAAAGATGGGCCTGGGAGCACTGGCCGATGGGGGAACTCCACCGACCACCCGACAAGCGAGTTAACCTCGCTACTGCATTAACGGCGAATCTGGCAATTCCAGGTCGACACCTTCCACTCTGGTTTCTACCGCCAGAACCTGCAGGTACTGCCGGAAGGCTCGCCGTGTCACGCTTTCGCTCAGGTACTGACGTATCTGGGGTTTCACGTACTCGTAGGGCAACTCTTCGCCGTCGATGCGCTGGTCAACGCGGACCAGGTGCCAGCCGTAGCGACTTTCGATCAGTTCCGGGTTCAGGCCTTCCTGGAGGGCAAGGACCGGGCGCTCGAATTCTTCGACGGTCTGGCCCTTGCTGATCTGGCCGAGGCTGCCGCCCTGGTGGCGGGATTCGCAGGCGGAGTATTGTTTGGCCAGGTCGGCGAAGCGGGCACGGCCTTCGATCAGGGAAGTCAGTAGCTGGTGGCCGGCCTCTTCCTGGCGCATGCGTTCCTGGACGTCGTCCGGGGCGGCGGCGAGGAGGATGTGGCTGACGGCCATCAGGGTGGGGCTGCGGAAGCGGGCCGGGTTCGCGGCGTAGAATCGTTCGCAGTCCTGCTCTGTCGGGTCCGGGACCTGGAGCTCCAGTTCCAGCACGCGGGCGATGCGGTCTTCTTCGTCCACCATGTCCTGCAGTCCAAGGCGCTGTGCCTGTTGCAGGAGCAGCTCGCGGATCACGAGGCTTCGGGCGGCTTCGCGCCAGGCTTCGGCGACTTCTTCGGCCGGGTGATGCTGCATTTCCCGGGCAATGTCGTCTTCGCCGATGAGGGTGTTACCCACGGTGACCGGCGGGAACTGGTTTCTGGGTTTTTCGGCGTCGCCGACGGGGATGAGTTGCATGGCTTTTACCCTTTTGATCTGTTTGTCGGATTACGACTTCCTCTAATCCGACCTACTTGTGTGCTTTCGGGCTCGGGAATTTGTCGGATTACGACTTCGTCTAATCCGACCTACATTCGAAGCTGCGGCGCTTGGGTAGGTCGGATTAGCGTGGCCCCGCCACGCGTAATCCGACACTCTTCAAGCTCCCATTACGCCCGCTTGCGAACCACCTGGTACTTCCGTCCGACATACTCCACCGGTACGCTGAGCATGTGCACCAGGCGGGTGAACGGGAACAGCACGAAGATCGTCAGGCCCAGGAAAATGTGGGTCTTGTAGATCCAGTGCACGTCGGCAATGTAATCCGCCACACCACCCTGCAGTGTGAAGATGCCCTGGGCCCAGGCGGAGAACTTGAGCATGGTGCCGCCATCCAGGTGGCCCAGGGTCGGCAGGATGGTGAGCAGGCCAAGCGCCAGCTGGACCACCAGGATCACGATGATCATGTTGTCGGCAAAGGTGCTACTGGCCTTCACGCGGGGGTCGGTCAGCCGGCGCCAGGCGAGCATGCCGCCGCCGACAATGGCCATGGCGCCGGCGATGCCGCCAACCACGATGGCCATCACCTGCTTCTGACCCGGCGTGATGACCCACTCGTAGGCCCAGTGCGGAGTGAGCAGGCCAACCAGGTGGCCGAAGAAGATCACCAGTACGCCGACATGGAACAGCACGCTGGCCATCACCATGTTTTTCTTGCGCAACATCTGACTGGAATGGGCTTTCCAGGTGAACTGGCCCTGGTCGTAGCGGGCCCAAGTGCCAATCACCAGCACGGCGATGGCAATGTAGGGATAAACCCCAAATAGCAGTGTGTTCAGATAGGACATCATTTCCGTTTCCTCCTGCGCCCTCAGGCGCGCCCGGCCTGACGGGGTGTGACATCCGTCATCAGCTGATCGCTCAGGTGAATGGTCTGGGTCTGCTCGAGCTCGCGGCGGCGCTGGCCTACCACGCCACCGGTACTGCAGGAACCGCCCTGATCATCAACAAACTTCACCATTTCCTCTTCCCAGACTTTATCCAGGGCCTCCGGGGTATCGTCGCGTTCTTCCGAGGCGACGATCCGGGCCAGCTCCTGGCGATTCGCGGTGCGGCCGGACAACACCAGCAGGGAATCCATCACCACGTGATAGAAACTTTCCCGCTGGTACAAGCGCTCGCCCAACAAGCCCAGAATGTGATGGATATCCTCCAGCCAGTTCCGGATTTCGTCCCAGGGGCGGGTGGAAAGATACTCCAGGAACAGCGGCAGGTAGTCCGGCAACTCCTTGGCATCGATCTCCAGACCATTGGCCCGGTATTCCTCCATCAGGTCCACCATGGCCTGGCCACGATCCCGGGATTCGCCGTGCACGTGCTCGAACAGCAGCAGGGACGTAGCCCTGCCCTTGTCAAACATGCCCACGTAGCGCTCCTGCGAGTCCAGCAAATCGCCATCGCACAGCATTTCCACGCAGCGAAGCAGTTGCTCCTTGTTCTGCCGGGGCAGCCGGCTGTCCTCCAGGACAGCGGCAATCAGGGCGTCTTTGGAGGCCTGGAGTTCTTCGGTCGGGTACTCAAGCACCCGTGCCAGTACTTTCAAAAGTTGCATCTCGGCCTCCTTATTCCTGCAGCTGTTTCGGGTCAACCTGCTTCACGGTCGACAACTTCTGGACCATGCTGGTGGTCTGCTTGCGGCCACCGAACATATTGAATTTGCTGTCGCCGTTGCAGCCGTCGCCGAAGCTGAAACCGCAGCCGCCACGCTCGCCGTGGGCAGTGGCGTCCGGGAAGGCCTCCTTCGCCAGCTCTCGGTGGCTGGTGGGGATTACAAAGCGGTCCTCGTAGTTGGCAATGGCCAGATAACGGTACATCTCGTCAGCCTGGGCCTTGGTCAGGCCACATTCCTCCAGCGCCCGCAGATCCTCCCTGCCTTCGACGGTTTCAGCCCGCTTGTAAAGCCGCATCGCCATGATCCGCTTGAGGGCTCGCACGATCGGCTTTTCGTCACCGGCAGTCAGCAAATTCGCCAGGTACTTGACCGGGATCCGCAGGCTTTCGATCTTCGGCAGTATGCCGTCAAACTCGACCTTACCGGCTTCCGCGGCGGACTGGATCGGGCTCAGCGGCGGTACGTACCAGACCATGGGCAGAGTGCGGTACTCGGGGTGCAGCGGCAGGGCCAGTTTCCAGTCCACCGCCATCTTGTACACCGGGCTTTGCTGGGCGGCTTCGATCACGTTCATCGGGATGCCGTCTTTCTTCGCCTGCTCGATCACTTTCGGGTCGAACGGGTCCAGGAAGATTTCCAGCTGTTTTTCATACAGCTCGTGCTCTCCCGGCGTACTGGCGACTTCCTCAATGCGGTCGGCGTCATACAGCAGAACGCCGAGGTAGCGGATACGGCCAACGCAGGTCTCGGAGCAGACCGTCGGCAGTCCGGCTTCAATACGCGGGTAGCAGAAGATGCACTTCTCGGACTTGCCGGTTTTCCAGTTGAAGTAGATCTTTTTATACGGGCAGCCGGAGACGCACATCCGCCAGCCACGACACTTGTCCTGATCGATCAGGACGATGCCGTCTTCTTCCCGCTTATAGATGGCGCCGCTGGGGCAGCTGGCGACACAGGTCGGGTTCAGACAGTGCTCGCACAGGCGCGGCAGGTACATCATGAAGGTGTTCTCGAACTGGCCGTAGATATCCGCCTGCACCTGGTCGAAGTTCTTGTCCTTGCGGCGCTTGGAGAACTCGGTGCCCAGGATTTCTTCCCAGTTGGGGCCCCATTCGATCTTCTGCATGCGCTGGCCGGAGATCAGCGAGCGCGGCCGCGCAACCGGCTGGTGCTTGCTGTCGCCCGCGGTGTGCAGGTGTTGGTAGTCGAAATCAAACGGCTCGTAATAGTCGTCAATTTCCGGCAGGTCCGGGTTGGCGAAGATGTTCGCCAACACCCGGAAGCGGCCACCGATTTTCGGGCGAATCTTGCCGGAGCTGTCGCGCATCCAGCCGCCCTTCCATTTGCCCTGGTTCTCCCACTCTTTGGGGTAGCCGATACCGGGCTTGGTCTCGACGTTGTTGAACCAGGCGTATTCCATGCCTTCACGGCTGGTCCAGACGTTCTTGCAGGTCACTGAACAGGTGTGGCAACCGATGCACTTGTCCAGGTTCAGCACCATGCCGACTTGAGAACGGATTTTCATTTTACAGCCTCCTGAACAGTGTCATTGCCTTCGCCGTCGAGCCAGTCGACGTTGTGCATCTTGCGAACCACCACGAATTCGTCGCGGTTGGAGCCGACGGTGCCGTAATAGTTGAACCCGTAGGAATACTGGGCGTAGCCACCAATCATGTGGGTCGGTTTCGGACAGACCCGGGTAACCGAGTTGTGAATACCGCCCCGGGTACCGGTAATTTCCGAGCCCGGAATGTTCACGATGCGCTCCTGGGCGTGGTACATCATCACCATGCCGGGCATCACGCGCTGGCTCACCACCGCCCGGGCCGCAATGGCACCGTTGGCGTTGAACAGCTCGATCCAGTCGTTGTCCTCGATAGTCAGTTCTTTCGCATCGTCTTCGCTCAGCCACACAATCGGGCCACCGCGGGACAGGGTCAGCATCAGCAGGTTGTCGCTGTAGGTGCTGTGGATACCCCACTTCTGGTGCGGCGTGATCCAGTTCAGCGCTTTCTCGGCGTTACCGTTGCTGCGCTGGTTCAGCATGCTGCTGACCGTCTTGGTGTTGATCGGCGGTCGGTACACCAGCAGGCTTTCACCAAAGGCACGCATCCACTCGTGGTCCTGATAGAACTGCTGACGACCCGTGAGGGTGCGCCAGGGGATCAGCTCGTGAACGTTGGTGTAGCCGGCGTTGTAGGACACGTGCTCGTCTTCCAGGCCAGACCAGGTCGGGCTGGAGATGATCTTGCGCGGCTGCGCCACGATGTCCCGGAAGCGGATCTTTTCCTCTTCCTTGTTCTTGGCCAGATGGGTGTGGTCCAGGCCGGTCATTTCTGACAACGCCGCCCAGGCTTTTACAGCAACCTGGCCATTGGTTTCCGGTGCCAGGGTCAGAATCACTTCCGCGGCGTCAATGGCACTTTCTATCTTGGGACGGCCGTCGTTGGCGCCACCAATGTGCTTGTAGTTCAGGTCACCCAGGAACTTCACTTCTTTTTGGGTGTTCCAGTTGATGCCCTTGCCACCGTTACCCAGTTTGTCCAGCAGCGGGCCAAGCGAGGTGAAGCGGGCGTAGGTATTCGGATAGTCCCGCTCAACGGTGATGAAGTTGGGCGCGGTCTTGCCCGGAATCAGGTCGCATTCGCCCCGTTTCCAGTCCTTAACATCAAAGGGCTGACCCAGTTCGGCCGGCGCATCGTGCAGCAGCGGCAGGGTGACCACGTCTTTCTCGACACCCAGGTGACCCTCTGTCGCCTTGGAAAACGCCTTGGCGATGCCCTTGTAGATTTCCCAGTCGCTGCGCGCTTCCCAGGCCGGATCGGTGGCTGCCGTCAGCGGGTGGATGAACGGGTGCATGTCCGAGGTGTTCAGATCGTTCTTCTCGTACCAGGTGGCCGTCGGCAGAACGATGTCGGAATACAGACAGGTGGTGGACATACGGAAATCCAGGGTCACCAGCAGATCGAGCTTGCCTTCCGGCGCTTCGTCATGCCATTTAACCTCTTTCGGTTTGGCGCCGCCTTCGTGGCCAAGATCCTTGCCCTGCAGACCGCTCTTGGTGCCGAGCAGGTACTTGAGCATGTACTCGTGACCCTTGCCGGAAGAACCCAGCAGGTTGGAGCGCCAGATAAACATATTGCGCGGATGGTTCTGGGGCGCTTCCGGATCCTCACTGGCGAAGGCCAGGGAACCATCTTTCATGGACTGCGCCACGTAATCCGACACGTCCATGCCCGCTTTTTCAGCTTCTGCGGCAATGCCCAGGGGGTTGCGGTTCAGCTGCGGCGCAGACGGCAACCAGCCCATGCGCTCGGCGCGCACGTTATAATCGATCAGGCTGCCGCCGAATTTGGCCTTGTCGGCCAGCGGCGACAGGATCTCGTCGACACCCAGCTTTTCGTAGCGCCACTGGCCGGAGTGGGCATAAAAGAAGGAAGTGCCGTTCATGTGACGCGGCGGACGCTGCCAGTCCAGACCAAAGGCCAGGGGCTGCCAGCCGGTCTGCGGGCGCAGTTTTTCCTGGCCGACATAGTGGGCCCAGCCGCCACCACTCTGACCAATGCACCCGCATAGGATGAGCATGTTGATCAGGCTGCGATAGTTCATGTCCATGTGGTACCAGTGGTTCATACCAGCCCCGACAATGACCATGGAACGGCCCTTGGTCTTGTCAGCGTTGTCCGCGAATTCACGGGCAATACGGATCACTTTCTCGGCAGGTACGCCGGTGATCTTTTCCTGCCAGGCCGGGGTGTACGGCTTCACTTCATCGTAAGAAGTGGCACCGTCGTCATCACCCAGGCCACGGCTGATGCCGTAGTTAGCGACCATCAGATCGTACACGGTGACCACACGGCCTTCGGTGCCATCCGCCAGCTGTACCTTGCGGGTACCCAGCTTGTGCTTGAGGATGTCTTTGATTTCCACGTGCTTGAAGTGGTCGTGTTCGATGCCACCGAAGTACGGGAAAGCAACATCCACGACTTCGTCGTGCTTCTTGACCAGGGACAACCGCAGGTTTACATCGGAACCCCTGGCGGTCTGCTTCAGGTTCCATTTGCCCTTCTCACCCCAGCGATAGCCGATGGAGCCATTGGGCGCAGTCAGCTCACCGGAGGCTTCGTCAATGGCGACGGTTTTCCACTCGGGGTTGTTTTCTTCGCCCAGACCATCCACCAGGTCACTGGCGCGCAGGAACCGGCCCGGTACGAAGCTGCCGTCGTCCCTTTCTTCCAGCATGACCAGGTAAGGCATGTCGGTGTAGCGGCGCACGTAGTCGGTAAAGTACTCGCTGGGCCTGTCGACGTGGAATTCCTTCAGGATCACGTGGCCCATGGCCATGCCCAGGGCGGCGTCGGTGCCCTGCTTGGGGTTCAACCATTCGTCAGACAGCTTGGAGACTTCCGCGTAGTCCGGCGTAATGGCAACGGTCTTGGTGCCTTTGTAACGCACTTCGGTGAAGAAGTGGGCATCCGGGGTGCGGGTCTGGGGCACGTTGGAGCCCCAGGCGATGATGTAGCCGGAGTTATACCAGTCGGCGGATTCCGGCACATCGGTCTGCTCACCCCAAGTCTGCGGAGAGGCCGGTGGCAGGTCGCAATACCAGTCGTAGAAGCTCAGGCAGGTACCGCCAATCAGCGACAGGTAGCGAGTGCCGGCGGCGTACGAAAT
>CBIHLH010000111.1:0-12236 GCA_966210405.1 uncultured Marinobacter sp.
CGCACCGATATCCCAGTACGCTGCCCCATCACCTGACAAAGAGATTCAACGAATCATGACTTTACTAAGCAAAAGCGATCAAGAAGCCGTTACCGCTGCCATCAGCGACGTGGAGCGGGAAACCGACGCCGAACTGGTCACCGTGCTCACGGCCCAGGCCGACAACTACAGTTATATTCCCCTGCTCTGGGCCGGCATCCTGGCGCTGCTGGTACCGGGGATCGTCAATTACTTCGGCAGCTGGCTCGGTGCCGATATGCTGATGCTGGTGCAGTGGGGTACGTTCGTACTGCTCAGCCTGTTATTCCGGATGCCCGGCATCAACACTCGCCTGATTCCCCGGCAGGTGCGTTACTGGCGGGCCTCCAACCTGGCGCGCAGGCAGTTCCTGGAGCAGAACCTGCACCACACCAAAGGCGCCACCGGCATGCTGATCTTCGTTTCGGAGGCGGAACGCTATGTCGAGATCCTGGTGGATCAGGGCATTGCCGACGTCCTGGATAACTCGGTCTGGGAAGGCATCGTGGCGGATTTCACCGCGAAGGTGCGCCAGGGCCAGACCCGGCAGGGCTTTGTTGACTGCATTACTGCCTGCGGAAAGCTCCTCAAAGAGCACATTCCGGCCACTCACGAGCGCAATGAACTGCCCAATCACCTGGTGATCCTGGCGTAACCACAACGGCGGCGGGAGTAACCCTCGCCTACACAACCGCCGGAAACGCCGACACCAGAAAATCCACCAGCGCCCTCACTTTGGGCGTCACAAACTTGCGGGTGGGATAGACGGCGTACACGCCCAGTTCCGCGGATCGGTAATCCGGCATCAGTTCCACCAGCCGGCCAGCGGCCAGGTCATCCTGCACCAGGAAGCTCGGCTGGTGGATTATCCCTTGGTGGGCCACGGCGGCTGCGCAGCAGGTTTCGCCGTTGTTGGCGTGCATCCAGGGGCGTACCCGTATGCTAATCCGGCCGTTCGGCCCCTCAAAGTGCCATTCGTTGCCGGTGGCCAGGTTGCTGTAGGCGATGACCGTGTGATGAATCAAGTCCTCGGGTTGCGATGGCGTGCCGTTGGCCCGGAGATACTCCGGAGATGCGCACACCATGAGCCGGGTGGCGGTGATGCGTCGGCTCACCAGGGTGGAGTTTCTCAGGGTGGCGATTCGAATGGCCAGGTCGAAACCTTCCTCAACGATGTCCACCATGCGGTCAGACAAATCGATGTTCAGCTCCACATCCGGATATCGGGCGTGGAACTCTCCCCACAGCGGCGCCAGATGGTGAATGCCAAAACTCACCGGGGCGTTGATACGCAGTACCCCCTTGGCCACGCTGCTGCGTGAGGTCAGTTCTGCTTCCGCCTCTTCCACGCCCGCCAGCAGCTCCCGGCAGCGAACATAGAACACCTCGCCTTCCGCCGTCAGGGACAGCCGCCGGGTGGTGCGGTACAGCAGCCGCACCCCGAGCCGCGACTCCAGTTCGTTGATGTAGCGAGACACCGCAGCCTTGGACACTCCCATGCCCTCTGAGGCAGAGACAAAGCTGCCGGCCTCCACGACGGCGCAGAAAGTCTGCATTTCCAGTAATCGGTCCATGGCCGTTTGTTCCAGTTTATGAAACAGTAAATTCAATATTTACATGTTTATCTCAAAAATTGATATCCGTAAAGTATCACCATGCTGAAACGCATCTTCACACCCAAACAAGGAAACCCGATCATGAACAATGCATTCTTCAACAAACTGCTCAACTCCAACGCTGGCTGGAGCGCGCTCGCCCTGCGCATCCCCGTAGGTATTATCTTCATGGCCCATGGCGCCCAGAAACTGTTTGGCTGGTTTGGTGGTTACGGCCTGGAAGGCACTGGCCAATGGATGGATTCCATCGGCCTGAGCCCGGGTTACCTGATGGCCCTGCTGGCCGGTGGCGCGGAATTCTTCGGCGGCCTGGCACTGATTATCGGCCTGCTGGTTCGGCCCGCCAGTGCCGTGCTGGCCGTGGCCATGCTGGTCGCCATCTTCAGCGTTCACATCGGCAATGGCCTGTTCATGAGTAACAATGGCTACGAATTCGGCCTTGCCTTGCTGGCCGTGTCCGTGTCACTGCTCTTCAGCGGTGCTGGACGGGCCTCCGTAGACGCCCTGCTGGCCAAACAGTAAGACCGGGCAACGTCCTGCGCCAAAAGGAGTGTGACATGAAGACATTACCCAGCCTGTTTGTCTCCCACGGCGCCCCCACCTTTGCACTGGAGCCGGGCCTCGCAGGCCCGGCTCTCACCGGGCTGGGGCAGGCTCTGCCCCGGCCAACGGCTGTACTGGTGGTGTCCCCCCACTGGATAACGCCCGGGGTTCGGGTGGGCCTGGCGGAAACACCGGCCACCATCCACGATTTCGGCGGCTTTGAACCGGCGCTGTATCAATTGAGGTACCCGGCTCCGGGCCACCCGGCCTTCGCCAGGCAAGCCCTGTCTCTATTGGAGAAGTCTGGCTGGCAACCGGTGGCGGACGCCAGTCGTGGCCTGGATCATGGGGCCTGGGTGCCCCTGCGGCACCTGTATCCGGATGCTTCCGTACCGGTATTCCAGGTCTCCCTGCCCACGGACCTGGACAGCCAGTCTGCCTGGAAGCTGGGCCAGGCGTTGGCGCCGCTGAAAGACGACGGGGTATTGATTGTCGGCTCAGGCAGCCTGACCCACAACCTGTACGAAGTCCGCTGGGGAGACAAAAACGGGGCCGACTACGCCCGGGAGTTCAGCCAATGGATTCGGGAGGCCGTTCTGGCGGGAGACCATCAACGTCTGATCAATGCCCTGACCCTGGCGCCTCATGCCCAGCGCGCCCACCCCACCACGGAGCATTTCCTGCCCCTGCTGGTGGCTGCGGGGGCGAGCGGTGCCGAAGCCGGTGCCTCGGTTATTGAAGGCGGCATTGAACACGGCGTGCTGTCGATGGACTCTTTTGTTTTCTCCGCTTTCCCCTGACAATGGGTCATTAAACTGACACGTTACGGGATTGACGCATGCTGGAGAGTCTGGCCTGGGTGCCTGAGAATTTTTCATTGCCGGATTCCATCTGGAGGCTGGTCATCAGCACTGTGCTGCTGGTACTCGCCATCATCATCCTTAGGACTCTGACCGCCCGCTTTATCCGGAAGAACGTGGCATCATCGGAATTGCGGGGCCGGTTGCTGGTGAACTTCCGCAACGGCTTTCTGCTACTGGGGATACTGGGGATGGCGCTGATCTGGGGCGACCAGATCCGTTCTCTGGCACTGTCCATCGTCGCCATCGCCGTGGCCTTTGTGGTCGCCACCAAGGAACTGATCCTGTGTGTCTCCGGCGCCATCCTGAAAAGCGGCGCCGGCTCGTTCAACCTCGGGGATCGCATACAGGTGAAGGATTTCCGGGGCGATGTCATCGACCAGACCCTGCTCGCCACCACCATTCTGGAAGTCGGCCCGGGTAAAACCGGCCATCAGCGCACCGGGCGGATGATCGTGATACCCAACGCCCTGTTCGTGGCGGAGCCCGTCATCAACGAGAGCTTCACCGACCATTGGGACTTCCACGTCTTCACCGTGCCCTTCAAACGGGAGGACGACTGGCACGCCGCCCAGACGGCTCTGCTGGCGGCCGCCAATCGCCATTGCCAGCCGTATCTGGAATCGGTACGCAAATACATGAACAAGGTGGGCGTTTCCCGGGGCCTGGAAGTGCCTTCCGTGGATCCCCGGGTGACCATCCAGGCCCCGGTAGCCAATGAAATCCATCTCACCGTCCGGTTGCCCGCCAAATCCGGACAGCGCAGTTACATTGAGCAGGCCATCCTGTCGGAAGTCTTTGCCAGCGCGGATTTCTCCAGCAAAAAGCCCCAGCGCTCTGATGATGAAACCGACGAAAATAGCTAGCACTCCATCCGGCTGACTCACCAAAGCCCGGGCGCTGAGCTCTCACCTGAACTATTTTCTCTCCCGTTGTCGATTTCACCCGGGGTCATGCGACTTACTATGAAAGACCACCAACGGAGGAACTCCTATGAAATACGTCGCCCTGGTCTATTACCAGGAAAGCATTATCAACGCCATGTCAGAGCAGGAATGGCACGACCTGAACCAGGAGTGCGTAGCCGGCGTGGAGAGGCTGACCCAGCAGGGAAACTTCGTGACCGGCCTGCCACTGCAGCCGATCGACACCGCGACCACTGTGCGGGTAAGGAATGACGACGTGCTGATGTCGGACGGCCCCTTTGCGGAGACCAAGGAACAACTGGCGGGATTCTACCTGCTGGAAGCCCGGGATCTGAACGAGGCCCTGCAACTGGCCAGCCGGATTCCACCTGCCCGATTCGGCAGTATCGAAGTCCGGCCGGCGCGGGAACTCCCCCCGAAAGACTGAACAAGGAGCAACATCATGAGTTATGTCGATGGGTTTGTGGCAGCCGTACCAGTTGCCAATAAGGATGGACTGGCTCGAGGAATCCTCGCTGTGTGCCCAACGCGTAATCCACGCTCCTGAAAAAAAAATCACTGGTGCCTGAAACTTTGCGGACCGATCGCCCGTAGATGTCAGTACCCCATCCGAAAACAACCAAGCGGATGGGACACATTGACCGCAAGGAGAACGCAATGAACAAACACGCAAAAACCGCACTTCTGGCCGCTCTGGTATCCAGCGCACTAACCACCGGCACTGCAATGGCCGGCGACCACAAGGTTGGCGTTTGGGGCGAGGATCAGTCCGTCTCCAACGGCGTTGTTTCTGCCAGGAAGGTGGTTGCCGAGGAAAACGGCTGGCTGGTGGTACACCGCACAGACGAAGCCATGAAGCCCGGCCCGGTTGTTGGGTACGCACCGCTCAGAGCAGGCAAGAACATGGACGTCGCCGCCCTCCTCACCGAAGACGTCGCCTCGGGTGACATGCTGATGCTCATGCTCCACAGCGAAGACGGCGGCATGAAGACCGGTATCTTCGAATACACCCTCGGCGCCAAGGAAGACGGCCCGATTCGCAAAGACGGGAAGTTGGTAATGTCGACGATTACAGCGAAATAACCACCCGTACGTCAGCAATCCGTTGACAACGACCCCTTCGCCGTGATGTTATCACCGGTAACAATGTTACCGGTGATAACTTATGTCAGGCAGCCCAAGCACACTGAAAACCACCTACCACCATGGCGACCTGCCCCAACAGGTGCACCAGCTTGCCCTTGAAATCCTGCGGGAGCACGGCGATACCGCTATTAGCCTGCGGGCCCTGGCCAAGCAGATCGGGGTTAGCGCTCCGGCCCTTTACCGCCACTATTCTGACCGGGAAAGTCTGCTCGCAGAGCTGGCCGTCACCGGCTTTGAGTCCCTTCGGGAACGGCTACTGGCCGTGGATCCGTCTCGCCCACGGCGGGCGTTGCTTGATATTGGCCTGGTGTACGTATCCTTTGCTCAAGACGAACCCAACCTCTACCGGTTGATGTTTGGCGGGCGGGTGTTACCCAAGGGTATCCACCCGCGCCTGGACACCGCGGGTAAAGGCGCGTTCCAGGTACTGGAAGACACCATTGCCCGGGCCCAGCAGGCAGGCTATATCAAACCCATGCCGCTGGCGCTAATGACCGCCGCCGCCTGGTCGCAGGTCCATGGGTTATCACAACTGACCATCGACGGTCATTTACCTGACGCCAAAGTGGCGCCGCAACTGGCAGAAGGGGTCCTCAGCCTTCTTCTGGACGGCTCACTCCCGGATACCGAACAACACCGCAAGGACACCACATCATGAGCAGCCCCAAACCCAGCACCATCCGAGTCGGCCGTCGCTACCGCGCCAATCGCCTGGACGGCCCCTACGACGCTATCGTTATCGGCTCCGGCATTGGCGGGCTGACCACCGCTGCCTGTATGAGCAAGCTGGGCAAGAAAGTGGTGGTGTTGGAGCAGCACTACACCGCCGGCGGTTTTACCCACAGCTATGACCGCAATGGCTACGAATGGGATGTGGGCGTTCATTACATTGGTGACGTCGGCGCCGATCACACCCTGAGCAAGCGCCTGTTTGATCACATCACCGACGGCCAGCTGAAGTGGGCCCCCATGGACAGCCACTTTGACCGCATTTTCATCGGCGACCGCCACGTAGACCTGGTCGCCGGCCCGGACGCATTCAGGGCCGAACTGAACAAAGAGTTCCCCGGGGAGGAAAAGGCCATCGACACCTACCTGGGCTATCTGCGACAGGTGGCCAAGGCCATGCCCGGTCTGGTGATCGGGAAGGTGTTGCCGGATCTGGCCGCGGGCCCCCTGCGCAAACTGGTCACCCGTGCCGCGCCGTCTTTCCTGAACCGCCCCACACGGGAGGTGCTGGAAGGACTCACCAGCAACCAGGAGCTGATCGCCGTGCTGACCGGCCAATGGGGCGACAATGGCCTGCCACCGGCGGAATCCAGCTTTATCATTCATGCCCTGATTGCCCGCCATTATCTCTATGGCGGTTACTATCCCATCGGTGGCGCTTCGGAAATGGCAAAGACCATCATTCCGGTGATACAGCGAAGCGGCGGCGAGGTATTCACCTACGCCGACGTTACCGAAATCCTGATTGAAAGAGGCAAAGCCGTGGGTGTGCGCATGGCGGATGGTGAAGATATCCGCGCCTCGCTGGTCATCAGCAACGCCGGCGTGTTCAACACCTTTGGCAAGCTCCTGCCAGAATCCGCCCCACACCGGGACTACTACCAGCAGAAGCTGAACACAGTGGAACGCTCCATGGCCAGCAACTGCCTTTATATCGGCCTGCAGGACACCGCCGAAAACCTGAAACTGCCGAAAACCAACTACTGGATCTACCCCGGTCCCCACTACGAGCAACAGGTCAGTGACTTTTTGGCGACGCCGGAGGATAACGACATTCCACTGACGTACATCTCCTTCCCCTCTGCCAAGGACCCAAGCTTTGCCGAGCGCTATCCGGGCCGCGCCACCATCGAAATTGTCGCCCCTGGGCCGTACCACTGGTACCAGGATTGGGCCGACAAAACCTGGGGCAAACGCGGTGAAGAGTACGAAGCAAAGAAAGAAGCCTACGCCCAGCGCCTGCTCGGCAAGTTGTATGAAAAGCTCCCGCACCTGGAAGGTAAAGTGGACTACTACGAACTCTCCACGCCCCTGTCCACCGACTACTTCTGTCGCTACAGCAAAGGCGAGATCTACGGCCTGAACCACACCCCGGGCCGCTTCGAACAGGACTGGCTAAAGCCCAAAACCCGCATTCCCGGCCTGTACCTGACCGGCCAGGATGTGATGACCTGTGGCGTGGCCGGAGCCATGATTGGCGGGTTACTGGCTACCGTGGCCGTTAGTGGGCTGAAGGGATTGCCGCTGGCAAAGAGGATGTTTGTCGGATGAGGGAACGGTCGCCCCTGATCATTCACAACAAGCTAGCAGGTGGTTGGCGTGGGCCCGCAAGGCCTCCTTCAGCCCCTCCGGTGTAAGAATGGTAAACCGGAACGGGAGCTGCGCCAGCCACCAGGCAAACCACTCGAAGCTGTCGGTTCGGGTGGTCAACAGAAGGCCGCTCTCGCATTGCTCAAATTGATCTGCACAGGCTGAGTGGAAATCAAACACGGTTGCAGCGGTGCTACGGTCTGTATGCAAAAGCAGCGACACCTCATGGGTACGACCCCAGGACAAAAAGCTCTCGCTCAGGAAATCCGCCGCATCAAAATCCGGCGGTCGCTGGAAGGTACCTGCCAAAAGATGAACACCACTGATGCGGTCCAGCCTGAACGACCGCATGGCTTCCCTGAGATGGCAAAACCCTGTGAGATACCACCGCCCCTGACGGAATACCAGTCCGTAGGGATCCACCTGGCGGTCGATCCCGCCGCGCTCGGGAGAATGGTAGATAAACCCCACCGTGCGCGCTGCTTCGGTGGCGACGGTGAGCGTTTGCAGGGCCCTGTCATCCAGGCTGGGTTCGCCCCGGGGCAGGATCACCCGGGTGGTGTCGCTGACACCGCGCACCCGCTTTTTGAGATTGGCGGGCATTACCCGTTCCAGTTTTGCCTGCACGCTGGCAATGGCTGGCGCCGCATCCGCCAGCCCGAGCTGCCTTGCGGCCAACAACCCGAGGGACACGGCCAGGGTTTCTTCTTCGGTAAACATCATCGGCGGCAACTTGAAACCGGCCACTAGCCGGTACCCGCCATAACGCCCCTGCTCTGTCATTACCGGAATTCCCAGGTCTTCAAGTACCGTGATGTAACGTCGGATTGTCCGCCGGCCCACACCCAGACGTTCGGCCAGTTCCGCTCCACCGATCTGGCCATGGGCCTGCAATAACTCCAGCACTGTAAGCACGCGAGTGGTAGGACCCGACATAACCACGTTCCTCCTGGCACCGTTTTCCGACGATTTTTATCAGAAAATGCATTGTGCGATTTATTTAGGACGGATTCTTACCTATTTACAAATTAATCTGGGCTCGCAGTAACCCACATCATCGAAAAGACTGACTGGAAAGGAGATCAGCATGTCAGAACTGACGTTTTACACCCACCCCATGTCCCGTGGACGTGTTGTACGCTGGATGCTTGAAGAAATTGGCATTCCCTATTCAGTGGAGTCCATGGAATATGGCCCGGACATGAAAACCCCGGCGTACCTCGCCATCAACCCCATGGGCAAGGTGCCCGCCATCAAACACGGCAACACCGTGGTGACCGAAGTAGCCGCCATCTGCGCTTACCTGGCGGACCAGTTCCCGGACAAAAAGCTGGCGCCACCAACGCAATCCCCTGAACGTGGCGCCTACTACCGTTGGCTGTTCTTCATGGCCGGCCCGTTCGAGATGGCCACCAGCGCACTCGCCTATGGCTGGAAAATCGACAGCAACAATGTACAGGCCGTCGGCTGTGGCCGTGTGGAAGATAGTATCAATACGCTGGAAAAGGTATTAGGCCGCACCCCGTATATCTGCGGCGATCAGTTCACGGCGGCGGATGTGCTGGTCAGCAGCTACCTGTGGTGGGAAACCATGCAGAAGAACATCCCGCCAAACAAGGTATTCCAGGAGTACATTCAGCGCACCGGAAGCCGGCCCGCCGCCAGGCGCGCCAATGAGCTGGATGATGCCCTGGCTGAAACGATGAAAGTCGCCATGGCCTGACGGTCAGACAGCAGCAGCCGGCGATACCGGGCGCAATCCGCCGGGTACATTCAGTACCCAGTCGCGGATGGCCAGTATCGTCGGGTCCGGGTTCCCTCCGCTCGGGTCATGGCCCGTAGCAGAACTCTCCAGCCATCGAATCCATTGATGATCCCCAGCGCCAACGGCACGAACGTGAGCTGCCCATAGACAGCAACACATAAGCTGCTTTTCCGTTTCAGCGCAACCTGGAGTCAGTCACACCCCCAACCGATCCCGCAACGCATAATACCAGGCACCCATCGCCGTCAACGGCACCCGAAATGCCCGTCCGCCAGGGAACGGATAATGGGGCAGACTGGCAAACGCGTCAAAACGCTCGGCCTGGCCCTGGATAGCCAGTGCCAGGGCCTTGCCGGCCACGTGGGTGAAGGTAACGCCATGGCCAGAGCAACCTTGCGAATAGAACACGTTATCCTGCAGGCGGCCCATCTGCGGGAGGCGTGAGAGGGTAAGCAGGAAGTTGCCGGTCCAGGCGTAATCGATCTTCACGTTCGCCAGTTCCGGGAAGGTTTTCAGCATGTTGGGGCGGATCAGCCGTTCGATGTTGGCCGGGTCGCGGGCACCATAGACCACGCCACCGCCATAGATCAGGCGCTTGTCGCCGGAGAGACGAAAGTAGTCCAACAGGTAATTGCAGTCTTCCACGCAGTTGTCCTGGGGCAGCAACCGTCTGGCAACGGCATCATCCAGCGGCTCCGTGGCGACGATCTGCGAGCCACAGGGCATGGATTTGGCACCCAGTTCCGGCACCAGCCCACCCAGGTAGGCGTTGCCGGCCAACACCACAAACTCGGCCCTAACCTCTCCCTGCGCGGTTTTTACCGTGGCCGGCTCGCCTGGAAGAATCTGCAAGACCTCCGAATGCTCGTGTATCACCCCACCCCGGGATTCCAGTGCAGCCGCCTCCCCCAGGGCCAGATTTAGCGGATGAATATGCCCGCCAGTGTGGTCAATGGCCCCGCCCACATAGCGATCGGTGCCGACGCGAGCACGAATGGCGTCCCGGTCCAGCAGTTCCAGCTTGTGATAACCAAAGCGTTGCCACAGGGCCTGCTGGGCATCCAGGTGCTTTTGCTGGCGCGAATTCAGTGCGGCAAAAATTCCGCCTTCTTTCAGATCGCACCGGATGCCGTAGTTCCGCACCCGCTGGCGAATGATCTGGCTGCCTTCAAAGGCCATGTCCGCCAGCAGGCGCAGGTGGTCCGGCGTGGTCTGCCGCTCAATGCTGTCCAGATCCCGGCTGAAGCTGTTGACGATCTGGCCACCGTTGCGACCAGACGCCCCCCACCCCACGGTGGCCGCTTCCAGTACCACCACCCGGAAACCCGCTTCCGCCAGAAAGAGCGCAGTGGACAGGCCCGTATAGCCAGCTCCCACCACGCATACATCCGCCGAACACTGCCCCTTGAGCGCAGGTCGAAGCGGAGCCCGATTGGCGGAGCCAGCATAGTAGGAGGAAACCGGGGGATACAAAGTCATAATGTGGCGCCATAGGGGATAACGGAAGGATCCGGAGGCAACCGTGAACAGCGGCCACCCAGGCCAGTCTATGCCAGGCTCCGGGGTTCGGGAAGACACGTTCTTCTACCTATACCGGGGGCCGCGATTGCCTGGAAAAGTGCTGCTATGATTGGGCCATTCCCTTGCCTGCGAGACGGCCATGAAACACCCCGAACATTCCACCACACCCACCGACCTGGCAGGCTGGCAAGCCCTCGCCGGGCAGCTCACTCTGGAAGGTCGCGCCTACGTGAACGGCGCCCGCCAATGGGCCGATAACGGTGAGACCTTCGCCTGCATCAGCCCGGTGGATGGGCGCGAACTCACGCAGGTTGCCAGTTGCGGCCAGGCCGACGCCGACCTCGCGGTTACGGCGGCCAGGGACGCGTTCGAGCGCGGTGTGTGGAGCCGTCTTGCACCCACCAGACGCAAGGCCATCCTGATTCGTTTTGCGGATCTGATCGAGGCCCACGGCGACGAGCTGGCCCTGCTGGAAACCCTGGACATGGGCAAGCCCATCGCCCATGCCCGCAGCGTGGATGTGCCGGCGACCGCCCGAGCAATCCGCTGGACCGCCGAGGCCATCGACAAGGTCTATGGCGAACTGGCTCCCACGCCCCACAACCAGATTGGCATGATTACCCGGGAAGCCATGGGCGTGGTCGCCGCCATCGTGCCCTGGAACTTCCCGATGATCATGGCGTCCTGGAAAATTGCCCCGGCCCTGGCCACTGGGAACTCGGTGATCCTCAAGCCCTCGGAGAAATCTCCGCTCACCGCCATTCGCCTGGCGGCTTTGGCCACGGAAGCCGGTATCCCCGCTGGTGTGTTCAACGTTCTGCCCGGTTTCGGCCATACCGTTGGCAAGGCCCTGGCCCTGCATATGGACGTGGACTGCCTGGTGTTCACCGGCTCCACCAACGTCGCCAAACAGCTGATGATCTACGCCGGCCAGTCCAACATGAAGCGGGTGTGGCTGGAGGCCGGCGGCAAGAGCCCCAACATTGTGTTTGCGGATGCGCCGGACCTGAAGAAAGCCGCCGCCGAAGCCGCCAGCGCCATTGCCTTCAACCAGGGGGAAGTGTGCACCGCCGGCAGCCGGCTGCTGGTGGAAGAGTCCATTCGCAGCGAATTCATCGGCCTGATTCGCGAGGCCCTGAAAACCTGGCGCCCCGGTCACCCGCTGGACCCGACCACCACCTGTGGCGCCATCGTCGACCAGGCCCAGCTCGACCGCATCATTGAATACATCGGTATCGGCCAGTCCGAAGGTGCAACGCTGGTGGAAGGCGGCCAACGGGTGATGGAAAACACCGGCGGCCTGTTCGTTCAGCCTACGGTGTTTGACGGCGTCAACAACCGTATGCGCATTGCCTCGGAGGAAATCTTCGGGCCGGTGCTGTCGGTGATTGGCTTCACTACCGCCGAGGAAGCCATAACCATTGCCAACGATTCCATCTATGGCCTGGCGGCGGCGGTGTGGACCTCCAACCTCAACACCGCCCACACAGTCGCCAAAGCCCTGCGCGCCGGCAGTGTGTGG
>CBIHLH010000112.1:0-12169 GCA_966210405.1 uncultured Marinobacter sp.
TCTTCATGGTGGACCGGGTCAAGCGAATGATTAACGCGTCCGGCTTCAAGGTCTGGCCATCGGAAGTGGAGGGCCTGATGTATCGCCATCCCTCGATCCACGAAGTCTGCATCATTTCCTCGCCGGATCCCAAGCGCGGTGAGACCGTGAAGGCCTGCATCGTGCTGACCCCCGAGGCTGACGGAAAAACCTCGGCAGAGGACATCACCACCTGGTGCAAGGCGCAGATGGCGGCCTACAAGATTCCCACCATTGTCGAGTTTGTCGACGAGTTGCCGAAGTCGCCCACCGGCAAACTGATGTGGCGGGCACTGCAGGAAGAGGAGTGGAAGAGCAAGGCCTGAAAAAGCCTGCAAAGCTAACTAAAAGTCCGCACAGCGAAACATGATTTTATTATGTTGACATGCGGAATGATCAGTGCAATTGTTTCAGTCAAGCCGGCGGAGTGGTCAGCTCCGCCAGTTTCAGCCTCAGAAACGTCCGATAAAAACAAACAACGGAGGGGCAGATTTGAACCTTTTCTTTCAGCAAATCATTAATGGTTTGACACTGGGAAGCATCTACGGCCTGGTCGCCCTGGGCCTGACCCTGGTGTACGGCATCCTGCATATTCCCAACTTCGCCCACGGCGCGCTCTATATGGTAGGGGCGTTCATGTCGTATTTCTTCATGGTCGATCTGGGGGTGCATTACTGGGTTGCCATGGCCGGCTCAGCGGCGGTTGTCGCGGTGCTTGGTATTGTCTGTGAGCGCCTGGTGTTCCACCCCCTGCGCCACTCACCCCCTATCCACGACAAGATCGCCGCCATCGGTATCCTGCTGTTCCTGGAGGCGGTGGTGCAGATGTTCTGGGGGGCGGATTTCCGCCGGATGTCGTCGCCGTTCACCGGCATCCTGAACTTCGATGGCCTGATTATTCCGGAGCAGCGGCTGCTGATCATTGCCGGAGCCTTTGTGCTGGTGTTCGCCCTGCAGATGTTTCTGCGCAAGACCATGACCGGCGCCACCATCATTGCCATGGCCCAGAACCGGGAAGGCGCGTTTCTGGTCGGTATCGACGCCAACCGGGTGGCGATGATGACCTTTGGCATTTCCGGGGCCCTGGCGGCCATCGCCGCCACCCTCTACGCCCCCATTAACCTGGTGTATCCGGCCATGGGGCACCTGGTGATCATGAAAGCCTTCGTTATCATCATCCTGGGTGGCATGGGCAGTATCCCCGGCGCCATTGTGGGCGGCATGATCATCGGCTTCGCCGAGGCCTTTGGCGGTTTTTATCTGTCCACCGCCTACAAAGACATCATCGCCTTCGGGTTGCTGGTGCTGATTCTGTCCATCCGCCCGCAGGGGCTGTTTGCGAAGGGGGCGCACTGATCATGCTGTTCAGACTCGGATCCATGCTGATGAAACCGGGCGCAAAGCTCGCGTTGCTGGCTTTTGCCATTGTCTTTCCCTTCCTGGCCAGTAACGAATATCAGGTTTACGTGATGGCCTCGGCATTCGTCTGGGCGATTGCGGTGTATGGCCTGAACATCATTACCGGTTACTGCGGCCAGTTGAACCTGGCCCATGGCGGCTTCTTTGCCATCGGTGCCTACACTCTGGGCCTGCTGACCTCCGACGCGGGCTGGAGCTTCTGGCCCGCGTTCCTGGCCGCGCTGGTGATGGCCGCAGTGCTGGGCTTTTTCGTGGGCCTGGTGTCCCTGCGCCTCAAGGAACACTACTTCGCCATCTTCACCCTGTGTGTCGGCTTTATTATTTACCTGCTGCTGGACAAGTGGGTAGGGCTCACTCACGGGCCTATCGGGGTCCGGGACATCGCCGCGCCTACTGGCTTCGGGTTGGTGGACTTTACCGACACCACACCGTTCTATTATCTGGTATTGGCGTTCCTGGTGCTGGCCATCTGGTTCATGGGGCGGCTGTCCCGTTCCCTGCTGGGCCGTACCTTTCTTGCCATCCGTAACGGCGATGAGCTGGCCCAGTCCCTGGGCATCAACCTCATGCGCAACAAGGTGCTGGCGTTTGTGCTGTCCACCACCTACGCCGGCCTGGCGGGCGCACTCTACGCCGGCATGGTGCGGTTCATCGGGCCGGAAGAGGCCAACATCGTGCACACCTTCGACATGATCACCTACCTGTTGGTGGGCGGTATTGGCACCATTACCGGTCCCCTGCTGGGTACCGTGGGCATTGTCTGGATTACCCAGTCCCTGCAGTTCCTGGAGGAATACCGAATGATCCTCTTCGGGCCGTTGCTGGTGGTTCTGGTGATCTTTTTCCCACGGGGCATCACCGGCTCCTTCCTGACCTGGATGCACCGCAAGTCCCAGAGCTCAGCGCCGGAAAAGGCGCGCGCCGACAACGCCATCGCCAGTACGCAGACCCGGGAGGCCGAGAACAATGCTTAAGGTAGAGCACCTGACCAAAATGTTTGGCGGCCTGGCAGCGGTGAACGATGTCTCCGTTGAACTCGAGGCTGGCAAGATCAACGCCATTATCGGCCCCAACGGTGCCGGCAAGAGCACTTTCTTCAACCTGATTTCCGGGCTGCACCAGCCCACCTCCGGACGGATCCTGTTCGACGGCGTGGATGTGACCCGACTGCGCTGCGACAAAGTGGCTCGTCTTGGGGTCGGTCGCACCTTCCAGACCACCAACCTGTTTGAACAGGCGACGGTGCTGGATAACCTGATTGTCGGCCACCGGCTGCGTACCCAATCCGGGCTGTGGGACGTGCTGATCAACAGCAAGCGTCTGCAACGGGAAGAAAAAGCCGCCCGGGACAAGGCCATGGAGGCACTGGAATTCGTCGGGCTCGGGCACGTGGCCGGCAGGTTCATCGCTGACATCACCCAGGAAGAACGCAAGCGGGTGGCCTTTGCCCTGGCCCTGGCCACCGACCCGAAGATGGTCCTGCTGGATGAGCCGGCGGCCGGGGTCAACCCGGAAGAGACCGTGGCCTTTGCCGGGCTGATGCGCAAGATGGTCGACAGCGGCCTGACGGTCTGCCTGATTGAACACAAGATGGACATGATCATGAGCCTGGCGGACAACATCATGGTCCTCGACCACGGCGAAAAGATTGCGGAGGGTACACCGGAGGCCGTTCGCAACAATCCGGCGGTGATCGAAGCCTACCTGGGAGGGGATGAAGATGCTGCAGCTTAACCACGTCGACGTCTGTTACGGCAGCTTTAAGGCGCTCACCGATGTCTCGATGACCGTGGACAGCGGTGAGCTGGTGGTTCTGCTGGGGGCCAACGGCGCCGGCAAAACCACCCTGTTCAACGCCATCAGCGGGCTGATCCGGCCGGCAGCCGGTGACATCCGTTTTGAGGACACGCAGCTCAATGGCATGAAAGCGAGTGCGGTGGTGGCGCAAGGCGTGGTGCAGTGCGCCGAGGGCCGCAAGCTGTTCCCGCAGATGACCGTGATGCAGAACCTCATGATGGGCGCCTTCGTGCACCGGCGGGACCGCCAGGGTAACAAGCAGCGGCTGAACGAGGTGCTGGCTCTGTTCCCGATTCTCGAAGACAAGGCGCAGCAACCGGCGGGCTCGCTGTCTGGTGGTCAGCAGCAGATGGTGGCCATTGGCCGGGCCCTGATGAGCCGGCCACGGCTGCTGATGCTGGACGAGCCCTCCCTTGGGCTGGCGCCGCTGGTGGTCCGGCAGATGTTCGACACCATTAAAAAGATCAACAGCCTTGGCACCACGGTGCTGCTGGCTGAGCAGAATGCCTTTGCGGCCCTCAAAATCGCCCACCGGGCCTATGTGATGGAAAACGGTCGCCTGGTGATGGAGGGTGATCGCGACGCCATGCTGGGTAACGAGCAGGTCCGCAAGGCATACATCGGAGCCTGATCGCTCCGGACACGGATCCACGAAGAGCGCAACCAACCAGGAGACAACAATGACAATAGTGAAAACACTGGCAAAGACCGTCGCGGCGGCCACCCTCGGAATGACCGTGAGCACCGGCGTGCTGGCGGGTGAGGTGAACGTTGGCTTTACCGGCCCGCTGAGTGGCGGGGCGGCCTCCTACGGCGAAAATGTTCTGTCTGGCCTGCGCATGGCGGTTGAGGAAATCAACGCCAGCGGCGGCTTCGACCTTAACGGCGAGAAAACCACCGTGAATCTGGTGGCCCTGGATGACCGCTACTCGCCAGCCCAGGCGGCCACCAACGCCAAACGGCTGACTCAGGAATCCAACGTTCCGGCCATTTTCGTGCCCCACTCGGGCGGCGTCTTTGCCCTGCAGGAATTCAATGAAGAGGACGATTTCCTGATCATGGCCTACACCAGCGTGCCCTCCGTCACCCAGAAGGGTAACGGGCTGATCCTGAGAATTCCGCCCACCTTTGACGGTTACGTTCGCGCCTTTACCGATTATGCCCTCGACAACCTGGGTAACACCCTGGGTATGGCCGGCGCCACCCACGAATACGCCAAGATCTGGGCTTCGATGATCGAAAAAGAGTGGAAAGCCAAGGGTGGCAAAGTCGTGGCCAACAACCCCATGGACTACAACAAGTCCGCCGACTTCTTCACCGGCGTCAGCCGCATCATCGCCGAGGACCCCGATGTCATGTTCGTGGGCGGTGCCTCCGAACCCACAGGGCTGGTGGTGCAGCAGGCCCGTCAGATGGGCTTTGACGGTGGCTTTATTGTCATGGACCAGGCCAAGATCGACGAAGTGGCCCGGATTGCCGGCGGCATGGATATGGTGGAAGGCGCGGTGGGCGTTGTCCCCCTGAGCGTTTATGACACCGAAGCGGCCCAGGACTTCCTCAAGCGCTACGAACAGAAGTACGGCAAGGCGGCAGGCTCCGAAGCGGCCTACAACTACCTCGCCATGCACGCCCTGGTGGCGGCCATGGATGCCACCGAATCCACCGATCCAACGGTGATCCGCGCGGCGATGGATGAGGCACTCAAGAACCTGCCGGCCAGCCAGAACCCCTACCAGGTAACCGAGATCACCGAGGACGGCGGCTTCGTTACCGAGACCACTCTGGCGGTGGTGAAGGATGGCAAGATTGTGCGGGAGAAGATCGAGTAACCCGGTGGTTGATACCCGCCAACATCAAAAAAGGGGCTTCGGCCCCTTTTTTGATGTGCGCATGGCGTGAAACTGAGACGTGCCGGTGTATCAGCCCGTTGTTGCCTCAGGCGCGCACGTACATCACCAGATTTTCCGCCACGCACGCCGGCTTGTTCTCACCCCGGATTTCCACCGTGGTGCGATAGGTGGCCATGGTGCGTTGATCGTCCACCCGGGCCACGTCCAGCAGTTCCATGGTGCTCCGAATGGCCGAGCCGGACGTCACGGCGGCGGGGAAACGCAGCTTGTTCAGCCCGTAATTGATGCTGGCGCTCTTGCCCTGCACGTCAATGATCTGCTGATTCAGCAGTGGAATCAGCGATGCGGTCAAAAATCCGTGCGCCACCGTGCTTTTCCAGGGCGACTCACGCCTCGCCCGCTCCACATCCAGATGAATCCACTGGTGATCGCCAGTGGCGTCCGCGAAGGCCTGAATCATCTCCTGGGTGACCGTTTTCCAGGGACTGTGACCGATGATCTTGCCTTGAAGGCTTTCCAGGTTATTCAGGTCAATCGACAGCATGGCGCACCAAGTCCAAGTCCAAAGTGATCACACCGCGTACCCGGGATTCTTGCTGTCCAGAAGCCGGATCAGCGCCGGCCAGGTCAGCTTCGCGGCCATGCCCAGTTGCTGCGATTGCTCGGCCGTGGTGCGAATGGCCTGTTCTGAAGGCATGCAGGTGGGCCCGCAGCTCTGGGCCTTCACCTGAATTTCACAGGCCTTCATCAGGAAGTACAGATAGGTGAAGGTCTCCGGTACATCCTTGCCCGCCGTCAGCACGCCGTGGTTACGCAGCATCATCATGGACTTGTCACCCAGGTCCCGGATCAGCCGTTCGCGCTCGTCCAGATTCAGGGCCACGCCCTCGTAATCGTGGTAACTGAGGTGGTCGAGGCACAGCATGGCGGTCTGGCTGAGGGGCAGCAGGCCATCCCGGTGAGCGGATACCGCCACACCATCGGGAGCGTGCAGGTGCATCACTGCGCCCGCGTCGTCACGGCCCATATGGATCGCACTGTGGATGGTGAAACCGGCGGGATTAACCCGGCCAAGGCCGGTGGCCTCCACCACCTGGCCCTCGCGGTCCACCTTCACCAGCGACGACGCGGTGATCTCATGGAACAACAAACCGTAAGGGTTGATCAGGAAATGGTGCTCCGGCCCGGGCACCCGGGCCGACAGGTGGGTAAACACCAGGTCATCCCAGCCGAACAGCGCCACCAGCCGGTAGGCGGCGGCGAGTTCGGTGCGCACGTGCCATTCCGCCCTGTTCCGGTCGTCCTGTTCAGGGATCGCGTTTTTGGTCGTCATGTCCGACTCCATGGGCAGACCAGGGGCCTGCCGGTTGCTCGACGTTAACTGGCCTGCAGCAGGGCCGCGTAGCGTTCCAGGTGGACATCGTCATCGCCCAGCTGATGGTTGATCATGATCAGACGCTTGGCGTAGTGCGCGAAGTTGTACTCCCAGGTCATGCCGATGCCTCCATGGGACTGGATGCCGTTCTCGGAGATGAACTGGCCGCTGCGGCCAATCACGTTCTTGGCGGCGGCCAGGATGCGACGGCGTTCATCGCTCTGTTCCTGATCCGCCACGCTGGCAGCCAGAATGGCCATGGAGCGGGCCTGCTCCAGTTCCGACATCATGTCCACCATGCGGTGCTGGAGCACCTGGAACCGGCCAATGGGCACGCCAAACTGCTTGCGCTGTTTAAGGTAGTCCAGGGTCAGGTCGTTGGCCACTTCCATGACGCCCACGGCTTCCGCGCACAGGGCGGCGATGGCGCGGCCGGTCTGATATTCGATCGCCGTGGCGGCCTGGCCTTCGTCGCCGAGCAGGGCGTCGGCACCCACCTGGACGTCGGTCAGGGTGATGTCACAACCTTTCGAACCGTCGATGGTCGGGTAGGCGCGGCGCTCAACGCCGGCGGTGTCCGGGCTCAGGGCAAACAGGCTGATGCCGTTGGCCTCCCGGCTGTCACCAGACGTGCGGGCAGACACGATGATCAGGTCGGCGCAGTGGCCACCGATGACCACCGCCTTGCGGCCATTCAGTACATAACCCTCATCGTTCTTGTCGGCGCGGGTTTCCACGTCATTCAGGTCATAGAAGCTCTGGGGCTCCTGCAGGCCCACGGCGGCTTTCAGTTCGCCGCTGGCGATACCGGCCAGCCAGGTTTCTTTCTGCGTGTCATTGCCGGCCTGGCCGATCAGGCCGCCACCGAGAATGACGGACTGCAGGTACGGCTCCAGGCACAGGCCGCGGCCCAGTTCCGTCATCACTAACTGAACTTCCACGCCGCCACCGCCAAAGCCGCCCAGTTCCTCGGAGAAGGGCACGGCGGTCAGGCCCAGCTCGCTGAGCTGCTGCCAGAAACCGGCACTGAAGCCCAGTTCGGTCTCGCTGAACTCCAGGCGCTTTTCAAAACTGTATTCACCGCGCACCAGGCGGGCCACGGTGTCCTGCAGCATCTGCTGCTCTTCGTTGAGTCGGAAATCCATGGTCGCCTCCTTAAAGCCCGAGAATCATTTTCGACACGATGTTTTTCTGGATCTCGTTGGATCCGCCGAAAATCGACAGCTTGCGGTTGTTGAAGTACTGGGCCGAAAGCGGCGCGGCGTTTTCATCGGACAGGAATTCACCGTCGTAATCCAGGTCCAGCTCTTCTTCCACGAAGGGCAGGGCGTAAGGCCCGATGGCCCGGCGGGCGAGGTCGTTAATGGTCTGCCGGATTTCAGTGCCACGCACTTTCAGCATGGAGCTTTCCGCGCCGGGCATACCACCGCCTTCCACCGAGGCGATAATCCGCAGGTTGCTGATGCCGGCGGCCATCAGGTCGATTTCCACCTGGGCGATGCGCTGGCTGAAGGAGGCATCCTCGATCAGCGGCCGGCCATTCTTGAGCCGGCGTGAGGCCAGCTCCTTCAAGTGGCTCAGTGCTGCCTTGGAAATGCCGATGCCGGCCAGGCCGGTGCGCTCGTAGGTCAGCAGGTACTTGGCGTAGGTCCAGCCCTTGTCTTCTTCCCCGACGAGGTTTTCCACCGGCACCTTCACGTCTTCGAAGAACACTTCGTTGACTTCGCGTTCGCCATCCAGGGTGATGATCGGGCGCACGGTGATGCCCGGGGTGTTCATGTCGATCAGCAGGAAGGAAATGCCTTCCTGGTTCTTGACCTCGGTGTTGGTGCGCACCAGGCAGAAAATCATGTTGGCGTGCTGGCCCAGGGTGGTCCAGGTTTTCTGGCCATTCACTATGTAGTGGTCGCCATCACGCACCGCGCGGGTTTTCAGCGAAGCAAGGTCCGAGCCGGCGCCGGGCTCGGAATACCCCTGGCACCACCAGTCCTCGCCGCTCAGGATACGCGGCAGATACCGCTGCTTCTGCTCCTCGGTGCCGAACTTGATGATCACCGGCGCCACCATGTTCACACCAAAGGGGATCGAGCGGGGTACGCCGTACCGGCAGGACTCTTCGTCCCAGATGTGCTTCTGCACCGGTGTCCATTTCACCCCGCCGTATTCCTCCGGCCAGTGGGTGGCATACCAGCCCTGTTTGCAGAGGATCTTCTGCCAGCGCTGATGGTCTTCTTTGCTCAGGCGGCGGAAGCCCTTCACTTTGGCGGCAAGATCCGCCGGCAGCTTGTCATCAAGGAAGGCGCGCACCTCGTCGCGGAAGGCGAGCTCCTCGGCGGTGTAGTTCATGTTCATGGCTTAACCTCTGTTTGCTTCACAGCGAAAATATATACCGCATAGCAGAATTACTCAATGATCCTTGAAGATCTTGTGCCCTGTCAATGGCAGTGAAACAAGAAAACACAGAGTAATTACGACTTTCATCAAAATTTGGTTTCATGAACTTGTTGATCGAAAAGTCATCGTCTATATTCGTGATCACGGAAGCTGGTACTGCTAGGCGGAATTTAAAATAACAACAATACCGCAGAGCGAAACTAGACCGTTAACCAGGTTAGTTTGGATTGGTACAGGCAGTGCCAGCCGCCGGAGAGGAACAACAAAGACACCAACCAACTCCGTTACGAGGACAGACATGACAACAACAATACGCCCAAAAACGAGCCCCCTGGCTCGCGCCCTGACCCTGGCCAGCCTGACCATGGTCGTCCTGGGCCCGGTGAATGCCCAGGCTCAAAACCCGTCGGAACTGGATCAGCTTCGCCAGCGAGTGGAGATGCTGGAAAGCAAACTTGAGAATGCGGTATCCACGGCGCCGGAACTCCAGGAAGACAATACCTACCTGCTGCGGGATGGTGATGGCATCAAGATTGGTGACACCACGATTTCGTTCGGTGGCTTCGTCAAGGCCGATGCCATTTTCGGTTCTAACGGCAATGGCAGCCAGAACGGATACAGTGTGGGCCTGCCCAGAACGTTCGCCAAGGCGGCAAAGTCCGGGAAAAGTGACTGGAAGACCGGCTTTTCCGCCCGGGAATCCCGGATCAGCATTGGTACCCGCACCGATGATGTGGCCGGCCACACCCTGACGACCTACATCGAGATGGACTTCAATCAGGATCTCAACGACGGTTTCAGTGAGACCGGAAATGAAATTGTCTCCAACAGCTACGCCCCGCGCCTGCGCCAGGCCTATGGCTCCTGGAACAACTGGGACTTCGGCCAGACTTACACCACTTTCACTGATCTGGCCGCCATGCCCGAGATTCTGGACCAGGGCAAACACGCGGCCTTTATCTACGCAAGCCAGCCCCAGATCCGTTACAACCTGGCGGCGCCGGGCGGCAAGCTGATGGTGTCGCTGGAAAACCCGGAAGACGGCTACTACGGGAACTCCTACGACGACCAGACCTACCCCGATCTTGCGGTGCGTTATCAGTTGCGTAGCAAGCTGGGCCTGTACTCCATTGCCGGGCTGGTTCGGCATTTCGAGGACGATGCGGCGGATCAGACCGAAACCGACGGAGCAGTCTCCCTGAGTGCCCGCATTCCCACCGTCGGGCGTGACGATCTGCGCCTGCAGTATAGCTATGGCGCGCTCGGGCGCTACATGGGGCTGCTGAGCTATCCCGATGTGGATCTGGCCGCTCTGGCCGGCGGTCAGGTGGAGCCGCTGAGAACCTTTGGTGCCACGGCAGCCTACCGGCACTTCTGGGCTCCGGCCTGGCGCAGCACCCTGTCGGTCTCCCATACCGAAATCGTGGATGATCTGAGCTCACCGCCAGGCGGCACGCTGAGCTACTTCGACACGTCCAGTTCGGTGCACGCCAACCTGCTGTGGTCGGCGCACCCCAACCTGACCCTGGGCCTGGAATACGCCTACTGGGACTTTGGCGAAATCGCCACCGCCGGCAGCGAGCAGTATGAAGAGGTGATTGCCTCCGCCAAGCTGAGCTTCTGATCAGGCCCCGGTATGCCTTGATAATCATCAACATTCACCTTTGATGCACCCCCGGGTTGTGGTAGAAGTAGAGTCGAATGCTTAACGTAATGCCTTGAAGGCTGGTACATGACTCGAACGCCACCACTGCAAACCGCTAGCCGTCTGTGTCTGACGTTGCTGATGGCGTTGGCGTTTTTTACCTGGGGGGCGTCCGGGGTTTCGGCGCCGGCACTGGACCAGCAGTTTGATGAACCTGGCTCCTTCTCGGTGGCACTGGTTCACGGGTCTGGTGATTCCTCGTCGCCGGAACCGGGCGCATTTAACACCCATGTCCCGGGCTTTCCTCTGGACACCGCGCTGTCCACCTGTTCACCCAGCCTGTTTTTCGTTGAGCCCCCGGCCCGTTTCCTCAGCTATCCGGCTATGCCACAAGGCCCCCCTGTCCTCGTCTGAACGCCGTCCAGGTATATCGCATGCTGTCCGACCGTGAGTTATCACGAGGGCCATGCAGGATTTTCGGAATCAACGAGGTTCATCATGAACAGGCAATTTCACGCACTACCCGTGCGCAGTCTTGCGCGCACTTATTCTCTGGGCACGATCAAGCCCGCCTATAACATCGGCAGTGACGACTCCGCCGTGCACCTTCTCGCCGACTTCTGCCAGCACCGTCCCCCGGCGCTGGACTCTGATATGAGCGTTTCCGAAGCCCGGCTGTGGATGAAGATGGCGGACACAGCGTATAAACTGGTGGAAAACAGCATGGGTGAATGCATCGGGCTGATTACCATCGCTGCCATCAACGGCGAGCTGCCACTGAGTTTGGCCAGCCGCCGGGGTGTTGAGCCCGGGGATATCCGGGTCAAGGATGTCATGAGCAAGCTCAGCAGCCTGCCCGCCATTCATTACCGTGACCTGTGCAAGGCGACGGTCGGTGACCTTGTCAGCACTTTCCGCACCGTGCATGAAGAGTATGTTCTAGTGGTTGACGATGACCGTTCCCGCCCGGGAGAGGAGTACCTTCGCGGTATTGTTTCTGCCGGCCAGTTGGTGGAGAAACTGCGTATCCCCATTGATCTGGAGCATCGGGCGACATCGTTTTCGGAAATTGTCAGCGTGGTCCAGGGCCACGTCTGAGGATACCGGTTAACGGTATCCCCGCTCGAGGGGCCGGTCAGGGAGGGCCGGCCCCGTTGTACCAACCAACGCCAAATATGGAGGTAAACCCATGGCCATAAGGAAGCTGCTGATCGCCAACCGAGGTGAGATCGCGGTCAGAATTGCCCGGGCCTGTAACGAGTTGGGGATTCGCTCGGTGGCGATTTACTCGGAAGCCGACGAATACTCCCTGCACGTAAAAAAGGCCGACGAGGCCTATCAAATCAGCAAGGACCCCCTGTCGGGGTACCTGAACCCGCATCATATTGTGAATATGGCGGTGGAAACCGGCTGTGATGCCCTGCATCCCGGCTATGGGTTTTTATCGGAAAACGCCGAACTCGCCGCCATCTGCGAGCGGCGCGGCATAACCTTTGTGGGGCCGTCTGCTGACGCAATCGCGTCGATGGGTGACAAAACCCAGGCAAGGAAAACCGCGCTTGCGGCGGGTGTGCCGGTAACCCCGGGCTCCGAGGGCAACCTCAAGGATGTCGAGGATGCGGTGGCCCAGGCGGCCGACATCGGCTACCCGGTGATGCTGAAAGCCACCTC
>CBIHLH010000113.1:0-12165 GCA_966210405.1 uncultured Marinobacter sp.
CCCAGGCCAGAGTAGGCGAACTCGGTCATGTTGGTATGGCCGGTGATGACCGCACCGGCCCGACGCAACCGGGACACAATGAGCGCGTCGTGGCTGGCGGCGGCCTGCCAGCCACGGGAGCCTGAGTGGGTTACTTCGCCGGCGACGTCGAACAGCGCTTTGAGCGCAATGGGCAACCCCGCCAGCTCGCCCGCCGGCACACCGCCGGCTTTTAGCCGGTCCGCGGCAGCCGCCTCGGCTCGGGCGGTCCGGTCGAAGCGCCTGGTGTAGACCCGGGCTGCCGGATTGTCTTTGCCGTCGATACTGGAGAAGCAGGCGTCGAGCAGGTCGGTGGATTGCCACAGACCATCCTGCATGCCTTCAAGCAGAGCCTGGAGGGTCGGTTCCCGGGTACCAGTGAGTGTTTTCATGAGATCACCGGCAGCGTCCGGATATCATACTGGTGCTGCAGGCTCCGGCCCGTTTCCGGGTCGGTCAGCACCATCCGGAAGGACTGGGCAGGCCGAACCCCTCCGATAACAGGCAAAGTGCCACACAGCATGGCCTGGCCGTTCGTCAGTGCCGGCTTTTCCAGCCCAAAGCGGCGCAGCAGTTTGATGGGATGCAGCAAGCCGGTGACTGGCCCGTCCTGGTAAAGCACTTCGTCGCCGTTGATGGTGGCGTAGGACGTTATCTGGAGCTGGTCCCAGTGCCCGATAACATCCTCTAACCACCAGGCCTGGTGGCTGACCGGTTTGGCGCACACCTGTTTGGAGTGGGCCACCGACCAGGCTTCTGCCTCACGGTCGGTATGGTCCGAGCCGATGGCTACCAGGGTGCCGTCAGGGGTGCCAACCAGCACCACTTCGGCTTCGCCGCTGGATTGATCGCCGAGCACCTGAATCTCGGGCGCTGTGGTTAACTGGTTGGCGGCCACCTGGTAGAACAGCGGTGTACTGGAAGGCGGCGTAACACCAATCGCTCTCAGCTCTTCGATGTGTTCGTCAATGCCGGCCTGCTCACGGCCTGCCCAGCCAGCGATGATGAGTTCCTGAATGTCGATATCCAGGGCGTCTCCGGTGTTGGCGAGGTGAAAAGTGGTCATGGTTGGCTCCGGTTAAGTTGGATTGTAAGGGGCTCAGTTCATCAGGCCGGGCAGGAACAGCGCCACGGACGGGAACAGAATGAGGATGACGGCCATCACCAGCATCATGCCGACGTAGGGCATGGCGCCCACCATCACATCGCTGAACGGCCCGCCTTTGCGAACGCCCTGGACAACGTACAGGTTCAGCCCGACCGGCGGGGTGATCAGCGCCATCTCGATCAGCAGGATCAGCAGGATGCCGAACCAGACTGGATCAAAGCCCAGTCCAATAATGATGGGGGCGACGATGGGGATGGTGATCACCATCAGGGACAGTGTTTCAATAAAGAAACCAAGCACGATGTAGACCAGTATCGCCAGCATCAGTGTGGAATAGGGGCCCAGGCCAGCGGATTCCAGAAGACTGGATAGCTCCCGGGTAACACCGGAAGACGCCAACACAAAATTCAGGAAGTAAGAGGCCATGATGATCAGCATGATCATGCCGGTGGTCTTCATGGTCCCGTCCAGGGCCTGGATAATCACATCCATCGAGAGTTTGCCCATGGACAGGGCAATAACCATGGCGCCCAGCACACCCAGGGATGCCGCCTCGGTCGGTGTTGCCATGCCGGTGTAGATGGACCCCACCACAATAGTGAACAGCGCCAAGACGGGGATCAGATTCCGGAGCCCGGATATCCGTTCACCCCAGCTGTGGCTGGAGCTCGGTCCGCCCAGTACAGGTTTCCAGATACATATAAGCGCAGTACCGACGATAAACAGCAGTGCCAGTAACAGCCCCGGGAGCAGGCCCGCTGCAAACAGCCTTGGAATGGAGGTTTCCGTCAGGAAACCGTAGACAATCAGATTGATGGACGGCGGAATCATTATGCCAAGGGTGCCGCCCGCCGCAATCGAGCCAGTGAATAGTCTCTGATCGTATTTCATCTCCTTGCCCTGGGGAATGGCAACGGTGCCAATGGTGGCGGCTGTCGCCACGCTCGAACCCGAGGTGGCAGAGAACAGGGTAGCTGTGCCTATATTGGCATGCAGCAGGCCACCCGGTAGCCAGGAAAGCCAGCTTTCGAGGGAGCGATAGGTGCCCTTTGCGACGCCGGTCCGGACCAGGATTTCACCCAGCAGAATAAACAGAGGAATGGCAATCAGAAGAAAACTGTCAGAGGCGGTCCAGAGCACTTCACCCAGGGCCCGGAACAGGGGGAAAGGTGAAAAAAATTCGTCCAGCATCAGCGCCAGGACGACCAGAGTGGCAGCGACGGGTACGCTCAGCAGCAGCAGCGACAACAGTATGAGCAATGAGGTAAGTATCATGAGTGTGCTTCCCGGTTTTCGTGCTCGATTTGCTCATCCAGAGTAGGGCTCCCGGCCAGTGCCTGGACACGTTCAGTATCGCCTTTGAGAAGAGCCAGGATCACCCGCAAGGTAAGCAGGCAGACGACGAAACTGAACCATGTCAGGCCCGCTAGCCAGAGCGACTGAGGAATCCACAATGGTGTGGCCAGAGGCGTATTGGCTTTGGCGCCAACGGAGAATGAGTGACTGGTTATGTCAAACACTGCACCAACAACCAGCACGCAGAACAAAGCCATGGAAAGCAGGGCGAGCAGGTCAAGTACCGCCCGGACCCGCGTGGAAAAATTCAGATACAGCGCGTCGATTCTGATGTGGGCCTTGCACAGCAGCGTGTAGGCGAAGCACCAACTGGTGCTGACCGCCATGATATAACCGGTGATTTCGGTGGCATGCATCGCGGAGCGGCCCAGGATTTGCCGGGTTACGACCTCTATGGTGACGATCACCACCGTCAGCAGGATCAGCGCACCGCCGGCCCGTGCCAGCCAGAGCGAACCGGTTTGAGCCCTGTCCAGCAGGCGGTCAAGAAAGGAATTGGCCTGTCGCAACATAATGTTCTCCAGGACGACCGGGCGATAATCCGGCCCGGCCGCCAGTGGCCGATACGGCGGTTATTTGGATGCTTTCAGACCGGTAACGGCGCCCACGGTCTGGTTCCAGCGATCAACCCACTCCTGGTCAACTCGCTCTGCCCAGTTCGGCAGCACTGTTTCCTCAAGTGCGCGGCGGGCCTCGGTGAAGTCGGCGTCGGTGGCCTTTACCAGCACCATATCGCCGGGTTCGCCACGGGAGCAGGTGCCTTCACCGGTCAGGCAGGCAATGCCCTCTTTGGTTTCGGCTACGGCGGATTCCCAGACCGGTGCTTCATAGTTGGTCTGGACTTCGTTCATCAGCCATTGCTGGGTGGTATCCGACAGCGAGTCCCATTTTTTGCCATTCATGGCGGTGACCACGTGATCCCAGCCACCTACGGGGAGCGGATACAGGTGGGTGGAGACTTCGTGCCAGCCGGAGCTGTAGCCAGACAGCGAGCCGGTGACGGCACAGTCAATAACGCCCCGTTGCAGGGCGCCAGGCACTTCGCTGAAGTTCAGGGTAATGCCTTCGGCGCCGATGGCCTGGAGGAACTCGGCGGTGGTGCGGCCGCTGGCGCGGATTTTCTTACCCTGGAGGTCTGCCAGACCTTCAATCGGCGTGTTGCAGAACACCATTTGCGATGGATAGGGCACAATGGCCAGTAATTGCGCGCCATCAAACCGCTCGGCAAAGGCATCGGCCAGCACTGGCCGGTAAGCTTCCGCCACCTTGCGGGCGGTGTCGACATCCGGCGCGATCATCGGCATGTCCAGACCCTCCAGTTCCGGGGCGCCAGCTACCGCGTAATCGGCGACTGTCGAGGTTACGTCAATAATATCCTGAGCCATGAGGCGATAAACTTCGCCGCCGCCCAGGCCCATCTGGTCAAAGGTAGTGACCTTGGTGGAAATCTGGCCATCGGAAGCATCGGGAATGTGATCGGCCCAGAAGGGCTTTTCAAAATTCTGGTACAGCGACAGGCTGCTCCAGCTTCCGACATAGGAAAGGCTGGTGTTGTCGATGTCCTGAGCCTGGGCACTGGCACCGGCCAGGGACAGGGCGATGGTGGTGGCAATGGCGAGGGGTTTTTTTGTCATCATGGTTGTTTCCTCAGTTTTCGGTGGTCGTGCTGGGTTTAGTTAAAACAGGGCCAGGGTGCTGTCGGGAATATCCGTTACCAGCATGTGACCCGGGCTGTGGGTGATAGCAAACGAAACACCCGAATCGATCAGAACCTGTTGAGGCGTCACGCCGCAGGCCCAGAACACGGGAATGTCGTCCTCCGCCACGGAGACTGCATCGCCATAGTCCGGTGAGTGCAGTTCCGAGATGCCGATGAGGCCGGGATTGCCCAGGTGCACGGGGGCACCGTGCACCTGGGGATAACGTGTGGTGATCTGAATGGCACGGATGGCATCCGCCGCCGAGAATGGTCGCATGGAGACCACCAGGTTGCCGGCAAAGCCTCCGGCCGGTGTCAGTGGTATGGAGGTTTGGTACATCGGCACATTCCGGCCCTGGTCAATGTGCCGAACATGCAGGCCGGCCTGGATCAGGGCATGCTCAAACGTAAAGGAGCAGCCGAGCGCAAAGGTCACCAAGTCGTCCCGCCACTCATCAGCCACATCGGCCACCGTTTCGCTGGCAACGCCGTTGCGATAGATACGGTAGGCCGGCACATCGCAGGCAATGTCGAGATCGGCGGCCATGGCCTCGCAGGTGCGGGCGCCGGGCTCGCTGACGGCCAGCAACGGGCAGGGTTTCGGGTTTGCCTGGCAGAATCGCAGAAAGCCGGCGGCTTCCGCTTCGGGCAGGATGACCAGATTAACCTGGACGTATCCGCTGGCCAGGCCGGAAGTCGGGCCGGTAAGCAGGCCTTCACGAGCGGCCTGGCGCACCGCCATAGGCGTGGAGTGCACGTTCAGGGTGTGGGTCGATGCCATGGTGCTGCCTCGATAGTGGATTATGCTTACATTTAAGGCAGAGCTGATGATTAATACAATTCGAAAGTTAGGATCAGTTCTGATCGAAAAACCTGATCAGTGGGCGTTATTGGACGACTCAGATGTGTTTTTCAGGGCGGGCGCCCTTGCTTCTGCGATGGCCAATGCCAGTTCCGCGATCGCCTGCACCACATTGCCGCCGGGGCCGGCCCGGTAGGCGGCGCTGAAGGCCAGGTCAGGAACGTTTGCATCGACCTCGAACCGGCGCAGGGTGCCGGCACTGAGTTCGCGCTGCAGAATTTCCCGGGGCAGTGCACTGACGCCCAGGCCATCAACGGTCATTCGGATGATGGTGGACAGCGATGAACTGGAGTGAATCCGCGTGGAATGGTTCATCGGGTCCACCAACGAACGGATGGCCATGTAGGGTTCACTCTTTCTCGGGTAGGTCACGATGGGCCAGGTGGACAATTCCGCCAGCGACACCGGCTGATTGGGAACATTGAGCCGGGGGCTGGCCACCCAGATCAGGGAATAGCGACAGAGGTCCCGGTTGATGATGCCGGGTTGATTGACGCCTCCCATCAGAAACGCGATATCAATCTCATGGTTGGCCAGTTTCTCGGCCAGATTGACGGAGATATCGACATCCAGCTCCAGGTTAATGGCAGGGTAGGCCTCGCTCACTCGTTCAATGAGCTGTGGTAACCAGGTGTGGGCAATGGTCTCCGATACCGCCAGCCGGATGGTGCCCTGAATCGATGAGGGCTTGGCCACCGCCTGCATCATCTCACCATGCAAGCTCAGCATTTTTTCCGCATAAATCAGAAACTCCCGACCTTTGGCGGTCAGCGTCACCTTCCTGGCCGAGCGGTTGAACAGTTCCACACCGAGCTGGTCTTCAAGGCCGGCAATGCGCGCGGAAACGGAAGGCTGTGAAGCATAGACCCGATTGGCGGCTGCCCGGAAACTGCCCAGCCGGGCAATCCAGATAAAAGTTTCCAGTGTTCGAATGTTCATGGGGCCACCGAAAGGCTGTTGCGTCCTCTGTCACAGTGACAGGCGGGCGCTAGACTGTACAAGTATATCCGCTGAATTCTACGTCGTTAACGGTCTAATGCCCCTCGATTCCCTGCACTAGACTTTCGGATGCAAAGGGTAACCGACACAGGAAGGAGTGAGTGAGATGACTGACAATGACTGGCGGATCAGGGGTCGGGAGTTCGTGAACTGCAACTGTGAACTGGGCTGCCCCTGCCAGTTTATGGGGCGGCCGACCCATGGCGATTGCAGAGCGTTCGCGGCTGTGCACGTTGATGAAGGCTTCTTCGGTGACACCCGGCTGGACGGTTTGTCGTTTGCGATGACCCTGCAATGGCCCGGCGCGATCCACGAGGGTAACGGACAGGGGCAGGCGTTTGTCGATGAGCGTGCCAGTCCCGAACAACGGGAAGCTCTGATGGCGATTCTTTCGGGCGAGACATCGGAACCTGGAGCGACATTTTTCAACGTATTTGCCAGCACGCTGACGAAGATGCACGATCCGGTATTTTGCCCCATTACCATCACTTGCGACGTGGAAGGCCGGCGGGCCAGCGTACAAGTGGCCGATACCATAGAGGCATCCGGGCAGCCGATCATAAATCCGGTCTCGGGAGAAGAGCATCGGGCGCGCATTGATCTCCCGCACGGCTTTGAATATGCCGTGGCTGAAGTGGCTTCCGGGCGCACCAGCGCCCGGGCCGGGATACCGCTGGAACTCGATGCCAGCCACTGTCATCTGGCGCACCTGGATATTGGTCCCCGCGGCATTCACCGCTAAGCCGGGAGGGGCCTGGCGGTGAGTGTCGGGCAGGCGTGGCGGCTTTCGCTCCGGTCGCCGGGTTCACTGGCCAACGCCCTGGGCCTGGTGGTTATTGTCGGGTTGTGCTGGTGGTACCTGTTCCAGATGGCGGGCGGTATGATGACGCAGGCATCGGTGCTGCACCAGTGGACGCCCGGCTATTTCGCCATCATGGTGGTGATGTGGGTCGTCATGATGGTGGCGATGATGCTCCCGAGCGCCGCCCCCATGATCCTTCTGTATCGCCAGGTTGCCCGTAAAAACCGGCTGGCGTATGCAACTCTGGCCACTCTGTTGTTTGCCCTGGGGTATTTCGCCATCTGGTCGGGCTTCAGTCTGGTAGCAACGTTTCTCCAGTGGCAGCTTGAACACTGGGCATTGCTCAGCCCCATGATGCGCAGCCAGAGCGCCGCCTTCAGCGGTATTACCCTGATTCTTGCCGGACTGTACCAGTGGTCACCCCTGAAAACGGCCTGTTTGCGCCACTGCCGTGGCCCCCTGTTTTTCATCATCCGGCACTGGCGCACCGGACGTGTCGGCGCCTTCACGATGGGGCTGATACACGGCGCCTACTGTGTTGGTTGTTGCGGCGCACTGATGGCTCTGCTGTTTGTCGGGGGCATTATGGACCTGACCGTGATTGCGGCGATTGCGGGGCTGGTCCTGTTTGAAAAGCTGCTGCCCGGCGGGGAGTGGCTGGCCAGAGCGCTGGGCCTGGTTGCCATCGGCCTGGGGCTTCTGATCCTGGTTCCAGGCCTGTCTTGACCGGTTTACGGTGTCCCGGTATCGAAAGTCGCCTCCAGTCATGGTATATCAGCACCTCGGATCTCCTACTTATATCCTGGAATGTTGAACGATGCCAAAAGCCAGCGAAATCAAGAAAAATTCCGCCGTTGAATATGAAGGCCGGGCCTATTTTGTGAAAGACATCGAGCGGTCGGTTCCCCAGGGCCGGGCAGGCGGCAGCCTCTATCGCATGCGACTTTATGACGTGGTCACCGGCAGCAAGCTGGATGAAACATTCAAGGATTCCGATATGCTGACTCTGGCGGATCTGGTGCGCCGGCCGGCTACGTTCTCGTATTCAGACGGCGATGAGTTCGTGTTCATGGACAGCGAGGATTTCACCCAGTACAGCCTGAATCGTGAAGCAATCGCCGAGGAGTTGCTGTTCATCAGCGAGGACACCCAGGGCCTGATGGTGATTCTGGTCAGCGACGCTCCAGTGGCTCTGGGATTGCCGCCCACGGTCGATCTGGACATCGTGGAAACCGATCCGTCCGTCAAAGGGGGCTCGGCGACCGCCAGAACCAAACCGGCCAAGCTTTCGACCGGTCTGGTGGTGCAAGTACCTGAGCACATTTCCACGGGTGATCGTATCAAGGTGAACGTGGAAGAGCGTCGGTTTCTGGGTAGGGCGTAGTGTGTTACCGAGGTCCGGTCTGGTGAAATCTGCGCTAAACTGAGATCAGGTGAGGTGGGTAACGCAAGTAGGGAGAGTCCCCGTGACGCCAATATCGGAAGGCGCGCAGCACTATATTCTGATGCTGATTCCCAGCCTGATTCGGGATATCGACAAGTTGGGTCTGCGTCGGATCATCCAGACCTCGGAGTTCTCAGAGCGTGAGGTGACGTCTCTGTATTTTGAATTTGTGACGGTCAACCGGGTCCTGCCGGAGGATCCAGGGCGCATCGATGCCGGCGCCTGGGCGCACCTCCTGCACTGCGTCCGGGTGATGAGTTCCCTGGTGAACCTGGCCACGCTGGAGGACTTGTCCAAGGCGCGGGATGACGCCATCCGCAAGTATCTGCCGCACGCCCGGGAAAGCCTGAAGAGTGAATACGATCAGCTACGACGGGAAGGCAAGGTTGATTTCCGGCTGGCGGGCATGTTGCGCCGGGAGGGCTCTGATGAGCAGTGTGAAAAGGTCTGTATGGAAGCCATTCGCCTGGAGCGGGAGCAGCGCATCGCGTCCATTCGCGATTTGCACACCGGCGATCTGAGCGGGCATCAGGCCTGTGTAGTCGAGGCCGCCAAGGCCTTTGTGCAGCGCCAGGTGGATGACCCGCCGGAGAACTTCGGAATTCTGGATCTGGTCATTCGGCTGCTGGACCTGCTTCGGCTGGTGTTGGTGCTGGAGTCTGAATCCCCGGGCGGCGCCAGTGCCGTGTCGTCGAATTTCACTGTTGATAACATCGTGCTGGGCATCGGCAACGCGCTTTATCGCGGAGAGCTGGGGCTGCAATTCTCGTCCCTGGGGCTGGCCCGGGTAAACCGTTAGCCGTTTTTGCTGACTGTTGCCGGTGGGCAGAATCTGATAAAACTGACGCCACCGAGTTACCGACTGTTTGAGAGCGTCTGCCTGTGCTATCCCTGAACCTGACTCTGTTGTCGGCGTTTGTGCCGACGTTTTTCATCGTTTCCATCACGCCGGGAATGTGCATGACGCTGGCCCTGTCCCTGGGGATTACCATTGGCGTCCGGCGTGCCCTCTGGATGATGGCGGGGGAGTTGGTGGGCGTGGGTCTCGTGGCCACTGCGTCGGCGGTGGGTGTGGCGACGTTCATGCTGAAGTATCCGACCGCCTTCGCGGTATTCAAGTACGCTGGCGGTGCCTACCTGGCCTGGCTGGGCATCCAGATGTGGATGTCCCGGGGCCGGATGGCCATGCCCGAAGAAGAGGCCGAACCGGCCAGTGCGTCCCGGTGGCAGCTTGCGTTACAGGGCTTTGTGACGGCCATCGCCAACCCCAAGGGTTGGGCGTTCTTTATTGCCTTGCTGCCCCCGTTTATTGACAGCTCACTGCCGCTGGCACCGCAACTGGCGGTATTGATACTGATGATTCTGGCGCTGGAATTCCTGTGCCTGCAAATATATGCCCATGGCGGCAAAACCCTGCGCAAGGCGCTGCGGCAGGGTGGCGGGGTGCGGACAGTCAATCGGGTGGCGGGTAGCCTGATGCTGCTGGTAGGTGCCTGGCTGGCGTTCGGCTGATCAAAGCCCGGCATCGCGAACACTTTCCATAACCACGAAGGTACTGGTCTGCAGCACATGCGGAAGCGCGGAGATCTGTTCGCCCAGCACCTGCCGATACTCCGCCATGCTCCGGGTCCGAACCTTCATCAGGTAGTCAAAATTACCGGCAATCATATGGCGCTGCTCAACCGCTGTAATCTGTTTGACCGCCGCGTTAAATGCGTTCAGGGCCTGGCTGCTGGTGTCGTTAAGCGTGACCTGGGTAAACGCTATGTGGCTTTGGCCGAGTTTGGTCTGGTTTACCAGGGCTGTGTAACCGGTGATATAGCCCTGGTCCTCCAGCCGTCGCATGCGTACCTGGCACGGGGTCTTGGACAGGCCGACCCGGGAGGCCAGTTCGGTGACGGTAATCCGCGAATTTTTCTGCAGTTCCCGGATAATTGAGTGATCGATTCTGTCCAGTTCGACCATATATGGCCCCTCAGGCTCGATGAACGGCTAGTGGAAAGGTTGAATATAACCAAAATACCTGTTTTTTGAAACTATACAGCCAAAGCGACTTCCAGCTCTTGGATATACTGGGTAGCCATCAGTCACCCAATGTCATACTGACATGCCCGGAGATATTCGATGGCTCAGTCCCGCGCAATACAACAACAAACCCTTTTGGAACAGCTGGCGGACGCTCTGCAGGATCGGGAGAGCAGTGCCGATGATGGCCGGGAGCTTCGGGAAATCGTGGCCCGGATGATGGAAGCGTCCCGATCCTGGGATGATGATCTGCACGCCCAACTGGTCAGCAGGCTCGGCGAGGTGGGCGGCGGGCGACGCGCCCAGATGTTCAGTGGTGGTTTCCCGTCCGCCTACCGGGCGCGGTTTTCGGTCTCGGACGCCATCGATGATATCGGGCAGATTCAGTCAATCGCGGTCAGCTCTGACGTACCAATGGCGTTTTACGATGACCCGGGCGCGGGCGAGCGGGAGCTGAATTTCAAACTCTACAGTCAGGGTAACCCGGTTATCCTCTCGGATGTTATTCCGATCATTGAGAAACTGGGGATGCGGGTGTTGGGTGAGCACCCTTATCGCATCCAGCGTCGGGACGGAGAGCATTTTGGCGTCAGCGATTTCACCGTTGAGTATCAGACCCCGGCTGCTCCGCTCACCCTGGAGCAGGTCAAGTCGCGCCTGCAGGAAGCGTTCCGGGAAACCTGGAATGGGTTTGCGGAAAACGACGATTTTAACCGTCTGGTCATGGCGGCCGGCCTGCACTGGCGGGAGGTGGCAATGCTCAGAGCGTACGCCCGGTACGTCAAGCAGCTCCGATTCGGGTTCAGTCAGCCGTTCATTGCTGAAACCCTGGCCCGGCATCTGGGTATTACGGCCAAGCTCATTGCCCTGTTCCAGGCCCGCTTCGAACCCGGTAATCCGGATGGGCCTGCGCAGGCGGAACACCTGGAGCACGACATCCTGGCGGCACTGGACGCCGTTGAGAACCTTGACGATGATCGCATCCTGCGGCGGTTTTTCAGCCTGATCCGGGCAACCCTGAGAACCAATTTCTACCAGCGCCAGGAAGGCGGGGCGTTCAAGAGCTACCTTTCCTTCAAGCTGGCTCCGGCCGCCATTCCCGACATTCCGAAACCCTGCCCGTGCTTTGAAGTGTTTGTGTATTCGCCGCGTGTGGAGGGGGTTCATCTGCGTGCGGGGCCGGTGGCCCGTGGCGGGCTGCGATGGTCGGACCGGATTGAGGACTACCGCACCGAGGTGCTGGGCCTGGTGAAGGCGCAGCAGGTCAAGAATTCGGTCATCGTGCCCGTGGGCGCGAAGGGCGGGTTTATTGTCAAGCAGCCACCGAGGGATGGGTCCCGGGAAGCGCTGAGAGAGGAAGGCATTGCCTGCTATCAGATGTTCATCCGTGGCATGCTGGACCTGACGGACAACCTCCGGGACGGACAAGTGGTGGCGCCGGTGGAGGTTGTGCGCTACGACGGTGACGATACTTATCTGGTGGTTGCCGCCGACAAGGGTACCGCGACCTTTTCGGATATCGCCAACCGACTGGCGGAGAAGTATGGGTTCTGGCTGGGCGATGCCTTCGCCTCGGGCGGAAGCGAGGGGTACGATCACAAGAAAATGGGCATTACCGCCCGCGGTGCCTGGGAGTCCGTGAAGCGGCATTTCCTGGAGCGGGGCATCGATGCCCAGTCGGATGAGTTTACCGTCGCAGGGGTGGGCGACATGGGCGGCGATGTGTTCGGGAATGGCCTGCTGTTGTCCCGCTCAAACCAGCTGGTGGGTGCCTTTAACCATCAGCATATCTTTATTGATCCGGCGCCGGAGGCGGCGGCATCATTTGCCGAGCGCCAGCGCCTGTTCGACC
>CBIHLH010000114.1:0-12002 GCA_966210405.1 uncultured Marinobacter sp.
GCAACACCTGCCCGGTCAGCGTCAGTTCGCCGGTCATGGCAAGATTCTGCTGGGGCGCCTCTTTGCGGGCAATGGACAGCAGCGCGGTGGCCATGGTGACCCCCGCACTGGGGCCGTCCTTGGGCGTGGCGCCTTCGGGCACGTGCAGGTGCACGAACGACTTGTCGAAGAATGTCGGGTCGCCCTTGAACCGTTTCAGGTTCGACGACACGTAGCTGTAGGCAATTTCAGCGGACTCTTTCATCACGTCCCCGAGCTGGCCCGTCAGCTTGAACCCGCGCTGGGTGCTGTGAATCCGGGAGGCTTCGATACTCAGGGTGGCGCCTCCCATGGCGGTCCACGCCAGGCCCGTGACCACGCCCGTGCCCTTGAGCGATCGCTCTTTCCGGAATGCCGGTTGGCCGAGGTAGGTCTGCAGGTCCGAAACGCCGACCTTCACCGGTTGCTCCGGGTGTTCCAGCAATTTCACGATGCCCTTGCGCAGGATCTTGTGCAGCAGTTTTTCAAGATTGCGCACGCCAGCTTCGCGGGCATAGCCTTCGATAATCTGCCGGATAGCCGCGTCGGTAACGTTGAACTGCTTTTTCAGCAGGCCAGCGCGTTTCAGCAACCTTGGCAACAGATAGTGTTTGGCAATGTCGAGCTTTTCCTCACCGATGTAGCCGGATAGCCGGATTACATCCATGCGGTCCAGCAGGGGCCGTGGAATGGTGTCCAACTGGTTGGCGGTGCAAATGAACAGCACCTTGGACAGATCCATGCGGACGTCCAGGTAGTGATCCAGGAATTCCCGGTTCTGTTCCGGGTCCAGGGTTTCCAGCAGGGCAGACGCCGGATCGCCCTGGAAAGACGCGCCGATCTTGTCAATTTCATCGAGCATGATCACCGGGTTGGCCACCCGGGTGTCTTTCAGGGCTTGCACAAACTTGCCCGGCATGGCGCCGATGTAGGTGCGGCGATGGCCCTTGATTTCCGCCTCGTCACGCATGCCACCGACACTGAAGCGATAGAACTTGCGGCCCAGGGCATCCGCCACCGAATGGCCGATGGAGGTTTTGCCGACACCGGGCGGGCCTACAAGCAGAAGGATGGAGCCGCTGACCTCACCCTTGAACGTACCCTCGGCCAGGAACTCGACGATGCGGTCTTTGACATCCGCCAGGCCATCGTGGTCCCGGTCCAGGATGCGGCGGGCCTCGGCCAGGTCAAACTGGTCCCGGGAATACACGCCCCAGGGCACCTGGGTCAGCCAGTCGAGATAATTCCGGGTCACCCCGTATTCCGGCGAGCCCTGTTCCAGTACCTGGAGTTTCTGTAGCTCGTCTTCGTAGCGTTCACGGACCGGTTCCGGCGGGGTGAGCCGGGCCATCCGCTCGTCAAAACGCTCGGCATCGGCGGTCTTGTCGTCCTTGGCCATGCCCAGCTCGCGCTGGATGACCTTCAGTTGCTCCCGCAGGAAGAACTCGCGTTGATGCTTTTGTACCTTCTCGTTCACTTCCTCGGAGATTTCCGACTGCAAGCGCGCTACTTCCTGCTCCTTGCGCATCAGCAGGAGTACCTTCTCCATCCGGCGCAACAGGGGCACCGTATTGAGGATATCCTGCAGTTCCCGGCCCGGTGCGCTGGTCATGGAGGCGCCGAAATCCGCCAGTGGTGAACTGTCATCCGGCCCAAACCGGGACAGGTACTGCTTCACCTCTTCGCCATAGAGCGGATTGGTGCGCAGCAATTCCTTGATGGCACTGATAATAGCCAGGGTGTAGGCCTTGAGCTCGTCGGCGGCTTCTTCGGGTTCGCTGGGGTACTCCACTTCCACCAGATAGGGCGGCTTGCGCCGGAGCCACTGCACAATGCGAAAGCGCTGAAGGCCCTGGGCAATAAACTGGACCTTGCCCCCTTCGCCCTGGGCATGGTGCACCTTCACCGCACAACCGATGGTTTCGAGTGCCTCGCTGCCCGGTATGCCGTCCTCGGCTCCGGGCTCATCCACAAAGCAGATGCCCAGCACCCGGTGGTCGGTCTCGCCAACACGCTTCAGTGTCTCCTGCCAGGGGTTCTGGTTGACCATTACAGGCTGGACCTGGGCCGGAAAAAATGGACGGTTGGACACCGGCAGAACATACATTCGCCGGGGCATCATCTGCTGGGGCAGGGCGAGACCCTTACTGTGCTCGTCTTTGCCAATGTACTCGGTCACATCCTCTTCGAATTCTTCCAGTGTGTCGTTGCGAGTCTCGTCATTCATGCCTTGGCGCATCCGTCCTGAAACGTTGGGGAATCTTCCGGGCACCTGGCGCAGCGGCCGGCCCGGGCTGGTTACCTACTAGCCTATGTAACGGCAGATACGGCGATTTCAAGGAGTTGGCTTTCATCAGGGCTCGCTTGATTTTCCTGCATCAGGCCCCATGATTCCTGCAGCTCTCAATGAATCAAACGACATGTCAGGTGCGGCCCATGAGCAATTCTCCGTTTATTTTTGAAGCCACCATCGAAAACTTTCAGCAGAAAGTCATGGAAGCCTCTGCCACCACACCGATACTGGTGGACGTTTGGGCTGAGTGGTGTGCGCCCTGTAAACAGCTGATGCCAATCCTCGAAAAGCTGGCCGATGAATATCAGGGCAACTTTCAACTGGCCAAGGTTAACGCCGATGAACAGCAGGAGCTGACAAACTCCCTGGGCGTGCGCAGCCTGCCGACGGTGATTCTGGTGAAAAACGGCCAGGCGGTGGATGGCTTCAACGAAGCCCGGCCGGAAAGCGAGATCCGCAAGGTTCTGGAAAAGCACATCGAAGCGCCGGCGGAAGACCCGTATGAAAAAGCGCATGCTCTGTGGGAGGCCGGCGATGTGGACGGTGCCCTGGCTATCCTCACCGAACTGAACCAGAAAGACCCAGACAACCTGGACGTATTGATCGACCTGGCCCAGCTGAAAGCCGAACAGGGTGATCTGGAGACGGCCCGGCAGGTACTGGACAGTCTGCCTCCGGAAGAAAAGCTGCAGCACAAGGCGAAGCAACTGGCGGCCCGGGTGAAGTTCCTGGAGCAGTCAGCCGAGTTACCCCCGGTCAAGGACCTGGAGATGGCGCTGGAACAGGATCCGAAAGACCCCAACGCACTGCACCAGTTGGCGCTGCACCACGTACTGCAGGAAAACAACGCCGGCGCCATGGACCTGCTGATCCGCCTGATGCAGGTCGACAGCAAATACAAGGATGAAGTGGCCAAGACCACACTGATCGAGCTGTTCGACAAGCTGGGCAATAACAATCCTGACGTGCGGACCTACCGGCGCAAGCTGTATACGCTGATGCACTGAGGTTGAAGGCGGGGCCGGATGAAATTTTCATCTGGCCCCGGTGTTTGCGCTCTCCGTTTAACCGTTGCCTTTTTTCATTGCCTCGTACTCATCCTCGAAGAAGAACTTTTCCTCTCCGAACGCCGGTTCCAGCTCATGCAGCCAGGTGGCCGTTTCGCTGTATTTGGCAAAGAACGGGCGTTGTACCCAATCCGGGTTGCGGCCCTGCAGGAAGCGCAGCACGAACACCTTCTCACCGTGAATCTCGGTGATACCCTGAATCTCCACCTTGCCGGGGCCGGCACTCATGGACGGGCCGCGGGCAGTGCGCGCCAGGCCAGAGACCTGCTTCATGGCGTCCCGGTAGATCTGAAAGGCCTCGGCCAGCGGCACTTCGAAGTAATTCTTGGCGCCGGTGTCCCGCTCTACAAACATGTAGTAGGGGATGATGCCGAGCTGCACTTCCTTCTTCCAGAGCCTGGCCCAGGCTGTGGCGTCGTCGTTCACGTGCTTGATCAGTGGGCCCTGGGCGCGAATCTCGGCGCCTGTGGCGCGGATTCGGCGAATGGCCTCTTCGGCGATGTCGGTGGTAATTTCCTGCCAGTGGTTGTAATGGGCCATGATGGCCACGTGCTTGCCGGCATCCACCAGGCGGGCGAACAGGTCGATCAGCTCGTCCGCGTCCTTGTCGGTCACAAAACGGTAGGGCCAGAAGGTGAGGGCCTTGGTACCGATGCGGACGGTCTGGATGTGGTCGAGCTCCGGTTCAAGCAGCGGTTCCAGATACTGCACCAGGTTTTTGGTTTTCATGACCATGGGGTCGCCGCCGGTCACCAGCAGGTCGGTGACCTCGGTGTGCTCGCGCAGGTAGCCGTGCAGCTTCCCGGCTTCGGTGCTGGCCATTTTCAGGTCTTTATCGCCCACAAACTGCGCCCAGCGAAAGCAGAAGGTGCAGTAGGAGTGGCAGGTCTGGCCCTGGGCCGGAAAAAACAGAACCGTTTCCCGGTACTTGTGCTGGACGCCGTCGAGCACCTCGCCGTCCAGTTCCGGCATATTCATTTCCATCTGGCCGGCCGGGTGGGGGTTTAGTTCGTCACGGATGTCCTTGGCAACGGCCTGAATGTCTTTCTTGTCGGCACCTTCCCGGTGCATCGTTGCCATGCGCTCGTAATGCTCGTCTTTCAGCATGCCTTTTTGAGGGAAGACCAATTGATAGATCGGGTCGTTTGGTACCTTGTCCCAGTTGATCAGTTCGTTGATCACATATTCGTTGACCCGGAACGGCAGCACGCTGGCCACCACCTTCATCTCAAACAGGGTCTCCTCGGGGAGAGCCTGGATAATGTCAATCTTGTCGAGCTGGCGGTCCGTGTAGACCTTGAAGCGCCGCTCCTCGAATTCAGTGGTCGGAATCCGGTTCGGAAAGTTGACGATGGAGTTCATGGATCGCCCTCTGCAGGTTAATCGACAAATGTCCGGAGCGGGGCCTGTCGCCACTCCGCTGGTTAAAAAACGGGCAGGCGAGTATACCTACATTGCTGTTTATTTTCAGGTCTAATTAAATACGGTCGGTCCTGGCTGCAGATAAACGATTGTTTTCCATGCAGCGTTGGTAAAAATTCGCCATTTTCATCAAACGTCGTCGAAAACAGCGCGCGCTATCGTTTAGCGTGATAATTAAATTGTCAGGCGGTAAGCGTGCTACGACATTGGTCGCATTCAGGTTGTTCAAAGGCCCAAAAACGGTCATTCTTCCGTAAGTAACCGCAAGGATTCCTGCTCAGATAGACAGAGTTGGCACTTTATTTGAATTCAGGTGCCAAAATGTAGTAAAAATACTACAAAATGGGCGGACGTATCCGGACAGTACCGCATGATGTCGATCATCCCCGGGGCCGAAAGCCCGGCGATCACGGGTGATCAGGCAGGAAAAGTGTGAAAGCTGTTCTATGCTTGAGGTAGTTTCGTGTGCCGCAGAACGGCGCGCCCGTCAGGCTGATAGACCCACAACAAGACACTGCATTCCATCGCAGCTTATCGACACCGCAAAGCGCCAGGCTGCTGATCGTGGCCAGTGCCGCACTTTTTGATGCCAAGGGGAGGATTTGATGTACCAGGACGATGATCCCATTGAAACCAGTGAATGGCTGGACGCGCTGGAGTCTCTGATCGAGAACGAGGGCGTAGAGAGAGTCAAATACATACTGGAGAGACTCTCGGAGCGAGCCAGTCGCGACGGCACCGAGTTGCCATACTCCATAACCACACCCTTCCGGAACAGTATCCCGGTCTCGCAGCAGACACCCATGCCGGGCGATCTGTTCATGGAGCGGCGGATCCGATCCCTGATCCGCTGGAATGCCATGGCCATGGTAATGCGCGCCAACCAGAGACCAGGTGACCTCGGTGGACACGTGTCGTCGTTCTCGTCCGCTGCCACCCTGTATGACGTCGGCTTCAACTACTTTTTCCACGGTGGGGATGACAAGCGCGAATCCGATCTGGTGTATTTCCAGGGGCATTCATCGCCGGGTATCTATGCCCGCTCCTTCCTGGAAGGCCGTTTCGACGAGAAAGACCTGGATAAATACCGGGAGGAAGTGGATGGTGCCGGCCTCTCCTCCTATCCGCACCCCTGGCTGATGCCGGACTACTGGCAGTTCCCGACGGTGTCCATGGGCCTTGGCCCGATGCAGGCGATCTATCAGGCCCATGTTATGAAATACCTCGACAGCCGTGAGCTGATCGAGATGGGTGATCGCAAAGTCTGGTGCTTTGTGGGTGACGGCGAATGTGACGAGCCGGAAACCCTGGGCTCCATTTCCATGGCTGGCCGGGAAAACCTCAGCAACCTCGTTTTCGTGGTTAACTGCAACCTGCAACGCCTGGACGGCCCGGTCCGGGGTAACGGTAAAATCATGCAGGAGCTTGAAGGTGTCTTCCGGGGCGCCGGCTGGAACGTGCTGAAGGTCGTCTGGGGTCGCCACTGGGATCCGCTGTTCGAAAACGACAAGGATGGCATGATGCAGCGAATCATGGACGAGGTCTGCGATGGTGAGCTCCAGAATTTCAAGAGCAACGGCCCGGCCTACACGCGCAAGCACTTCTTTGGCAAGTATCCCGAAACCGCGAAGCTGGTTGAAAATCTTTCCGATGAGGAGATCAACAAGCTTAACCGTGGCGGCCATGACCCGTACAAGATCTACGCGGCCTACCATCATGCCATCCATAACAACGGCGGTCGCCCGACCGTGATCCTGGCCCATACCATCAAGGGCTACGGGTTCGGCGAGGCCGGCGAGGCGCAGAACACCGCGCATTCGCTGAAGAAACTGGACATTGACCAGTTGAGGGCGTTCCGCGACCGGTTTGCCGTGCCGCTGAAGGACGAAGAACTCAAAGACGTCCCCTATTACCGGCCGGCGCCGGACAGCCCGGAAATCGTCTACATGAAGAAGCGCCGGCAGGAACTGGGTGGCTTCTATCCGAAGCGGCGCAAAGACTGCCAGCCGTTGCAGATACCCGACCTGGACATCTTCAAGGCGGTGCTGGACGGCTCCGGCGACCGGAAAATTTCCACCACCATGGCCTTTGTCCGGATACTGGCGGCGCTGACCAAAGACAAACGCATCGGTAAGCGCGTGGTACCCATTGTTCCGGATGAGGCCCGTACCTTTGGTATGGAAGGTATGTTCCGGCAACTGGGCATCTACACCGCCGAAGGACAGAAATACGTTCCGGAAGACCGGGACCAGATCATGTACTACCGGGAAGACAAAAAGGGCCAGATCCTCGAGGAAGGTATTAACGAGGCTGGCTCCATGGCGGCCTGGATGGCGGCAGCGACCTCCTACAGCACCAACAACTTCCCGCTGATCCCGTTCTACATCTTCTACTCCATGTTCGGCTTCCAGCGCGTGGGCGATCTGGCCTGGGCATCCGGCGACATGCAGGCCCGTGGCTTCCTGATCGGCGGTACCGCCGGCCGCACCACCCTGAACGGCGAAGGGCTGCAGCACCAGGATGGTCACAGCCACGTGCTGGCTAACACCATTCCGAACTGCAAGGCCTATGATCCGGCCTACGGTTATGAAATGGCCGTGGTGCTTCGCAAGGGTATGAAAGAGATGTTCGAGGACAACAAGAACGTCTTCTACTACCTGACCATCGAGAACGAGAACTACGAGCAGCCCGCCATGCCCAAGGGGTGCGAAGAGGGCATCGTCAAGGGCATGTACCTGTTCGAGTCCGTCGAAACCAAGGGCCGCAAGAAAACGCCGAGGGTTCAATTGCTCGGCGCCGGTGCCATCCTCAATGAGGTGCGCGCCGCAGCCCAACTGCTGAAAGACGACTGGGGCGTTGCCTCGGATGTGTGGAGCGTGACCAGCTTCAATGAGCTGGCCCGTGAAGGCCAGCACGTAGAGCGCTGGAACCGCCTGCACCCGGATGACAAACCCAGGAAAGCCCACGTCACCCAGTGCCTGGAGAAGCAGGCCGGGCCGGTGGTGTCCTCAACGGATTACATCAAGCTGCACTCCGAGCAGCTCCGGGCATTCATTCCCAAAACCTACCTGACGCTCGGTACCGATGGCTTTGGCCGGAGTGATACCCGGGAGAAGCTTCGCAGCTTCTTTGAAGTGGATCGTTACTACGTGACGGTCTCGGCGCTGTCTGCCCTGGCCCAGGAAGGTGAGTTGAAGAATGAAGTGGTTCTCGACGCCATGCGCAAGTACGGAATCGATCGCAACAAAACGAACCCGGTGCTGAGCTAAGGAGTCCGCCATGAGTGAACAGGAAATCAAGGTTCCGGATCTCGGCGGAGCAGACGAGGTCGAGGTCATCGAAGTGCTCGTCAGCCAGGGGGATTCGGTTGAGGAAGAGGATCCGATTCTGACGGTCGAGTCCGACAAGGCGTCGGTTGAGTTGCCGTCCCCCGGTGCCGGCAAGATCACCAAAATCACCGTGAAGGTGGGCGACAAGGTCAAGGAAGGCGACGTGGTTGGCATGATGGAAGCCAGCGGCGACGCCGGTGAATCCGACGCCGACAAAGGCTCGGATAACCAGGCTTCAGGTGAAGACGCCAGCTCCGGCACGGACGATAAGGCCGAAGCCAAGTCTGAGGACAAGGCCGAAGACAAAAAGCCGGCGCCGAAGAAGTCCGGCGGTTCCCGCAAGGAAACCGTCAAGGTGCCGGCGCTGGATGGCTTCGACAATGTGCCGGTGATCGAGATCAACGTCAGCGAAGGCGATGAGGTTGAGGCAGACGATCCGCTGGTCACCGTGGAATCCGACAAGGCCACTATGGAGATTCCGTCGCCCTACGCCGGCAAGATCGGGAAGATTCTGGTCAAGGACGGCGACAAGCTTTCCGAAGGCAACGACCTGGTTGAAATGACCGTTGTGGAAGACGGGGGCGAAGACGGTGACGAAGACGGTGACGAAGAGGCATCGTCTGGCTCTGACAAGCCTTCGAGTGAGGACAAGCAGGAAAGCAAGGCCGAGTCCAAAGGCAAGCGCGAGGAGCCGAAGGCTGAACCGTCATCGGCGACCTACGAGCCGCCTACCCCGGGCGCTAAAGTTCATGCTGGCCCGGCGGTGCGCAAGCTGGCCCGTGAATTCGGCGCGGATCTGATACGCATCAAGGGCTCCGGCCCCAAGGGCCGCATCCTGAAGGATGACGTGCAGGCCTACGTGAAAACCCAGTTGCAGCAGACGCAGCAGGGCAGCACGGTGGCCGGTGGCGGCGGTGCCGGTATCCCCGGCGTGAAACTGCCGGACTTCAGCCAGTTCGGTGAGATCGAACGCGAGTCCATGTCGCGGATGATGTTCGCCACGGCCAACAACATGCAGCGCAGCTGGCTGAACGTGCCCCACGTGACCCAGTTCGAGGATGCGGATATCACCGATATGGAGGATTTCCGCAAGGCCCAGAAGGCCGCCGGCGAGAAGAAGGGCGTGAAGATGACGCCGCTGCCGTTCCTGCTGAAGGCCTGTGCCACGGCGTTGGCGGAACTGCCGCAGTTTAATGTGTCGCTGGACATGGGTCGCAAGGAGGTGATCCGCAAGCAGTACATTCACATCGGGATTGCTGTGGATACGCCCCACGGGCTGATGGTGCCGGTGATCCGGGATGTGGACAAGAAGGGGCTCTGGGAACTGGCGGCGGAAAGTGCGGACCTGGCGCAGAAGGCGCGGGACAAGCAACTGAAGCCAGCGGAGATGCAGGGTGCCTGCTTCACCATCACCAGCCTGGGTGGTATCGGTGGCACGGCGTTCACGCCGATTGTGAATACGCCGGAGGTGGCGATTCTGGGTGTGTCCAAGGCGGCGATGAAGCCGGTCTGGGATGGCAAGGCGTTCCAGCCTCGCCTGATGCTGCCGCTGTCGCTGTCTTACGATCACCGGGCGGTGAATGGGGCAGATGCTGCCCGGTTTACTTCGGTGCTCAGTCGGCTTCTTGGGGACATTCGCACCCTTCTGCTTTGATAACTGCTGGATCCGCTCCTAGCCTGTGAGGTCAGGGGCGGCGAGAAGCGGGGCATACGATTCAGGACACGCTACGAGCCCATCCATGGGGGCTTGTTTCGGGCCGTCCATGGCCCTCAATCGTCCTGAATCGTATGCCCCGCCTCTCGCGTTTTGGCTCCTCAGTTATCTCCTTCACTCTGCTTCCTTGACCTCGATCAGCGAGGATGGTCAGCGCAGCCCTCGGTGCTTCTGTCACATCTATTGAAATGCTTTTTAAGTAAACGTTAACTGCACATTTAAGTGGCAAATTTGATCACTTTTATTTAATATATCGACGCTAACAGCATCTTTATATGTGATTAATGAATGCCAAGAGAGTGCAATGAAACAATCAGATGCCATCAAACGCTTGGCAGCATTCGACTTGAAAGGGCGATATGTCTATTCATCAAAGGATATGCCAAAGCTGTTTCCCGACGAATCTGAACGTAGCCGGCAGGCAACGGTCGCGCGCTTGGTGAGCAGTGGTATCCTTGAGCGGCCCTCGAAAGGCGTGTACGTCTACAACCTGTCGCGCCACAAAGGATCGGATACCCTGGAACAGGTGGCCAAGACTCTCCGTCGTGGTGAGTACAACTATATCAGTCTGGAATCTGCGCTGTCTGAATACGGCGTGATTTCACAGGTTCCCGTAGGGCGCATCACCGTTGTTACCACGGGGCGGAAAGGGGAATACAAAACGCCGTATGGGGTGATTGAATTCACCCACACCAAACGGTCCGTTACCGATATTCTTGATGGCATACGGGATAGAGGGCATCCGTTGCGAATTGCGACCAAAGAGGCAGCTTTGCGTGACCTCAAACGAGTGGGTCGAAACACTCATTTGATTGACCCGGAGGAAGCCCGTGCGTAGGTATGATCAGGAAAACTTTCAGCGGCTGGTTTCTCTGGCCATGCGAGATCCCAATCTTGCCAATATGCGTCCAGTGATTGAAAAAGAGATTATCCACTTTGACCTTTTTTTTGCGCTGGACCAGGAGGGCCTGTTGAATGACCTGGTGTTCCAGGGCGGCACGGCCGTTCGCCTTTGCTATGGCGGAAAACGTTTTAGCGAAGATCTGGATTTCGCCGGTGGCGTCGACTTTTCATCCAGCCAGCTCGCAAAGATGAAAGAGTGCATTCTGGATTACCTGAGCAATCGCTATGGCTTGGAAGTCAGCGTAAAAGAGCACAAGTCACTGCGCAAAGAAGCAGCATACGCTGAACGCAATGTGGATATGTGGCAGATCGCTATTACTACATCGCCTGAACGGCCGGACTTGCCGAGGCAGCGTGTCAAGCTGGAGGTGGCCAACATTCCGGCTTATACGGCTATTCCGCAATCTCTGATTCGTACTTATGACTTCCTGCCCGATGGGTATGAAGATCTGCTAGTCATGACGGAAGACAAAAGCGAGATAATGGCTGACAAGTTGGTGTCACTGCCGGCCACACAAAAGTATGTCCGCCATCGCGATATCTGGGACCTGGCGTATTTGTCCCAGGAAAAGGCCGTTGTTCGCCCGGACCTGGTGCTGAATAAGGTCCGGGATTACCAGATTGAGGGTTACGAAGCGAAACTGAATGCCATGATCGGAAGGCTCCCCGATATCATTAAGGGTAAGCTGTTCCGGGATGAGATGAACCGGTTCCTGCCAGCTGATGTGATCGAACGGACGCTGGCAAAGGAAAGATTCTCCGACTTCCTGCAAAACCGCGTCATCAGCTTGCTGGTGGAAACGCGGGATGGGATCGAGCCGAGTAGTCTGGCCAGCCCTTCTTTTTCGATGTAACTGGGCAGTATGGCCGTGTTCATCCCAGGACGACCATGCTCGCAGGATTTCGCTTGCTTGATCAGGGTCATCTGTGGACTCAGGGTGAAGGCTTTGCTAATGTTTCGGCTACGAAGCTGACAGGGTATCCGCAGGATGCGGGGCCTTGGGCTTTATGTTGTTTAACGGATTTTTTTCTAAGGATGGATTCATGCCCAAGGCAACTGGACTGCAGTTTACCGCCCGTGTTGGCGGACTCCCCCAAGACCTTTTCTCCGTTGTTGGCTTTACCCTGACCGAGCGCCTTTCCGAGGCATTCCACGGCCGCCTGGAACTGGCCAGTACCGACCCGTCGGTAGCGGCGCCGAACATTCTGGAACAGCCGGTGGACCTCGTGGTCTGGCAGGACGGCACCCCGCTTCG
>CBIHLH010000115.1:0-11943 GCA_966210405.1 uncultured Marinobacter sp.
GGGGAGGGCTTTCCAAAACTGTGCGGAGCCAGGGATGGCGGAGCCCAAGCGCCACATGGATGTGCCGCAAGGAGCGTGTTTTGGAAAGCCCTCCCCGATGCCCGCCTCCACAGAGCTAGAGGCGCTCCAAGGTAGCGGGCAACTCAGAAAGACTACTTATAACCGCTGAGGGCTGGATGCCCCAATCTTCAAACACTTTATCCGGATCTCTCTGTACCCAGACGGCTAGCAAACCTGCAGCTCGGGCTCCGATAACATCCCAGGCATTGCTGGAAACAAGGCACAGGGGGTTTTCCCAGGAACCCGTGGCACGGCGCGCATAGGTATAGACAGCGGGATCGGGTTTAAAGCTTTTGATGTCATCCACCGAAACCAGGCCATCAAACTGCTCAAGTAAGTCATTGTGTCCCAGAACTTTTTCCAGAGCCGAGTAGCTTCCGTTAGAAAACGCGAACAATGGATACCGTCCCTTCAGGCTTTTCAGGGCCGGCAAGGAATCGTCAAACGCAGGCAGCGACAGATAAGCCGCCATCAGGGCATTTTCGCGTTCTTCGGATAGGGGCAGTTTGTGGGTGGCCATCGCGTAGCGCAATGCCTGCCGGGTGCAGACGCCGAAGTCTTCGTAGACTTTCATCAATCCCTTGCGGAACGAGAACTCCAGTTGTTTCTCCCGCCAGAGCGCGGCCACTGCGCTGGCTCTGTCTCCGGCGTCCTCCGCCAGCAGGCGCGACATGCCCATGGGATCGACCAGGGTTCCGTAGACATCGAACACGAGGGTCATGGTCATCGAAGTAGCTCCTCATCTGGAAAGGGTCTTGTGGTCGTATACTCTGACCACAGTATCCGGGATTGAATGATCACTCAACACTGACCAACAGGAGCTCACTTCCCCTACCGCCTATGACTACCACCAAAACGCTTCTGATGATCCTGGCCCTGTCCACGACCACAGCCTGTGCCACTACGCCGGAGCTCTACCGCCCCGGGCCCGAAATCCTTCGGGCGAAACCGGTGACCGACTTCGGCAACTACCTTGAGTCCGTGGAGGCCTACGTTGACGCCAACCTGGTTGCCGTGGAGGGTTTCGAGCGTGAGCAACAAGTCCGGTGGAATCTTCCCTACCGGCTCGCGCCGGCGGACAGCTGCGGACCGGAAAGCAGAACCGGCATTCTGCTGGTGCATGGCCTGAGTGATTCGCCGTTCGTATTCCGGGATCTGGCCCGTTATCTGGCAGAGCGTTGCATCGAGGTCCGGACGTTGCTGCTGCAAGGCCACGGCACGCGCCCCGGGGATATGATCAGCGCCCGGGCCGCAGTCTGGCGGCAACAGGTGCGCCATCAGTTCGCAGCACTCTCGGAGGAGGTAGACCGGGCGTTTATTGGTGGATTTTCCCTGGGCGGTGCTTTGGCCACAGAGTACGCAATAGCAGACCTCGGCCCACGACCGGAAGGCCTGGTGGCCATCGCACCGGCCTGGGAGCTCAACGGCCTGAGTGACTTCCTCTGGCTGGCGCCGGTTGCCGATGTTTTTGGCGATTTCGTGGAGAAGGAGCCGGAGCTTAACCCGGTCAAGTACGAGTCGTTCACCTTTAATGCCGGCAGCCAGATTGGTGACGTCATTTCGGCCATCCAGAGCCGGATGACCCGGCACGAAACGCTGGACATCCCACTGTTTCTGGCAGCCACAGAAGCGGATTCAGTCATCAACCTTGACTACCTGGTGAGCCAGTTCCGCAATCGGTTCACCAACCCGAAGAACCGCATGATGATTTTCCGGGACACGCGGGCCACATGGAACGAGAACCTGGCGGACGACCGGATCTCTTTCCTGAACAGCTACCTGCCGCAGGCCACCATCCTCGAGTTTTCCCACCAGTCCCTGTTGATTGCGCCGGATAACGAACTCTACGGCCTGAACGCTCCCCTGCAGCGGTGCCTGGAACCCAACAACCTGTCACTGGAGGCCTGCCGCCAGCTGCCGGAAGACGAGCTCTGGTTCAGTGCCTGGCACGACACCGATCGCCCGGTATTTACCAGCCGGCTGACCTACAACCCCTGGTTCGGGGAACTGGCGAGGGCGATTTGGGAGTTCATTTCAGCCCCTGAATCAGGGTTTCGCTCTCAATAGACCTCCGAGTCAAACCACTGCTTGACTCGATTGCAATTTGGCAAGATCAGACTGGCTACACAAGGTTGAGCGACAGGCGGACCAGATATCGTTCAAAACATCTTGCCCGGAAGCCAAAGCACCAGCACCGGGAACAAGAGCAGCAGGGCGATGCGCACCAGATCCGCCATCAAAAACGGCACGATGCCGCGGAAGATGGTGGATTGCCGGACGTCGCTGGCCGCGCCCTGGATCACGAACAGGTTCATGCCCACCGGCGGTGTGATCAAGCCGATTTCGGCGACAGTAACCACTATTATGCCGAACCAGACAGGGTCGAAACCCAGAGACGAGACGATGGGAAAGATGAACGGGATGGTCAACAGGACCATGGACAAGGCATCCATGACGCAGCCCAGTAACAGATAGAAAACAACGATGCAGAGCAGTGTCATCACCGGCGTCAGCCCCGCCCCTTCGATCAGGTCCACCAGGAAGAAGGGCAGATTCGAGGTCTCGATGAAGTAATTGAACAGCGCGGCACCGATCAGGATCAGAAAGATCATGCCGGTGACCTCGGCGGCCTGCCAGACGCTGGCGAGGAACGTCGAGCGAGTCAAGGAGCCCGAGACCAGAGCGATAAGGAAGGCACCCAGGGCGCCGACGGCCGCCGCCTCGGTGGGTGAGAACCAGCCCAGATACATACCGCCGATCACCAGCAGGAAAAGACCCAGCACAGTCCACACCCGCCCGAGTACGGTCAGACGCTCACGCCAGCTGTGACGTTCCGCTGGCGGCCCAAGTTCCGGCTTCAACCATACCCATACCCAGGCGGCCGCCATGTACAGCAGCATTGCGAGCAGGCCGGGAATGAGGGCAGCGATGAACAACTGGCCTATGGAGGTCCCCGTCAGCAGCCCATAGATTACCAGGATGATCGAAGGCGGAATCAGCACACCAAGCGTCCCGCCTGCAGCGATGGATGCCGTCGCCAGGCGATCGTCGTAGCCGTGTCGCCGCATCTCCGGCAGCGCCACGCCACACATGGTGGCGCTGGTGGCAAGGGATGATCCACATATAGCGCCGAACAGGGCGCAGGCACCGATGGTGGCCATGGCCAGTCCGCCCCGCAAATGGCCGGTAAAGGCGTTGACGGCATCATAAAGACTGCGGGACAGCCCCGCCTGTGCGGCGAAAATGCCCATCAGGATGAACAGCGGAACCACCGACAGATTGTAGGGGAATACCGCCCCGAAGGGCGCCGCTCCGAGCACGAAGGCGGTGCCGCTCCAACCGTTCAGCAGTGTGAAGCCGCCAATGCCGGTCAGAGACATCGCCACCGCCACCGGCACCCGGAAAAAAATCAGGATCACGGTGACGACAAAGCCCAGAAGGCCGATCACGGGGGGCGTCATATCGCGCGCTCCTTCAAGAAGAAGATCTGAACAGACCGGCGAGAGCTTGCAGCATCGCCAGCACCGCGGCGAGCACCGACAAGGCGGAGCCGACCAGCAGCGGGACCCAGTACCAGATCATGGGGATACGAATGTTCTGCGAGACATCACCGAACATCATCTGCATCTTCGCCGCTTCCCAGCCGTAGTAAAGGATCAGGCCCATCAACACTACCCCGCCCAGCGAGGCAAGGGCGGCCAGCAGCGACTGGATGCGTCGGGGGAGAAACTGGCTGAGCAGGTCAACGCTGACGTGGGCGTCGCGGTGGAAGGCGAAGGGGATGGCTGCGAACCCGGTTGCCAGAATCAGCAACTGAACAATATCCACCACGCCGGGAATGGCTGTGTCGAAGAAGCGCAGCCCGATATCCACCACCGTGACGACCGCGGCCCCCAGCAAACAGGCGACACCGAACAGGGCCGTTGCACGAAAGACCAGGGCCACCACTCGGGACCAGATCCCCGGGCGGCGGCCCTGGTCGTCGACCCCGGTCCCGTTTGGCTTAGTTGGAGAACTCAGAGACATACTTCTGCGCCGCCTCGTATATCTCCTGAGGATTCTCGACACCCTGGGCCTTCAGCGATTCGAGGTAACGGCTGATCATGGGCTGCAGTTCCTCGCGCCAGCGGGCACGCTCCGCGTCACTCAGCTCGGTGATCTCGTTACCCTGAGCCTTGACGGCGTCCAGGCCAGCCTGGTCCCACTTATCCCACCAGTCGCCGAACCTGGCCATCAGCGCGTCGCCGGAGAGACTGTCGATGCAGCCGCGAACATTCTCGGGCAGTGAGTCGTACTTGCGCTGGTTCATCACGAAGAAGAATGAGACCGTGTAGACGCCGCCGGCCAGATGGTAGTCCAGCACCTCGTCGAGTCGGAAGGACTTCACTGGGTCCCAGGGGAACACGGTGCCGTCAATCACGCCCTTCTGCAGGCTCTCGTATACCTGTCCGGGGGGGCATGCCCACTGGCTCGGCACCGAGTTCCTCAAGCATCATCGAGACGGCCGGGCTTGGAGTGCGGATACGCAGGCCTTCCAGATCTTCCATGGAGGTGACCTTGGTATCGCGGGTATGGATCACGCCGCCGTTGTGGGCATGCAGCGCCAACACCTTGAGACCCCGGTACTCCGGCTTCAAGTATTCCGGATAGAGCTTCCAGAGGGTGCGGCTGGCGACGCCGGCATCCGCTACCAGGAAGGGGATGTCGATAATGGAGGTACGCGGGAATCGACCACGCGGGATACCGTGCAGGCCATGGGCGATATCGACTACGCCGGCCATCACCTGTTCCTGCTGGTTGGCGATCCCGCCCATTTGTGTGCCGCCGGGGTAGATCTGCACCTCGACCTGGCCGTCGGTACACTGGTTCAGATCCTCGGCCCAGGGCTCGATAAAGTCGGTATGGATGCCGTGCACTGGCGGCAGAAAGTGACTCAGTTTCAGTGTGATCTTCTGTTGCGCCGCGGCCGGCATGGCCACCACCGCAGCCAGGGCAACCCCGGCAATCAGGCTTCGTTGGAACATGGGCTAATCTCCTCATTGGCTATTGTTGTTTTATTCAATGCGACCGAGCCGCCTCCGGCTCTTGCGGCCGGTTCACAGGGCCAGGCTGATCTTGCCCCGTGCCCGCGAGCAACACGCCATCATGCGGCGGCCCTCACTGCGTTCCTCGCGACTGAGCACCCCATCGCGATGGTCAATATTCGCCTCCGAGGTCACCGCCACCTCGCAGGTACCGCACAGACCCTCCTCGCAATCGCTGGCCACATCAATACCAGCCGCGCGCAGAGCCTCCAGCAGGGTCTGATCCGGTGCCACCGGTACGGTGAAGCCGCTGTCTTCCAGAACCACCTCGAAGGCCTCTTCCTTGCTCGGATCCAGCAAGGCGCCGGCCGCGCCGAAGTGTTCTACGTGCAGCATGCCGGCGGGCCAGCCGTTGGTGGCCAGCTCCAACGCCTCAAGCAGCCGCCCCGGGCCACAGGCGTATATCTGGCGTCCCTCCACCGGTGCGCCAATAGCCGCGTCGAGCTGCAGCCTCGCGCCTTCATCCCTGGGGTAGAGGTGCAAATGGTCCCCATGCTCCGCGGCCAGGCGATCAAGAAATGCCATGGTTCGGCGCGAGCGTCCAGCGTAGTGAAGAGTATAGGGCTTGCCCAGACGCTTGAGACGGTCGGCCATGGCAATGATGGGGGTAATGCCGATGCCGCCGGCGATGAGCACGTACTCCCCGGCGCGCTCATCCAGGTGAAAATGGTTCTTCGGCCCGCGGATCGCCAGCTCGTCGCCCACCTGCAAGCGGTCGTGGACATAGATTGAGCCCCCACGGCTCTGCGACTCTCGCAATACCGCCAGTTCCAGGCGCCCGGGATGATCCGGATCGCCACACAGAGAATAATGCCGCCCCATTTCATCCAGCAGCAGTTCGACATGGGCCCCGGGCGTCCAGTTCGGCAAGGGCCGGCCGTTGGGATCTTCCAGGCTCAAACCGACGATGTTCTCCGCCAGCACGCGTTTGTCCGCCACGCGCACGCTACGGGTCAGGTCCTTGACGGCCGGCGCGCCGATCTCGAAGTCCATACGCGGTTCCCGGGCCTGTTCCGAACGCCGTTCAGGGTTCCGGGCCGGCTCCCAGCGCACCCAGAGGTGATCCGGACCGCGAAACGAGGTGTTAGGCAGGTAGGTGAACTGCTGATCCGGCATCAGCTCCATGTGCGGCAGCCGGCGCGTGAACTCCTCGAGGAAGATCCGCATCTCCATCCGGGCGATGTTCTTGCCCATGCACTGATGACTGCCGTAACCAAAGGTAAGGTGATCCACCGCGTTATCACGGTATAGGTCCAGCTCGTCGGGATTCTCGAAGTGGCGCTCGTCGTGGTTGCCGGAGGCGGTGACCATCAGCAGCCGCGCACCCTCCGGAACCTGCACATCACCGATGGTGGTCTGGCGGGTGGTAATACGCCGCCAGGCAACGACCGAACCGGTATGGCGCAGGCATTCCTCGACGGCATTGGGTATCAGCCGAGGCTTCCGGCAGACCTCCTCCCACGACTCGCGCTGCTCCAGCAGCCGGCGAAACATGTTGGCCGAGGCGTGGGCGGTGGTCTCGTGGGCGGCAACGATGATCGCCATCATCATCGAGTGCAGGTAGCTGTCGGTGACAACCTCCGGGTAGTACGCCTGCTGGCGGATGGCGTAGCGCATCCAGCCTGGACCATCCGGGGTGGCACGCATCTTCTCCAGCACCTGGCCAGCGTACTGCCAGAAGTGGCCCACAGCATGGGCGACCTTAATCTGCTCCTCTTTTGAGGGACGGCCCCAGGTATTCACGGTATGCGCTATGGAATATTCGCGTAGCTTGCCCATGTCCTCCTCCGGCACGCCCAGAAAGTGCAGAGCCACCGTCAAGGGGATTTCCCAGAGCATCTCATCAACCAGATCCGCCTCACCCTGGTCGATGATCCGATCCAGGGCCTCCCGTGTCAGGCCCCGCACCATCGGTTTGTGCCGCTCCAGGTTCTCCGGCGTGAAGTGTTCCATCAGGACCCGGCGCCGCTCGGTGTGTTGAGGCTCATCCTCGTTCACCAGGGTGCGGTTCATGGCGTAATCGTATTGTTTGAGAGCGTCCTGCGCCTCCTGAGAGACGGGGGTAATTTTTTCCAGAGCAATCGCGGGTGAGAAAGTGATGTTGTCACGGAACACCGCTTTAATGTCGTCGTAGCGGCTGATCACCCAGTAGTCCAGCTTGGGGCTGTAGAACACCGGCGCCTGATCCCTTGACCAACGCAGCGCTTCGGCCGGATCCAACTGATAGTCATTGCCAAAGGGGTCAAATTCCGCCGCTTTGTGCGAGACAGGGCAGCCGACCGCGGCTGTTCCGGTGACCGGGCACCCCGTCGCGTTCTGGGTCTGCTGCTTGTCCGCGCGTTGACTCATCATGGCTTCCTTGACGCTATTTACTAATAACGCACATATAGTGCACTATTAGAGAATATAACCCATCTGATCGTTCGTCAAACAATGAGAGATAGGCACATGAGCTCCTTACAGACCTTATCCCGGGGGCTGACCGCCCTGGAGCTGGTCGCTCAAAAAGAGCACGGACTGGCGATAGCCGAGTTGGCGGAGGCGCTGGGAGTACACCGGGCGATCGTTTATCGATTGGTGTCGACCCTGGAGAGCCACGACTTAGTGACCCGCAGCCGCAATGGCCGGATCTGCCTCGGAGGCGGGGTAGTGGCGTTGGCATCGCGGATCGAGCCGCAGCTGCGGGCCATGGCGCGCCCCTTGCTACAGGAGCTGGCCGAGCGAACCCGGGCCACGGCATTCCTCTGTGTCGGACAGGGGGAGGAGTGCGTCGCTGTCGAGGTGGCGGAACCAGAGACCTTGTTGCTGCGGGTTTCCTACCGCGTCGGAAGCCGGCATCCGCTCCAGCGCGGCGCGGCAGGTATCGCCATCGCCTCCCTGCGCCCGGAACGCCCGGAGGATTCCGAGGCGCTACGCCAGGCCCGGCGAGATGGCTACAGCGTCACCCAGGGGCAACTGCAGGCGGGTGCCGTTGGCGTGGCGGCGCCGTTGATTTATCCCGACGAAAATCACTTCAGGTTTGAGGGCTGCGTTGGTGTCGTAGCGCTGCAGGATCTGGATGTGGAAGCTGCCACCAAGGCGACACTGGGCTGCGCCCGGCGACTGGTGAGCCGGTTTTAAGGACAAACGCAAGGCGGGAATTTGCCCGGTACGACACCCTTCAGCCCTGCCTCTCAAGTTGCCGTTCGAGCTTTCCCATAATATTGAACAAATCACGATGCTCTCCCGACGTGAGCACCCCCACAAGCTCTGCCTCCCAGGCTTGAGCCTGGGGTATCAGCTTCGCAAGCAGCTTCTGGCCTGCGTCAGACAAGTTCAGAACCTGCAAACGCTGGTCACCGGGTGACGGTGAGCGAACTAGCAGCTTTCGCTCCTCCAGAGACTGGATCGCGCGCGAAACTCGCACCTTATCCATGTTTGTATGAACGCAAATCGCTTTAGCGGTGAGGTTGTCGCCGTGACTGAGCCACGCCAAAACCCGCCACTGAGCCACATTCAGGCCGTATTTTTCAGCATAGAGCTGAGATAGTTTGTCGCTGATACAGTCCGCTAGCCGGTTAAGCCTGTAGGGCAGAAACTGGTTAAGATCAATTTCAGGCCTGGCAGATAGTTGCACGTTGCTCATCAGGTTTATGCTCTGGTTGATATACTGCTAACATACAATATAGTTTCATTTGTAACTTGATTGCCGTGACCGACAAGACAAATAAGAGGCGTTATGAATAACAAAACGCAGGAATACCTCAGCGGATTCCGTAACCACCATGCCACCGAGGCCTTGTCGGGCGCGCTTCCGACAGGAAGAAATTCACCACAACGCTGCCCCTACGGCCTTTATGCCGAGCAACTGAGCGGCTCGGCGTTCACTGCGCCACGCAGTCAGAATTTGCGTAGCTGGCTGTACCGGGTCCGGCCATCCGTTGCCCAGAGCGCTTATGAGCCTGTATCCATCGCGACGCTGGCCACCGCGCCCCCGGACAAACCCGCCGCGGATCCCAACCAGATGCGCTGGGATCCACGCCCACTGCCCGATGGGCCCACCGACTTCATTGAAGGGTTGATGACCATTGCTGTCAATGGCGACGCCTCCACGCAAACCGGTTGCGGCGTGCATGTCTATACCTTCAACCGCAATATGGACCAGCGGTTCCTGTACGACGCGGATGGCGAATTGCTGATTGTGCCGCAGTTGGGTGCCCTCACGCTGCGCACGGAACTGGGGGTGCTTGACGTGGTTTCGGGTGAAATCGCGGTCATCCCCCGTGGCATCAAGTTTCAGGTGCAGCTCGGCCACAACACCGAGGCGGCCCGGGGCTATATCTGCGAGAACTACGGCAGTCCCTTTGAACTGCCAGGCCTGGGGCCCATCGGGGCCAACGGTCTGGCCAATCCCCGCGACTTCCTGACTCCGGTGGCATCCTACGAGGACATGTCCGGCAATTTCGAGCTGATCGCCAAGTTCTCCGGCCAGCTTTGGACCACAAAGCTGGATCATTCGCCCCTCGATGTCGTGGCCTGGCATGGCAATTACGCCCCCTACAAGTACGACCTGGCTAACTTCAATACCATCAACACGGTCAGCTTTGATCATCCGGATCCGTCGATCTTCACCGTGCTCACTTCGACATCCGACACACCAGGGATGGCTAACATCGATTTCGTGATTTTCCCGCCGCGCTGGATGGTCGCTGAAGATACCTTTCGGCCACCCTATTTCCACCGGAATCTGATGAGTGAATTCATGGGGCTGATCCACGGCGAGTATGACGCCAAGGCAGAAGGCTTCCTGCCAGGGGGAAGCAGCCTGCACAACTGTATGTCGCCTCATGGCCCCGACGCGGAGACCTTCGAGAAGGCGTCCTCTGCCGAACTGGCCCCGCAGCGCCTTTGCGATACCCTGGCCTTCATGTTTGAGAGTCGTTATGTGTTTCAGCCGACACCGGCAGCGCTGGATGCTGACTTCCGCCAGAGCAATTACGTCGATGTGTGGGGCGGTCTGGCGTCACGTTTTACTCCGGACCAGCGGTAATTCCTGATCATTTCAACGCAAGAAAAAGGACTGTTTTATGAAACTGGCAACACTGAACCAGGGCCGCGACGGCCAACTGATCGTTGTTTCACAGGATCTGAGCCGTGCCGTGCGCGTACCCCAGATCGCAGCCACACTCCAGCAGGCGATCGAAGACTGGAACACGTCCGCCCCCAGGCTGGAAAAGGTCTATGCCGAACTGAATGCCGGTCAGGTCACAGACGCCTTTGACCTCGATCTGGCCGCCCTGCACTCGCCGTTGCCACGCACCTATCATTGGGCCGATGGTTCCGCCTACCTGAACCACGTTCAACTGGTTCGGCAAGCACGCGGTGCAGAAATGCCGGAGACATTCTGGTCCGACCCACTGATGTACCAGGGTGGCGGCGACCGTTTCCTTGCACCGACTGGCAACATCGAAGCCGTCAGTGAAGAGCATGGAATCGATCTGGAAGGCGAACTCGCGGTCGTCGTCGACGACGTACCGATGGCGACCCCGCCTGAGCAGGCCATGGACCACATCAAACTGGTCATGCTGGTCAACGACGTCAGCCTGCGGGGTCTGATTCCCGGTGAGTTGGCCAAAGGCTTTGGCTTCTTCCAGGCCAAGCCGGCATCCAGCTTTTCTCCGATTGCCGTGACACCGGATGAGCTGGGCGGCGCCTGGAAAGACGGCCGGGTTCATCGGCCGCTGACCGTACACCTCAACGGGGAGAAGTTCGGGGAGCCGGAGGCCGGTCCTGATATGATTTTCAGCTTCCCACAGCTTATCGCCCATGCCGCAAAAACACGGCATCTGGGTGCCGGCGCTATCATCGGCTCAGGCACGGTATCCAACCCAGGCCCCGACGGTGGCCCCGGCAAGTCCATTGCCGATGGCGGGGTTGGCTATTCCTGTCTCGCGGAGATACGGATGGTCGAGAAGATCCAACAGGGTGAAATAACAACGCCCTTTCTCCGGTTCGGCGATAGAGTGCGTATTGAGATGTTTGATCACCAGGGCAACACCATCTTCGGCGCCATTGATCAGCAGGTGGTGCATTACCAGCCGACGTAGGGGGAGGGTGCATGAAACTGTATGGTTATTTCCGTTCATCGGCAGCGTACCGGGTACGCATTGCGCTTAATCTGAAAGGGCTCGCCTATGAACAGGTCGCGATCAATCTGGTCAGGGATGAGCAGCGCAGCGAGGACAGCCTCGTGCGAAACCCGCAGGGCCTGGTGCCGGTACTGGAAACGGATGAGGGCCGGTGGCTGACCCAGTCGCTGGCGATCTGCGAATACCTTGAGGAGCGCCATCCAGAGCCTTCGATACTACCTGACGACCTTGAGGGACGAGCCCGGGTGCGGGCCCTCTCCCAGGTGGTGGCCAGCGAAATCCACCCGCTTAACAACCTCAGGGTACTCAAGTACCTGACGGGTGAACTGGGCATCGAGGATGAACGCAAGCTCCACTGGTATCGGCACTGGATCCATGAGGGCTTCCTCGCTATGGAAACAATGCTCGCCGGCGCTTCTGAAACCGGTAATTTTTGCCACGGCAATGTGCCGACGCTGGCAGACATATGCCTGGTCCCGCAGGTATTCAATGCCCGCCGCTTCGATTGCGACCTGAGCGACTACCCGACGATCCTGCGCATTGCGGACCATTGCGACAAATTACCGTGTTTCGCCGATGCGCGGCCCGAATGCCAACCCGATAGCCTCTGAGTTTGCCCACACTCTGACTCGCAATCAGCCAGGAAAAAGCCACATCATCGATGATGTGGC
>CBIHLH010000116.1:0-11714 GCA_966210405.1 uncultured Marinobacter sp.
GGGCGTCGGTGCCCTTTGGAACCATTGTCCGGGGGACACTATGGTTTCTGGCTGCGGAAGCCGTTGTGCTGGCCTTACTGATGTTCTTCCCGGAAATTTCCCTGTTTTTGCCTTCCTTGATGTACTGATTGGCGGGAGCCGTCGGTAAGGGGGCTGGTTACGACTTTTGTTTATCTTGCGTTGGTAAACTCCAGGTAAGTCAGAGGCTCCGGCACGCTATAAAATAAAAGCATATTTCCGATAAAATAATGATTTACTAGCGAATAGGGAAATCATTGACCTCCCTCAGGTGAAAGTTTAGGTTGGTGCGAACTGCATGTACTTTTTTTATGGCAGTTCATCTGTCGATGCTTTTTTGCGTTGGCAGGCCTGTATTGAAACAACAATAACATCGGGAGATGTCTATGGTTTTTCGTTCACTAAATATCATGCGGCCGCTGTCGGCCTCCCTCTGCTCCGCCGCTCTCGTGTTTGGCGTAAGTGCGTTTGCCCATGCCGCAGATCCCAAGCTTCCGGATACCATGACCTGGTCTTCCTATGATGTCGGATCCGCCGGTTATGCGGAAGCGTCAGCGATTGCGGATGCGTTTGGCAGGAAATATGGCACCCGTATCCGTATTCAACCTTCTGGTTCCGCCATCGGTCGACTGCAGCCGCTGCTCAGTGGCAGGGCAACCGTTGGTTTCCTGGCAACAGAAACCTTCTTTGCGGCCGAAGGTGTATATGATTTTGCGACTCGCCAGTGGGGGCCGCAGAATTTGCGGGCCCTCGCGGGACGTCCTTCATCGATTGGTATTTTTACAGCCAAGGATGCCGGAATCGAGACTTTGGAAGATCTCAAGGGAAAGCGTTTTGCTTACGTAGCGGGTAACCCGTCGATCAACGTTAAATGTAACGCCTTTTTGGCATTCGCCGGTCTGACAGAGGACGATGTAGAAGCGGTGGTCTTCCCGACTTATGCCAGTGCTATGAGCTCATTGGCCCGTGGGGAAGCCGATGCCTCGTGTACAACGACCACGCCAAGCCATGTCTATGAGCTGGCAGAATCTCCTCGTGGTATTCGCTGGCTCAACATGGATCCCAGTGACAAAGAATCCTGGGCGAAGGTCAGTGAGGTTGCTCCGTTTTTTGCTCCGTTTAAAGAAACGATTGGCGCCGGTATCAGCGAAGAAAATCCCGTCAACATAATGGCCTATCGCTATCCTGTAATAGCTGTGAAAGCCGAAATGGATGCCGATGCTGCATACAACATGCTCAAGGCACTGGATCAAACGTATCCGATGTACAAGGATGCCACCGCTGCAATGCCTCGTTGGGAGCTTTCCAGGTCAGGGGTGCCAGCTATTGATGTACCGTTCCACGAGGGCGCCATCCGGTACCTTAAAGAAAAAGGTATTTGGACTGAAGAACATCAAGCTTGGAATGATGCCCGCACTGCACGCCTGAATGCGCTGCTGGAAGCCTGGCCGAAGGCTGTTGCCGAAGCCGAAGGCAAGAGCGACGAAGAGTTTGCCAAGAGCTGGGAAAAGCATCGCCAGAAAGCACTTGGAGCACTCTGATCGTTTAATGGTAATGACTGGAGCGGCGGTAACCTGCAGGCAGGTACCGTCGCTCAGTATTTTAATTCAGGAGCACTTCCCAAAATGACTTCTCCGCAGGGTGCTGATACCCCGAACACTTCCCCTGAACTCCAAAACTCCGACAAAGGACGTCTGCGTGGAACCGGCTATTGGACTGTCCTGGCTCTTGGGTCTCTCGGGTTGCTCATGGCAATCAACCAGACTTTTAACCTTGAGCTCCTGGGGTTTCAACCGTTGGGAAACTCCTACCTTTATTACCTTATCGGAATATTTCTGGCTGCTGCATTTTTGTGCTTTCCGGCCTGGTCCGGTGCACGCAATCGGATTTCCTGGTATGACTGGGTACTTGCCGGATTGGCACTCGTCTGCTGTGGCTATCTGGGCTACCACGGCCTGACCATGATCAACATGGGGTGGGAGTATTTTGCGCCTGTGGAAGCTACGATACTCTCCGGCATTCTGCTGGTACTGGTGCTTGAAGGTGTGCGTCGTTGCGGGGGGTGGCCGTTGCTGGCCGTATCGCTGTTCTTCGGGACCTATCCTCTTTATGCCGACAGCATGCCGGGATTCCTTTGGGGGAACCAATACGAATTACCGGAGCTTATTCGGGCCCATGTCATTGGCGTTGAGAGCATCATCGGTATCCCCATGCAGGTGGTCGCGCAACTGGTTATCGGGTTTGTGGTGTTTGGTGCCGCGTTGACGATTACCGGTGGCGGCGATTTTTTCATGAAGTTTGCCACCGCTCTGATGGGGCGAAGCCGGGGTGGGCCTGCGAAGGTGTCTGTCTTGTCCAGCGGTATTCTGGGCAGCCTCTCTGGTAGTGTGATTTCGAACATCCTGACCACCGGGCCGATTACGATCCCGACCATGAAGAAATCAGGCTACCCGGCCCATTACGCAGGTGCTGTCGAGGCATGCGCCTCAACCGGCGGTACCCTGATGCCACCGGTGATGGGGGCGGTGGCGTTTATCATGGCTTCATTTCTGGGTGTTCCGTACGCCGAGATCATGATAGCAGCCTTCTTGCCGGCGCTGCTGTTCTATCTGGCGCTGTTGTTCCAAGTGGACAATTATGCCGCTCGCCGTGGTCTGGAGGGACTGCCGGACTCCGAGATTCCCTCTCTCAAGGAGACCCTGAAGGAAGGGTGGCCATATCTCCTGGCCCTGGTCATGTTGATTTACATGCTGCTTGTTATGCGCTTGGAGGCTTATGCTCCCTATTACGCGTCGGTGGTGTTGCTCGTTGTTGGCCTGTTCAAACGCAAGTATCGTCTGAACGTTCGTCGGGCGCGGGCATTTATCGCAGACCTTACGACCAATGTGTCGAATCTGGTAGCGGTCCTGGCGGGTATCGGCCTGGTCGTGGGCGGGCTATCCTACACCGGTGTCGCCGGCGCTTTCTCCCGCGAGCTGTTGCTATACGCAGATGGCAGTATCCCTCTGATGCTGGCGGCGGGTGCGGTGACCAGCTTTGTTCTCGGCATGGGCATGACCGTCAGTGCCTGCTACATTTTCCTGTCCATCCTGCTGGCCCCGGCGCTGGTTGATGCCGGCCTGAACCCCCTGGCGAGCCATCTGTTCATTCTGTATTGGGGGATGCTGTCCTATATCACACCACCGGTTTCTCTGGCGGCCATCACTGCCGCCGGCGTGGCTGGCTCAAATGCTGCAAAAACCGGCCTCTATGCCATGCGACTGGGTGGTGTCCTGTTCATTCTGCCGTTCCTGTTTGTCCTGAATCCGTCACTGATACTTCAGGGTGAGCTTTCCAACATTCTCTGGTCGACTGTAACGGCGATCACAGCCATATGGCTTATGGCTTCCGCGATGGAGGGGTACCTGTACCGTGTTGGTATTATCGGCTTTCCACTCCGGGCGCTGGCGCTCATGGCGGGAGGATTGATGATATACCCGGAGCTGGTTTCCGACCTCATCGGTCTGGGTCTGATTGCGCTGATGTATATGGGTAAGCGATTTCTCAACCCCTCTTCCGCAGCGGTGATTCGCGGCTGATTTTAACCTTGAAAACTGGGTGATGCGCTGTGATTGATAAACGAGTGAATACGGTCAGAGAGGCCGTAGCTGATATACCCGATGGTGCCAGGGTCATGATAGGCGGCTTCGGAAGTTCGGGAATCCCTCTACAACTCATTGAAGCATTGCGCCGGCATGGCGCCAGGGACCTGACGGTGATCTCCAACAACGCCGGGGTGGCTGAGGAAGGTATTGCGTCGCTGCTCCGGGATGGTCTGGTAAAAAAGATCGTCTGCTCTTTCCCGCGTTCGGCCGGCTCAATATGGTTTGAGAAACGCTTTGAGGAAGGCTCGGTGGAACTGGAACTGGTACCGCAGGGAACGCTGAGTGAGCGTATCCGGATTGCCGGCGCGGGAATTGGCGGTTTCTATACGCCCACCGGCTATGGCACCAGGCTGGCAGACGGGAAGGAAACCCGGGTCATTGATGGCAAAGGGTATGTTCTTGAAATGCCGCTGTACGCCGACTTTGCGCTGGTAAAGGCAGAATGTGCGGACATGTGGGGAAATCTGACCTACAACACTGCGGGAAGGAACTTTAATCCCATGATGGCGACCGCCGCGGAAACGACCATTGCTGAGGTTGGCGCCATCGTTGGCGTCGGTGAACTGCATCCCGAACATGTCATAACGCCTGGTATCTTTGTTGATCGGGTGGTAGCAGGGGAGGCGTGTCATGTTGCGGCTTAACCCCGACGAAATGGCCCGTCGTGTCGCCCAGGATATTCCGGATGGCGCCTACGTCAATCTTGGAATCGGGATGCCCACAAAGGTGGCAAACCATGTGTCCGCCGACAAGCAGGTCATCTACCACAGTGAAAACGGTATCCTGGGTGTCGGCCCGGCACCTGCTCCGGGTGAGGAGAATCCCAACCTGATCAATGCGGGCAAGCAATACGTCACACTGCTGCCGGGAGGCTGCTATTTCGACAACGCTGAATCGTTTGCAATGATGCGTGGTGGTCATCTGGACATAGCCGTACTGGGTGCTTTCCAGGTGTCCTCAAACGGGGATATTGCCAACTGGGCGACAGACAATGACAAATTCCCGCCGGCCGTTGGCGGTGCAATGGATCTCGCGGTGGGTGCCAGAAAATTGTTTGTGGTGATGCGTCATACCACCCGCGATAATGAACCCAAAATTCTGGATGAGTGTACCTACCCATTGACCGGCACTGGTGTCGTGCGCCGTATTTTCACGGATCTGGCCGTTATTGACGTGACAGAGAACGGGCTGCAGTTGGTTGAGTTGTTTGGAGACAACACCTTTGAGAGCGTGCAGGCGCTCACCGGGGCCCGACTGTTACCACCAGCCTGAACGCCAGTGATGAACCATCCGGACAGTTACAGCCGATCCCGCTCCGCTCTTGCCTATCTGGCTCTTTTTAGCGGGATAGTGACCTTCGTTCCGGGTAATGCGGCCGCGGCGACCGTTTTCGCCTGTCTGTCGATTGTTCTGGGCTGGAGCAATCTGAGGACAGTGGGGCGGGTTCTGTTCTCCCTGATCCTGGTGTTCACCGTGCTGGCCCTGCAGTATGAACCTGCGGCTTTACCTAAAGCCGCAGGTAATATGGCGCGCATCGGTGCGTTGATTATCACCGTGATGCTGCTGTCATCGGTGCTGAGCCAATCCAAAGACCTGAAAGCCATATCTCGTAGCCTGTTTGCCGGGCAATCGCTTTTCCGCTACCTGGGCATGACGTTTGGCACGGCTTTGCTGTCCATTCCCTTAAACTTCGGGTCGGTTGGCGTGGTGGCAACCATGATTGGCGTTCAGGTGAAGGAGCAGGGTGACAGCTCCCTGGCGCGTAATGCCGCGCGTGCGGTGGTGCGTGGCTTCGGTGCGTCGCCCATGGCCTCGCCGCTGTCTATCTCCATTGTCATGACCGTCACCTTTTTACCGGATCTGTCGAGCTGGAAACTGATCGCCGTGGGCTTGCCCATTGCCATTCTTTATCTGGTGGCAGGCGCGCTGGCAAGGGAAGAGGAGCCACCCCGAGCGGAGTTGGCGGTAGCGCCGGAGGGCGAGCCATCCGCCCTGTTTCCCTGGCTGAGATTCGTGGCCATCATTGCCCTGATCTGCGTCGGGGCCTTCGTGCTTAGCGCGAAGGTGGGGCTGGTCTATTCCCTGTCAGTGACTCTGAGTTGTCTGACCGCAGTGCTGGTGGGTCTGTCCTATCGTCGGGTCGTCGATGGTGTGGTGGCATTGCCCTCACTGGCGGGCGTGAATAATGAACTGGTGATTATGGGTGGCTCGTCTTTTCTGGGTGGCGTCATCGGCACGTTTGCCCTGAGCTGGCTGGGCGTGGATTTCAGTCTCGCCATCTGGGCCTATCCGTTGGTGGCCATGGCGGTACCCTGGCTGTTTTTCATCGGCGGCGCGGTCGGCATTAATCCGATTATCTCCGGCACTCTGTCGGGAAGTATTCTCGGGCCTATCTGGCCGGAGTACGGGTTGCTGGGATTGGGGCTGGGCATGATCACCGGATGGGGGATTACCATCGCCGGCACCCCCTATTCCGCCAATGCTCTGTTGTTGGAACGTTGCACGGGCTACAACGCCCGCACCGCCTCCTACGGTTGGAGCCGGAAGTTCTCGCTGGCGGCACTGGTTGTGTGCAGTCTGGTTTGTGCGGTATTGACCCTGCCATTCTGACGGTTGGCGACCGGAAGCCGAAGGTCCCGCCTTTTTGCTGCTATTCAGCGGTGTCCAGCCACCTTATGAGGCACATAGTGGGTCTCCAGTTTGGCTATTTCATCGTTGCTGAGCTCCAGGGCCAGCGCGGCCAGCGCCTCTTCAATGTGGCCCGGCTTGCTGGCCCCGATGATGGGGGCGGTGACCACAGGGTTGGACAATACCCATGCCAGGGCCACTTGCGCCATCGATGTTCCTCGATTGTCGGCCACTTCCCGGAGGGCTGTGATAACAGGCTGATCAATGTCACTACCGAGGCGCCATTTGCGGGTATTTTCGTCCGTGCGCGCGCGGGCGGTCTCGCCACCTTCGCCCTGGATGGTTTTTCCGGCCAGGATACCCCGGGCCAGGGGGCTCCACGGAATCACGCCGATGCCCTGGTCGGCACACTGGGGGATCATCTCCCGTTCTTCTTCCCGATAGATCAGGTTGTACATCGGCTGCATGCTCACAAAGCGGGTCCAGCCATGTTTTTCGGCGGTGAACTGGGCTTTGGCAAATTGCCAGGCAAACATGGACGATGCGCCGAGGTAACGCACCTTGCCGGCCTTCACCACGTCGTGAAGCGCCTCCATGGTTTCCTCGATGGGTGTGTGATAGTCCCAGCGATGGATCTGATAAAGATCGACATGGTCGGTTCCCAGCCGCTGCAGGGAACTGTCGATGGCGGCCATGATGTGTTTTCTTGAAAGGCCCCTGTTATTGGGGCCTTCACCCATCGGGTTGAACACCTTGGTGGCAATGACCACATCCTCACGCGGCGCGTAATCCAGCAGGGCCTTGCCGACAACGCGCTCCGACTCCCCCAGCGAATATATGTCGGCGGTATCAAAAAAGTTGATGCCGGCGTCCAGTGCCTGCTTTATGAATGGCCGGCTGGCCTGTTCATCCAGCACCCACTCGCGCCATTTTGGCGAGCCGTAGGTCATGGTACCGAGGCAAAGGCGAGAGACGTTCATGCCAGTGTTTCCAAGTCGGCGGTAGTTCATGGTTCTGCTCCTTTTATGCCTGACCCAGACAAGAGTAACCGAAAGCGCAGGTACTGAGGCCTGGACCATATTCATAATGCCTTAACGGGGTCTTAATAAATGCCAAATTGTGCGCTGCTGAATCGGTGTTAGGTTGGAACTGGACAACAACAATACCGAGGACAGCTTATGTTACGTAAGACACTCTCTTCCTTTGCACTCGCCATAGGGCTTGCTTCTGGTGCATCCGTTCAGGCGGATGACATCAATATTGGCGCGGTCTTTCCACTCAGCGGACCCAATGCCACCTACGGTGACATATTCATGTCGGGCGCGGACCTGGCGGCCAGGCACGTCAACGAAGACGGCATGCTGTCAGGCCAACTGAATATTCTTTACGAAGACAGTCAGGCTTTGCCCCAGCAGGGCGTTGTTGCGATGAACAAGCTGGTTAACGTTGAGGGTGTTCCCTACGTGCTGTCGGCCTTCACCGGGGTCTCCAAGGCCATTTCCACGCTGGCCCAGCGCAGCCAGACGGTGGCGGTAAACGGCGGTGGCGTCGGTCCTGATCTGGCGGAACTGGGCGACTACTTCTGGAACGTTATTCCGCTGGCGAACAACGAAGTAGGGGCGTTGGCGAGATACGCAGTGAACGACCTGGGCCATAAGCGGTTTACCCTGGTGTACGTTGATGACCCGCTTGGGGAGTCGATTCTCAATGAGCTGGAGAAAATCTTGCCCTCACTGGGCGCCAAACTGGTGGAGTCCCATTCCGTTCCTGCTTCAGCCCAGCAGTTTAGCGGGGTAGCTGCAAGGGTTCGCAGTGGCAATCCGGATGTAGTCTATGTGGCTTCCTACGGTTCCCAGCAACTGCAGATTGTGAAACAGTTACGTGATAATGGTGTAGAGGCGCAGATTGCCAGTTACTCGGCGTTTTCTGTTCCTGAGCTGCAACAGTTGAAAGAAGCCCAGGGGGCCTTGTTTACCACCCAGAGCATAGACTGGGACTCCGAAGATCCGGTCACCAAGCGTTTTGTAGACGATTACCGGGCAAAATATAACAAAAATCCGACTTCCTACATTGCCAACTACTACAACGCCGTCAGGCTATTTGCACTGCTTGCTCAAGCCCTGGAGACGCAGGACAAAGCCATTACAGGCGCCAATCTGTTGGCTCAGCGTAAGGCCACGGACACTTTCAAACTGGTCGGTGGCGAGGTTTCCTTCCAGGAGAATGGCACCCTGCTGGCACCGATCCAGGTACTTGAGGTGGACGGTTCCGGCAGTGGCAAGGTGGTCTCTGTCAAGGCTGCGGAGTAAGGGGCTGTCATGCTGTTTCTGCAACTCCTTGCAAACGGTTTGCAGGTGGGGGCGATCTACGCCCTCACGGCAGCCGGGTTTTCGCTGATCTTCGGTTCTACCAAGATATTCCATTTTGCCCATGGCGCCACGTTTGCAATCGCGGCCTACCTGTTCCACTTCGCATTGGTTGGGCTGGGTCTGCACTGGACTATTGCGGTCGCGGTGGCGGCCATCAGCGCGGTGGTGTTCGGTGTGCTGCTGGATCGCTTCATGTACGCGCCGATTCAGCGTCACGAAGGGTCATTCTTCACCGTTTTCGTGGCCTCCTTCGGCATCGGTATTGTGGTGCAAAATCTGCTGGGCAGTGTGTTTGGCCGGGGCTTCATGTCTGTTGCCACGCCCCTGAGCAATGCTGTGGAGGTCGTGCCAGGGCTTTACCTTTCGCCGCTGAACGGACTGGCCATTGTGTGCGCCATTATCTGCTTCGTGGTGCTGCACTTCTTCCTGACCCGCACTTTTGTGGGTAAGGGGTTGCGAGCTCTGAGTGAGAATCCGGAACTGGTGCGGGTGTTCGGGCTCAGCCCCCGCAGGCTGTCCACTTACGCCTTTGCCCTTGGCTCTCTCTTGGTGGTGCCTGGCGCCATCTTCACCGCCGCTGGTACCGGTATCAATCCAGCGGTCGGACACCATGTCATGCTGATCAGCCTGGCCGCGACCATTGTCGGTGGTATTGGTAGTCTCCGTGGCGCGGCCTGTGCCGGCCTACTGATCGGGGTGGCGGAGAACCTGGCGTTGTGGAAGCTGGGCACCCAGTGGAGCGAGGCGATTACCTTCGCGATCCTGTTCTTCTTCATCATCTTCAAACCGTCCGGTTTCTTTGGGCGGGCGACGGTTTCGTGAGGCGCTGACATGACAGCTTATATACTGAACTTGCTGGTCCTGATCTCGGTTTACGCGATCCTCTCGACCACACTGAATTTTGTTATCGGCTACGCCGGTATCTTCTCTCTGGCACATGCAGTGTTCTTTGGAATTGGTGGCTATACCGCAGCCCTGGTGGCGATGAATGTCACCCCGGAGTTTTTTGTGGCCATACCCGTGGCCATGGGTGCTGCTGCTATAACGTCTCTGTTGCTGGCGCTACCCGCTCTAAGGGTACGAGGCGAATATTTCGTGGCGGCCTCTCTGGGACTGCAGGTGCTGGCAGTTACCCTGTTCTCTGAGTGGAAGAGTTTCACCGGGGGTATTGGCGGCGTAATCGGGATTCCCGCTGTGGAACTGTTTGGCTATCCGGTTTACAAACCCTGGCAGTTCCTGCTGATGTCACTGATCTGCCTGCTGATTATTATTGTCATTATCCGAACTCTGGTACACACCAGCTTCGGCCGAAGCCTCAAAGCAATACGGGACAGTGAATCGGCCGCATTGGCATCTGGCAAGAACATAACGGTGATCAAGACGCTCTCCGTTGTGTTGTCTTCTTCGCTGGCCGCGGTTGCCGGCGGGCTCTACGCCTTTTATATGAGCTTTATCAATGTTCAGAGCTTCATGCTCGATACATCGGTACTGGTGATGGCAATGGTTATCATCGGAGGCACCGCCACGATATTGGGCCCGCTGTTAGGCGCTGCGTTGCTGATGCTCTTGCCCAGTGCCCTGACTTACCTGTCATTCCTGCCCCAGACCGAAATCGGTTCCATTCAGCAAATCGTGTACGGACTGGCCATGGTGTTGCTGATGATTTTCCGCCCTGGCGGGATTGTGAGCTCACAACCGGGAGGTAGCAAATGAGTGAGCAGTTGACAATAACTCAGGACATGACAAGTCCTGTTCCCGGCTCCCTCTATGCAGGATCTACTGATGATCAGGAGGTGTTGCTGGAGATCGGTAACCTGAGCAAGAGTTTTGGTGGCCTGCAAGCCATTGATGATGTCTCCCTGAACCTGCGGGCGGGTATCATTACTACCCTGGTCGGCCCAAACGGAGCGGGTAAAACGACGTTGTTTAATATGATCACGGGGCATATTCAGCCCTCAAAAGGCAACGTGCGCTGGCAGGGTGAATCGTTGATTGGCAAGGCGCCCTGGAAAATTGCCAGGCAAGGTATCGCCAGGACCTTCCAGGATCTTCGGCTGTTCACCCACATGACGGTGGAAGAAAACGTCCTGACCGTGATGGAGCCGGGATCCTGGCTCTGGCAACCTGGTGGAAAATCCTGCAAGGCCAGGCGATATGACAAGGTGAGCCAGATTCTCAAGAGAACCGGGCTGATCGATAAGCGCCACACCCGTGCGCTTGATCTTGCCTACGCGGAGCGCAAGTTCCTGAGTCTCGCCCGTATCATGGCGACGGACTCCCGCCTGTGGCTGCTGGATGAGCCTGCGTCCGGGTTTGATCCCAACTCCTATAACCTGTTCCTGCAACTGCTCCGAGAGGAAGTAAAAGAGGGTATTACCGTCTGCATTATCGAGCACAACCTGGATATTGTGGTGAATATTTCTGATCGCATTGCTTTTCTCGATCAAGGCAAACTGCTGGCTGATGGCGAGCCGGAAACCATCCTGAACGACCCGGCCCTGGCGGCTATTTACTTCGGGGAGCGATAACCATGACGGACAAAATACTCGAGGTTGAGAATCTGGTGGTCGGTTATGGTGGCCGGCCCGTGCTGACGGATATCAATGTTCACGTTAATGACAATGAAGTGCTGTGCCTGATCGGTCACAACGGTGCGGGCAAATCCACTTTATTGAAGTCCATTTTTGGCCTGGTGCCCCACGAAGGTGGCCGAATTCTTTTCAATGGTAAGGCCGCGGTCACAGAGCCCCGGGCTATGTCCATGGCCGGCATGTCGATGGTACCTGAAGGCCGTGGTGTTTTTCCTGGTATGACCGTGGAGGAAACCATGAGCCTGGGCATGTGGGCTGCCGGTGTTCCTGAAAAAGAGCGCGCGGAACGAATCGATTGGGTGCTGTCGATTTTGCCGGTGATGAAAAAGTTCTACCAGACCCGGGCGGGCAATCTCTCGGGTGGTCAGCAGCAGATGGTCTCCATTGGCCGGGCACTGCTCAGTCGTCCTCGCTGCCTGCTGATGGACGAGCCCTCTATCGGCCTGGCGCCAAAGCTTTTCCAG
>CBIHLH010000117.1:0-11669 GCA_966210405.1 uncultured Marinobacter sp.
CAGGCGCCTAATACCAAAACCCCAGTATCAACCGATACTGGGGTTTTTTATTGCCTGAAATTTGATTTTCGTTGCGCCAGTCAGGGCAGCCAGATCTCAAAAACCCCACCACCAAAGCTGCCACCGTTGTGCAGCTTAATCGAACCGGCTCTGCTTCCCTCACGGTGAAGGCTGGCAACCGATGATGCGAAGAACAGCCCGAGGCTGGTGCTGCCACTGTTGAAATCCAGAGACTTGAAGCTCAGGGTGCCGGTGTGTTGCATGCTGTCTGGGTAACCGGTTCCATCGTCTTCAACACCAATCACGAGGTAACCGTCTCGCTCGCCGGCGGTGAGCCGGATTTTTTTCCGGGTGTAGCGGATTGCGTTGTTTAAGGTGTTGTTGAGTACGCCGGTCAAAAGATCCTGGTCGAAGAAACCGTTGATTTCCTCCGCCTCTATGGAGTATTCGATGCCGAGCCCCTCCAGGAGCGGGGTGTGTCTGGCAAGGTGCTCGGAGAGAAAGTCGGGTACAAAGTGCTCCTCAATATGAGCCGACAGGTTGTTCTCGCCCAGCCGGTAGATTCCGAGGAGTTGAACCAGATCGTTGTGCATCCGTTCAGCTTCGTACTGAAGGGTGTTGAAGCGAGAGGAGTTGCGCAGCGTCTGTTCGTTTTCGACACGTAGTTCGTCCAGAGAATTCAGGAGCATACCCAGCGAGTTTTTCATGTCGTGAACGGCAGATGCGAGTACCATGGAAAAGTCGATGTTCGGATCCGTCATGCTCCTAATCCCTTCAGTTTGCGTTGTAAGGCGAGGTAGCGCCGAAACTGCCGATGCTGTTCAGGTAGTCCGGAAAGTCGGTCCAGGCAGGCCTCACAGCGCTTGAGCAGCTCCGGATCGCGACCGTGGCTCTCGTACTCCTTCATCAGGACCTGTGTCAGATTCAGATTAAGGGCAGCGTGGCCCGGAACGATATCAAGCGCTTTCTCAAAGGTTTCAACGGCCAACTCCAGGTTCCCGGACTCAAAGGCTTTGATACCATCACGATTCAGTGTGCGGGCTTTCAGTTTGTCACGGAAGCCCACGGGCTCATCCAGAAGGTTCTCGATTTTTTGCAATATCTCGGAGTCATCACCAAAACGTTCTGCCAATATGCCCAAAAGGGATTTGGCTTCCGTTTCCTGGCCCGTTCGATACAGGGTCTTGGCATAGTCCAGCCCCATGTCAGCCGGCATGCTTGACGGATCCGGCAGCTCCGACCTGAGGCGTTTCAGGATGGCCTCTGACTGCGCATTCCGGCCCTGGCCGGCGTGCACCCGGCATTGAACAATCTGGCTACGAAGCGCTATGTGTTCGTCGTCGGAGAACCGCCTCTCCATTTTAGCGAGTACAGCCAGTGCCTCAGAGGCTTGTGCCTGGCCCTCTTCTCCCGGGTCGCCCTCACTCAGGTCTGCCAGGGCCTGGCCAAGGCCAAGGTGATGATCAGGGTTGTCATGGATCGAGTGGGCGCCCAGTGCCACTGTACGTCGCCAGGCGGCACAGGATGTGTCGAGGTCCTGATTGGCCCCGGCGAGTTCGGCAAGCTGCTTTTGGCGCAGCAAGGCATTGGGTGAATGCTCCGCCGCCGTTTCAAGTATTTGCTGTGCTTGTGTTGGACGTCCCTGGAGGCGCAGGCCTTCGGCCAGCAAGTCATAGGCTTCCATATAATCCGGATGTTTGCTGAGGAGTTGTCTGAGGCTGTCGACGGCTTCGTCATAATTGCGGGATGCGAGCAACACCTTGCTACGCCCAAGTGTGGCCCAGGACAGTTCCCGCTGGGCAATGACATCGTTATAGACCTTGAGGGCATGGGCCAGGTCGCCCAGTTGGAAGTAAAGATCGCCAAGGGTTTTCATGAGCCAGGTTTTGTAGCGGGTCTGCTTGTTCAGGGCCTGGAGGCAGAGCGAAATGGCTTCCGGAAAGTTTTCGTTATCAATTTCGCGGTTGATTGGCAGCAGGACGTTGCGCTGGTTTATCAGGCTGCTCAGGCGAGTCTCGAGCATGGCCCGGTTGATTGGCTTTGTGAGATAGCCGTCTGGCTGATATTCCCTGGCGCCCATGACCATTTCCTTGGACGTTTCCGCCGTCACCATCAGAAACAGTGACGAGCGCTTGAGCAGTTTCTTGTGTCGAAGCTCCTCGAGAATGTGCTGCCCGTTCTTGCCTTCACCGAGGTTGTAATCACACAGCACGACATCCACGTGGTTGTAGGTACAGTACTGTACGGCCGGCGTTGCGTGCGAAACCAGCTCAATTTTGTCAGCGCCGCAGCTTCTGAGCATCTGACGCATGGACAGCCTGAAATTTTCGAAGTCGTCGATGATCAGAAAAGACAGTTTGGCGAAGGCATTGCCTGCACTGGCTGTGTTTGCGTTCGTCATGCGCGTTTCTGCTTCAGTAGCTTATTGACCAGGGCCCTGAGGGCCGCGGGTTTAACCGGTTTATACAGTATATGGTAGCCGCGACCGACGGCATCCTCCCGGACTTCCGGTGCCATGTAGCCGGTAATGAGTATACCCGGTATATCATCGCCGATGGTGCGACGGATGCTGTCCATGGCATCCAGGCCATTCTTGTTGTCGTCCAACTGATAATCGGCCAGGATGATGTCAGGCTTGATCCCCGCGAGCTTTTCCATGGCATCTTCCTGGCTTTCCGCAGCGGTTACGTCACACTGCCAGTTACCCAGGAGCGCTACCATACCCTGCAGAATGGCTGGGTCGTTATCGATACACAGCACATGCAACCCACCGAGGTTGGAAACCCGTCGTGAGGCGGCTGCTGGCTTGTTAGCCAGTTGCTGGGAGGGTTCTGCCGGCGCCGTCGGCACCGTGATGCCGAAAACGCTGCCTCCGCCCTGGATGGAATGCACATTGACCGGATGGTTCAGCATGCCACTGATACGGTCGACAATAGCGAGGCCGAGACCCAGGCCCTTTTTGTCTCTACCGTGCTGAAACCGGCGAAATTCCTCAAAAATATGGGCCAACTGATCCTCGGGTATTCCAGGGCCTGTGTCCCATACCTCAATGCGGAGATAGCCTCGGAGTCGACGGCAACCCAGCAGGATTTTGCCTTCCGGTGTATAGCGGATGGCGTTTGAGAGGAAATTCTGGACCACGCGCCGCAGCAACTTGGCATCGGATCGTACCCAGACACTGCTGGGAACCACATGGAGCTCCAATCCCTGGTCCTTGGCAATGGCCGAAAAATCCGTGGCAAGGTGCCGCATGATTTCGTTTACGGGGAAAGCAGCGATGTCGGGCTCCAGAGCGCCGGCATCGAGCTTGGAAATATCAAGCAGGGTACTGATGATTTCCTCTGCGGCCCCCAGTGAGCTATCGATATGGTCGACCAGATCTTTGGCTTCTGTGTCACCTGCCTTGCCGGCGAGTGCCGATGTAAATAACCGGGCGGCATTCAATGGCTGTAACAGATCGTGGCTGGCAGAGGCCAGAAAGCGGGTCTTGCTCTGGTTTGCCTGTTCGGCCACTGATTTGGCTTTCAACATCTGTTCGTTGATGACCTGAAGTTCCTGCGTTCTTTCTTTTACCCGCTGCTCCAGATAGATGTTGGTCTCTTTCAACGCCTGCTCCGTCCGGCGCATGGCGGTGATGTCCTGGAAGGTCGTAACATAGCCACCGCCCGGAATCGGGCTGCCATCCACTCGCAAAACCGTGCCGTCGGGCCGCTGGCGTTCATAGGACATTGGCTGGCCCTCACGCATACTGGCGCACCGGTCAGCGATAATGTCGTCGATCCGGCGGGCGGAAAGGTTGGCATTGGTGAGGTTGTAACGCATCAGGTCTTCTACCGGGCGGCCAACGCGTACAAACCCCTTGGGATAGGTGAATAGTTCCAGGTATCGGTGGTTCCACACTACAAGTTGTTGTTGGTGGTTTACTACCGAGACGCCCAGGCTGATGTTTTCTATGGCCGATTGCAGCAGCTCCCGGCTGAATGTCATGGCCTGAGAGGCTTCATCGACAATACTGACTACGTCCTCAATCTGCATGTCACGGCCGGTCAGCGTCGATTCCAGCACGACCCTGGCCGTTGAGGCACCGATAACCGAAGCCAGTTGCCGCTCGATGTACTTCATCAGGTGAGCGGACGCGGGCCGGTGTGGGTGCAGGCGGATGGCGTTGCGCCGCTCATAGTTCCGGAAAATGGTTTCCGAACGCTCTTCGCCCATAAAACGATCGGTCAAAGCCTGTAAGTCCGAAGTGAGGACCTCCCCCTGCCAGCTTTGGTGCTGGGCGGTGTCCGGCTTTGGCTGGGGGTCGTGGAAAAAGGAGGCAATCTGTATTTTTTCCCGTACTCGCTGGCGCGTCAGCATGGAAAGTACGATGTATACCACGGTATTCACGCCCAAACTCCAGACAATCCCGTGGCTGGTCTGGTCAAGTTCCAGGCCAAACAGTGCCGTGGGCCGGGTCCAGTTCAGCCCCCAGATTCCGTGATTGATCAGGGTGTCGGTCACCCAGCCGGTGGTGGCCAGCGCCGGGAGCAGCAGGGTATAGCACCAGATCAGGAAACCCAGTGCGAGCCCCCATACTGCGCCCATGTAATTGCCCCGGCGCCATAGAATGCCGCCAACAAGGGCAGGGCCGAACTGCGCTGCGGCCGCAAAGGACAGTAAGCCGAAGGCGGTCAGGCTATAGTCTTCGCCGGCCATCCGGTAAAAACCGTAAGCGGTCAACAGGACAACGAAGATGGCGACCCGCCGAATGCTGAGCAGCAAATAGCTCAGATCGGCTCGCCGGTTCATCCCCGGGCGAAAAAATTTGAGCAGAGCGGGCATGACAATTTCATTGCTTACCATGGTGGCGATGGCCACGGAGCAGACAATGACCATGGCTGCTGCAGCGGACCCTCCCCCCAGGAAAGCAAGGATCGCCAGCCACTTTTCACCAGCAAGGATGGGTAACTGGAGGATGAGTATGTCGGGGTTACCAGTGGCTGTTCCCGGCAACAACATGCCGGCAGCGGCGATTGGCAGAACAAAGGCGCTGGCGACCACCAGGTAAATTGGCATGGCCCAGCGGGCGAATTCAAAATCCCGATGGTCGGTGTTTTCAACCACCATGACGTGGAACTGCCGGGGCAAGCAGATGATGGCCAGCATTGCCACCAGTGTTTGGGTGATGAAGGCGGGGGCAGCCAGACCATCGGTGGTCAGGGTGCCGATCAGGTTTGCGTCGCTTACGTGTGAAAAAAGGTCACCAAACCCGTTGTAGAGTCCATAACCGACAAAAAGCCCGACAGCGACGAAGGCAACCAGTTTAATCAGGGACTCGAAGGCCACGGCCTGAATCATGCCACGATGATGTTCCGTGGATTCCAGGTGGCGAGTGCCGAACAGGACAGTGAATACAGCGAGTGCCAGGGTGATGTACCAGGCGGAGTCGTTCCAGGCGGCGGAGCTGAGTTCCGGGTAGCCATTTCCGGTCTGGGACAGGACGTTGAAGCCCATAGCGATGGCTTTGAGCTGGAGCGCAATGTAGGGCACGCTGCCAACCAGGGCGAAGGTGGCAATCATGGCGGCGAGCAATTGCGATTTGCCATAGCGTGAGGCAATGAAGTCGGCAATCGAGGTGCTGTTATTGCGTTTGCTGATATGGATGATCCGGCGCAGCAGGGGCGCGCCAAAGACAAAGACCAGCAGCGGGCCGAGGTAGATAGGCAGAAAGCCCAGGCCTTCCTGGGTTGCCCGGCCCACGGCGCCGTAGAATGTCCAGGACGTGAAGTAAACGGCCAGTGACAGGGAGTAGATATGTGTGCGCGCAAGCCGGCGGCGATAAAGTCCCGGATGTTTGTCGCCGGCCCAGGCAATGGCAAACAGCACGGATATATACGTGATTGATATCAGAATCAGTAGCCAGGCGCTAATCATATAACCTTGAGCCTATACGGCGTTGCGTTCCAGGGCTGCTCATGCTCGGTGGCTAGCCAGTGCAGACCGTTTTCAGCAGGGCGTCGCCGATGGCCAGAGTCTTCATGTTATCCACGCGGGGACGACCGTCGGAGCCCAGTGGCACCAGTTCACGGGTGTCACAATTCAGCAGGTGAACCCGGTGCGATACGGCGTCTGCCATCTTCTGCTCAAAACGATAGAGCGTAAAGCTCGTCACAGCGGATTCGTCTGAGCCGCGATTTATGCTCTTGGTATCGACGGTTGTGAAAGCCGTGACATAAGGAAACGCAAAGGTCCACGGCCGCCATAAAATGGCGTCTCGCTCAGTATCAACCACAATGGCCTCCTCGGGAAGCAGCGACTGCTTGTGGTCATACCAGGTGTACTCGCCATAAATAAGGTAGCCAAGCATGCCCGCTCCGGCGAAGACGGGGATGATCCACTTGGGCGCGGTATTACGTGTGGCCGCGCGGATGCCGAGGGCAATGCCGGCGGCACCAAGGCCACAGAAAACAGTGGCAATAAACGTCCAGAACATAAAGTCACTTCCTTAAAAAAAACGGGCTCCCTCAGCGAGGAAGCCCGTTCGTGTTCAACCTGTCAATACAAGGTATAAATCAGGTTGGGCTCATGCTTAGTGGTCTTGAGACTGTCCGGCACCGCGCGGGTAACGAACGCTTTCAACCAGTTCCTGAATCTCAACGGGCGGCTCTTCAGTTGCATTGGATACAATGAAGGCTACCGCAAAGTTGACGACGGCACCAATTGCACCGATGGACAGCGGGGAGATACCCAGCACCCAGTTTTCCGGGGTGTCCGGCAGGTTGTTGGTGCCTGGAATGAACAGCCAACCCTTGTACACAAAGATGTACGCCAGGGTGAAGCCCAGACCGGTCAGCATACCAGCGATGGCGCCAGTGTTGTTAACACGCTTTGAGAAGATCCCCATCATCAGCGCCGGGAACAGGGAGGCTGCGGCAATACCGAACGCCAGTGCCACCACCTGTGCCGCGAAGCCTGGCGGGTTGGCACCCAGCCAGGTGGCCACCACGATCGCCACCGCCATGGAGATCCGGGCGGCCAACAGCTCGCCTTTCTCCGTGATGTTCGGGTTGATGGAGCCCTTGATCAGGTCGTGACTCACCGCCGACGATATTGCCAGCAGCAGGCCGGCAGCCGTTGACAGGGCGGCGGCCAAGCCACCGGCTGCAATCAGGCCGATAACCCAGCCCGGAAGGTTGGCGATTTCCGGATTGGCCAGAACCAGGATGTCCCGGTTGACGACCAGTTCGTTGCCTTTCCAGCCCCGGGCATCCGCTTCTTGCTCGAAGGACGGCACATCGTTGTAGAGCTGGATGCGGCCATCTTCGTTCTTGTCGGTATACTGGATCAGACCGGTGACTTCCCACTCTTTGATCCATTGCGGCCGCTCATCGTACTGGATCGGCGCCGCGGAGGTGCCATCCGGGTAGATGGTGGTCATCAGGTTGAGACGGGCCATGGAGGCAACGGCCGGTGCAGTCAGGTACAGCAGGGCGATGAAAACCAGTGCCCAGCCAGCCGACCAGCGGGCATCCGCCACTTTCGGTACGGTGAAGAAACGGATGATAACGTGTGGCAGGCCCGCAGTACCGATCATCAGGGACAGGGTAAACAGAACCATGTTCAGTTTGTTGTCCACGTCTGCGGTGTATTCGTTGAAGCCGAGGTCGGTGATGACCTGGTTCAGCTTGTCCAGGATGGGCATGCCGGAATCCACGTGAGTGGAGAACAGGCCCAGCGGAGGCAGCGGATTGCCGGTCAGTTGCAGCGAAATGAATACAGCCGGGATGGTGTAGGCGATGATCAGAACGCAGTACTGTGCAACCTGTGTGTAGGTGATGCCCTTCATGCCGCCAAGTACGGCGTAGACAAAGACAACCACGGCCGCAATCATCAGGCCGGTTGTGGCATCGACTTCCAGGAAGCGGGAGAAGGCAACACCAGCACCGGCCATCTGGCCGATAACGTAGGTGACAGACGCCACGATCAGACAGATAACCGCTACCAGTCTGGCGTTCTTGCTGTAGAACCGGTCACCGATGAACTCGGGAACGGTAAACTTGCCAAACTTGCGCAGGTAAGGCGCCAGCAGCATGGCCAACAGTACGTAACCGCCAGTCCAGCCCATCAGGAACGTGGAGTTGGCGTAGCCACCGGCGGCGATCAGGCCCGCCATGGAGATGAAAGATGCCGCTGACATCCAGTCCGCGCCGATCGCCATACCGTTGGTGACCGGGTGAACGCCGCCGCCGGCGACATAGAAATCCTTCGTGCTACCAGCCTTTGCCCAGATAGCGATGAGGATATAGAGGAGGAAGGAACCCCCTACAAAAATCAGGTTAATCGCAAATTGGCTCATTGTGTCTTACTCCTCATGCACGCCGAATTTTTCGTCGATCTTGTTCATGCGCCATGCGTAATGAAAAATCAGGGCGATAAACACAAGAATTGAACCTTGTTGAGCGAACCAGAAGCCCAGGTCGGTTCCACCGATCGGGATACCGGCGAGCATTGGGCGGAGCAGAATAGCGAAGCCATAGGAAACCAGGGCCCAGACAATCAGGCTCCCGAAGATCAGGCGAAGATTCGCCTTCCAGTATTTCTCAGCGTCGTAGCTATGACCTGACATAGGATTACTCCTGTCTTGTTGTTGTTAACGTGAGGTGGGTTATTGACAAGGTGCAGTGGTTAGAGAATTTATTATTCATATAAGTACTTCTCCGACTAATTGTCCCTCACGACTTTACTGGTGAAACAATTTATAGATATTGGCAAAAGGTCTAATTCTCAGTAATTTGGAAGCCAATTCGCGTTTTTGAAACGCCCCACGCGTTATCCATCAGAAGCGATGCATGTTTTTCAGCCTGCGATGATATTTGAGCTTTTCGTGCAGTGCCCGTAGGGTGTTAATCTCGGTTTTTCTGGCCCTGTTCAGTGCCGTCAGGGTGAGCTCGGCGGTCACCAGTGCGTCGGCGGCGGCGTGGTGTCGTTCGCTGACTTCAAGGCCAAAAAAATCGGCCCAGTGATCCAGGCCGCGGCCACCGGGATTGGCGTCCGGGAAGAAGGCAGGCAGCAGGTCGGCGACATCGATCCATAGATGGCTGAGGGTGTAGCCGAGTTGTGCCTTGAGGGTTTTCTCCAGGAATTTCTGATCGAAGGCCGAGTGATAGGCCAGCAATGGGTCGCCGTTCATCCATTCCAGGAGGTAAAGCAGGGCATCCTCGGTCTCGTGTCCCTGGGTCAGCGCCTCCGGGCCAATGCCGTGAATCAGTACCGTTTCGCGGATATCGAGTTCCGGCCGCCGAAGCACCAGGTCGAATTGGTCATTCAGGTTAATAGCGCCCCCGCTGATGGCAACGGCACCAATAGCAATGACTTCGTCTTTGGAGGGGGTGAGGCCAGTGGTTTCAAGGTCCAGCACAATCAGCCGGCAATCCGACAGGCGCTGATCCGCTGCGGTTTTCGGCGTAGGCAGGTTGGCCGGGTCGTGGTGACTGATTTGGCTACCACGACGACGTTCAATCCAGTGTTTGATCTGTTCCAGCATGGAGGGCGCCCGGTGTCAGAGTTGGTAGGTGACTTCCAGTTTCTGTTGCAGCCTCTGGGCCTGTCGAAATGACTCTCTCAGAATTCGCCTGTCCAGCGGGTTCAGATCATCGGGATCGATGTAGTTTGTCAGTTCTTCTCCCTTGTCCAGCATCTCCTGATGGGCCCGCATGCGGATGGCCTGGATCAGACTGTAGGCCTCTTTCCACGCGTTGGCGTCTTTGGCATCGAACACGCCTTTCTCCGCCAGCTCACTCATACGCTCCAGAGTATTGGCGGATTCCACGCCGTTCGCCAGCGCAAATACCCGCACAGATTCCACGAAGGGCGCCAGTCCCTGGCGCTTCAGATCCAGCGCCCTCTTGTTGCCCTCTGACACGTAGCGAAAGTTGCGGAACATGGTGAGCGGAGGTTTGCGCTGGAACGCGTTCACGGCCAGCATTTTCTGAAACAGCGCATTCTTGCGGATCCGGGTCAGGACCTTCTCCAGCAGTGCGTCCAGGGGCACCATCGGGCCAAAAACGGCTCGCATGTCCAGGAAAATGGAGGAATAAACCAGGTTCTGTGGTGTTGAAACGTCAATAAAGCGGATAAACCAGTCATCCCACTCACGGTCGCTCAGGCACAGTTTGGGATTGCTGGCCATGATGTTGCCCTTGCACAGGGTGAATCCGCACTCGGCCAGTTCGTCATTTACCTTGCGGGCGAACGGCAGCAGCTTCTCCCGAACCTGATCTTCGGTCATGCCTTCCGGGGTCTGGAACAGAATGCCGTTATCCTGGTCGGTCAGCAGCGTCTGCTCCTGGCGCCCTTCGCTGCCGAAGGTGAGCCAGGTAAAGGGAATGCCTGGATCATTTTTCTTTTTATTCAGCTCCAGTACGCGGCGGACGGTAACGTCGTTCAGGGTGGTGATGATTTTGACCACCTGTCCGGAGTCCGCACCGTGAGCCAGCATGGCGTCCACCAGTCGGGAGACATCGGAGCGAAGGCTGACCAGCGTCCGGAGATGGGTTGCCGTGCCGATGGTGCGGGCAAGGTTGACCAGATCCACCCGCTGCAGGGCGAACAGGTCCCGCTCGGAAACCACGCCAATCAGGTGGTCGTCGTCGTCCACCACGCAGAGGTGGGCAAAATGGTGTTCCGCCATCAGCAGCGCCGCCTCAAACGCATCGGCATGCGACGGCAGTCGGCAGGGAGCATGGGTCATGACCTGCCGGACCGGCGTATCCAGGGGACCTTTTTCTTCGGCAATCATGGTGCGCAGGTCGCGCAGGGTAAAAATGCCGATGGGGTGCCGGTTGTCGTCAGTAATAATGATGCTGCCGACGTTGTTGTCATGCATACGCGCGACCGCTTTCCGAACCGGCAGGTCGGGGGAGCAGACGATGGGGTTGCGCAGGGCGTAGCGTTCCAGCGGAGTGTCCAGCGAGGTATTTGATCCGATCGACGCCATGGCGCCGGACTGGATGCGCCGGTTAACCTGGTCCAGCAGGCTGCTGACGCCGCGCAGGCAAAAGTCCCGGAAGGGCTCACTTTCAGAAAACAGCGTAATGAAGGCATCCTGCTCTATGCTGAGGCAGAAGGTGTCTCCGGCGGCCCGATGCAGGGTGCGTGTCGGCCGTTCACCGATCAGGGCGGCGAGCGGGAAGCATTCTCCCAGGCTGATTTCAAAGGTGGTTTCCGGCTTGTCTTCCTTTTCGTTGTGGCGCTCACCACGGATTCGGCCCTGTTTCACCACGTAAAACCGCTTTACGACACCGTCGTCCGGTGACAGCACCACGTCGCCGTCGGCAAAGAACCGCAGAGACGCATGTTCGGCGAAGTGTGCCAGGTGCGTGTCGTCCATACTGGAAAACGGCGCGTGTTCACGCAGAAAAGTCATGATTGCGCGGGTATTCTGGGGGCGGTTGTTGTCCGGGGTCGCTGCGGCCATGGGTTATCCGTTTCTGCGTGGCTATCCGTGTGCAGTGTAGCGTATCCGGGCCGGTGGCGACCGCAGGATTTGCCATCCGCTGAATCGGGGCGCTGGATTTCTTTATGGCGACCCGGGCGAGTGATAAAGTCCTCCGATGCCACCGTTTTTTGACAGACGTTTATTGACTGACGTTTACTGACTGATAGTAAGGCCATGACAACCAAAGACG
>CBIHLH010000118.1:0-11653 GCA_966210405.1 uncultured Marinobacter sp.
GGATCAGGAGCACGGAAACAGGACCGAGCCACCACAGGTTAAAGGGCGAGAAGGTCAGCGTCTGCAAGGCGCCGGCCACCACGAGGGCGGCCGCGCCCAGCCAGGGGCTGGCAGACAGTGGAGTGTTCGGTGGTCGGGACGGTGTGGTGTCAGTGGTCACTTCGGATTACCTGCAGCAGACGGATGACTCGGTTATCGGCATTGGCTATCGTAAAGTGCAAGCCGCCGAATTCAACCGTTTCGCCCCGTCTGGGCAAGTGTCCGAACTCCTTGAGTACCACGCCGCCAATGGTGTCGAACTCTTCTTCGTCCAGGCTGGTTTCGAAGAATTCGTTGAAATCGTCGACGGGGGTTACCGCCTTTACCGCGTAGGTACCATCGCCCCGGGCCTTGATGTGGGTCTCTTCGTCGAAGTCGTGCTCGTCCTCGATTTCGCCGACAATCTGCTCGAGCACGTCCTCAATGGTGATCAGCCCGGCAGTCCCGCCGTACTCGTCCACCACGATGGCCATGTGGTTGCGGTTTTCCTTGAACTCTTTGAGCAGTTGGTTCAGGCGCTTGCTTTCGGGCACGAAGGTGGGCGGACGCAGGATTTCGCGAATCCGGCTCCAGTTCATGTCGTTGTTCAGCGCGAGGGGGAGCAGGTCTTTGGCCAGCAAGATGCCGATCACATCGTCCTGGCTGTCGCCGATGACCGGAAAGCGGCTGTGGGCAGAGGCAATGATTTCGCCGAGAAACTCCTTCGGCTCCTCGGACGCCTTGACGGTGATCATCTGGGAGCGGGGAATCATGATCTCATCCACCCGCATGTCGATCACCTGCATGGCTCCTTCGATGATGCTCATGGCATCGGTGTCGATGATGCTCTGGGATTCGGATTCCCGCAGGATTTCCAGCACGTCCTCGACGGACTCAGGCCCGCTGGAGAAGGCCTGTGATATACGTTCCAGCCAGGACTTGTTGCCCTGACTGCGACTCGACTGATCGTCGCTCATGAGTCTTTTACCATTTCCTCTGCGTCGTAGGGATTGCCAAATCCGAGCTGCGCCAGCAACTGGATCTCGAGGGCTTCCATGGCCTCGGCATCATCATCGTTAATATGGTCATAACCCTGAAGATGCAACATTCCGTGCACCACCATGTGGGCCCAGTGAGCGTGCATTGATTTATGCTGCTCCCGGGCCTCCTGTTTAACCACTGGCGCGCAAATCACCAGATCTCCGGCCAATGGAACCGTTATACCGGCTGGCGCTTCAAATGGGAAGGACAACACATTGGTCGGCTTGTCCTTGCCCCGGTATTGATTATTCAGGCCCTGGCTTTCGTCGGAATCAACGATCCGAAGGGTTACCTCGGAGGACTCTTCTCCCAACCAGGCGGCCTGTGCCCAGGCCTGGAGTTCCGGGAGGCCGGGCATACCGGGGGCTTCACAGGCCATCTGCACATCGACTGTCAGCTCGCTCACTGGCCCGTCGCACTCCCGTCGTCGAAGGAATCGTAAGCTTCCACGATGCGCTGTACCAGCGGGTGGCGCACAACGTCCTTCGCTTCAAACCGGGTAAACCCGATACCGGCCACCTTGCTCAGTACGCCCGCGGCGTGAATCAACCCGGAATTCTGACCACGTGGCAGGTCCACCTGGGTGGTATCGCCGGTAATGACGGCCGTGGAGCCGAACCCGATCCGGGTCAGGAACATCTTCATTTGCTCCCGGGTGGTGTTCTGGCTTTCATCAAGAATGATAAACGAGTTGTTCAGTGTACGACCCCGCATGAACGCCAGCGGTGCAATCTCGATGACACTCTTTTCGATCAGCCGGGTGACGTGATCAAACCCCAGCATTTCATACAGGGCGTCATAAAGCGGCCGCAGATACGGGTCCACCTTCTGCGCCAGATCCCCGGGCAGGAAGCCGAGCTTTTCACCGGCCTCGACCGCCGGCCGTACCAGCAGGATACGCTTTACCTGCTCGTCTTTCAGGGCTTCCACCGCGCAGGCCACCGCCAGCCAGGTTTTGCCGGTACCCGCGGGCCCGATGCCGAAGTTGACGTCGTGGGTGCGGATGTTATGCACATACTTCTGCTGGTTTGCACCCCGGGGCTTGGCCTGCAACTTGGGTGTCTTGATCACTGTTACCGCGCCGTCATAGGGCACATCCTCGGGCAAACGCTCGAAGCCGGTTTCCCGGATAAACAGGTGCACGGTATCCGGCGGAATATCTTCCGAGGCTTCGGTTTCCCGGTACAGGTGCCGGACAACCTCCACGGCCGCTGCCACGTGCTCGGTTTCTCCCTCCACCCGGAAGTGATGGCCCCGCCGGCCGATTTTCACCTGCAGGCGTTTTTCCACCATCTTCAGGTTTTCATCAAACTGGCCACACAGCGTCGTCAGCCGACGCTGGTCCACCGGGTGCAGGTCAAATTGTCTGTGATCGTTGGCGTTCAAAAGTGCTCCGTTTTGTTTACTCCCCGATCTTGGGGAGTACGTGTTTCTGACTTCAGTTTAACGGGCGAGGGCCGGAAGGGGCTTCCAAAAAGCGCCCGTGAATACATCCATGTAGGGCTCGGTCGCGCCATCCCTGGCGCTCCACGTTTTTGGAAGCCCCTTCCGGCCCTCGCCCTGATCAATCTATGTGCAGGCCCGAATAAAGAAAAACAAGTAGGTCAGATTAGCCCAACGCCAGGCCTCAGACGGATACGATCCCAGCTTTAATGCAACTCCGAGTTCAAGGGCAAACCGCGAAGTGAATTGGGATAAGCCTCCACAATCTCCACATCGATAAAGTGCCCGACAACCTCCGGGTTCCCATGCCGGAAGTTCACAATCCGGTTGTTCTCCGTGCGCCCCGCATACTCCCCGGGGTCTTTCTTGGACAGACCCGTCACCAGAATCCTCTGGGTAGAGCCAACCATCTTGCGGCTGATATCCATCACATTCTGATTGAGCCGGTCCTGCAGGATGCTCAGGCGCTGCTTCTTGACGTCCATCGGCGTCTCATCCGGCAGATCCGACGCCGGCGTACCCGGCCGGGCGCTGTAAACGAAGCTGAAGGACATGTCGAAACCGATGTCGTTGATCAGCTTCATGGTGTCTTCGAAGTCTTTCTCGGTTTCACCCGGGAAGCCAATGATGAAGTCAGACGAGAAACTGATATCCGGCCGGATCTTGCGCAGGCGGCGGAGTTTGGATTTGTACTCCAGCGCCGTGTGGCCGCGCTTCATGGCGACCAGGATCCGGTCGGAGCCACTCTGGACCGGCAGGTGCAGGTGGCTGACCAGTTCGGGGACGCGTTCGTAAACGTCGATCAGGGCATCCGAGAACTCCACCGGGTGCGAGGTGGTGTAGCGGATGCGGTCGATGCCATCGATAGCAGCAATCAGTTCGATCAGTTCGGCCAGGTCCATGGTGTCGCCGTCGTGGGTTTCGCCACGGTAGGCATTCACGTTCTGGCCCAGGAGGTTCACTTCCCGAACGCCCTGGCTGGCCAGGTGGGCGACTTCGGCGATGACGTCATCCGCCGGGCGGCTCACTTCTTCACCGCGGGTGTAAGGCACCACGCAGAAGGTGCAGTATTTGCTGCAGCCTTCCATAATGGACACAAACGCGGACGGGCCGTCGGCACCAGGGTCGGGCAGGTTGTCGAACTTTTCGATTTCCGGAAAACTGACATCCACCACGCCGACGCCATTACCCTTCATGCGCACTTCGGTAATCATGTCTGGCAGGCGGTGCAGGGTCTGGGGGCCGAAGACCATGTCTACGTAGGGCGCACGGTCGATGATGGCCTGGCCTTCCTGGCTGGCAACACAGCCGCCCACACCGATGATCATGTCGGGCTTTTTGCTCTTGAGCTTTTTCCAGCGGCCGAGCTGGTGGAACACTTTCTCCTGGGCTTTTTCCCGGATGGAGCAGGTGTTCAGCAGCAGGATGTCGGCGTCATCGGGCGAGTCGGTCATTTCGACGGTTTCGCCGGTCTTGAGCAGGTCTGCCATGCGGGCAGAGTCGTACTCGTTCATCTGACAGCCGTGGGTTTTGATGTACAGCTTCTTGGCCATGGGTCTCACGTAATCTGGTGGATGGTGCGCCGGGAACTGGGTGGTTGAATGTGGCGCCAGCAAAAAGTAACTGCGCATTATAACGGGGTGCTCATTCTTCAACCACCTTTGTCTCGGCTAGTTGCTAGTCTGGCTGTGGTATTATTTCGTTCATTCTGACTTTTGGTGCATGAAGCCGCTGGCAGAGTCCTTCCCAAAACACGCTACGAGCACATCCATGTGCGCTTGTTTCGGGCCGTCCATGGCCCTCAACAGTTTTGGGAAGGACTCTGCCAGCGGCTTCCCAAGCCTTTGAGAAACACCTGAGAAACGTAGGTCGGATTAGCCACAGGCGTAATCCGACAAACCCGGTAACCCAATACTCAAACACCAAAATGACCCCCGAACGCCTCGCCCGAATCAAACAGACCCTCAACACCCGGCAACCGGACCTGAGCGTCCTCACCGACCAGGTCCATAAACCCCGGAACCTGTCTGCCATCATCCGCTCCTGCGACGCGTTCGGGCTGGCAAACATGCACGTGGTCTGGCCAAAGGAAGGCTTTCGGGCGTTCCGGAAAACCGCCGGGGGCAGCTACAACTGGGTAACCACTCATACTCACCGGAGTATGGACGAAGCGATTGCCGCTCTGAAAGGGCAAGGGCACAAGCTCTATGCCGCACAGCTATCCGACCGGGCCATTGATTTTCGAGAGGCGGATTACACCATGCCGTGTACGGTGATCCTGGGTAACGAGGTGAATGGGGTCAGCGCTGATGCCGCGGCCCAGGCCGATGAGCACATTGTGATCCCGATGATGGGGATGGTGGAGTCGCTCAATGTCTCGTCCGCCTGCGCGATTATCCTCTCCGAGGCCCAGAGGCAAAGAAAACGGGCTGGCATGTTTGACCAGCGGCGACTGCCCGATGACGAATACGGCCGCCTGCTGTTCCGTTGGTGTCAGCCAACCGTTAAGCGTTACTGCGATGACCGCAATCTGCCGTACCCGCCGATCAATCCGGAAACCGGAGAATTAATCGATGGCGTAGGCTGGATGCAGGACGTCCGTAAACTGCGGGCGAACCGTCCCAGGTGGGACGACAAACCGATCACTCCTCGCGAGCTTCAAGATACCGCTGAAGCTGCTCCCGCAAAGCCTTCGGAAGCCGGGTAATCGTCAGTGCGTCCTTGTCCCGGTCGTAGTAAACCGCCTGGTTCACCAGATCGGAAGAAAACGACACGCTCATGCCGCCGCCCGAGCCCGCAATTCGCACCAGCTTCTTCACCTTGCGGTGATCCGGGTGCAGCACACCGCTCTCCGGAAGTTCCGCTATTTTGGAGGCAAAGTCCTTGAAACGTTGCGGCTCGCTCTCGTCCAGATAGCCGGACAGCGCCTCGATTTCCACCGGTTCGCCCAAGGCATGCTGCTCCTTGCAGAACGCGTAGGCCTTGCTGCGCACCTCGCCGGCTTTCTCTGGTTCAGACGACTTGGCGAACGCTTCCACCGCGTCCAGGAAGGTCAGGGTTTCCTTTTCCACGTCTACCTGATTGGTAAAGCCGCACAGGCGAATAAACAGCTCTCCGGGCTCACCCGTGCCACGGCCGTGCACCAGGGTCAGGTAATTTTCCGCCGGGTTGTTGCCGCGCCAGTCGTCCAGTTCGATGCGAACAGCCAGGTTCAGCCGAGACACGCTCAGAACGTCCGTGGCGTCCAGTGACTGGTTGCCGTCAAAGCGCGGGGCGCTGTCGGTTTCGAGAATGAACAGGTAAACCACTTCCGAGTCGGCCAGGGCGTCATGCACGACCATCAGGTGGCCATCAAACTCTTCCTGGCTGCCGTTCAGAAGTTCCTGCCACTGCCCGAACAGGCGGTCGGTCATGGCGCCAAAGCTCTGCTTTTCCTCCAGGTAGTCCTTCAACCAGGCGCTGAACGGGCACTCTCCCAGATCTTCCGAGAACCGGCCGTATTTCTTCCCGGGCTTGCTGTTGAACAGCCGCTTCATCTGCTTGTGCAGGCCTTCGTAATCGCCCCCGGGCTCCTGCAGGGCCTCACCGGTAACAAGGCGGGCGGGCTGGCCCGGCTGGTACTGGCTGGCGAAGGCAGTGCGGAGGTGTTTGATGGCCATTGGATGCGGCTCCTGTCGGTTTTTGCAGTTGGCTCAGAGGTGCCGGATTTTGCCATGAATCGGAGCTGGATTCATCGGTAGCCTTCTGGTTTGCGGGAGGGCCGTAGGGCAGGTCATTCTTTTTCTTACGAAAAAACAACTCGCTTCGCTCAGACATCTTTTTTCTAGAGAATAAGAATGACCTACCCCACGTCCACGGGCATCTCAGCGGTCCGCTGTAAAGCGCGCTTTATATTTTCAGGGGCTTTTACGTTCGCATATCACCGGGCTCTGCCGGCGATGGGGTGGGGACTCTTTTTCTGCCGGAAAAAGATGTCTGAGCGCAGCGAGTTGTTTTTCCGAAGAAAAAGAGTCCCCGCCCCGGCGCCAGCCACCCAAGTAGCTAACCACCGATGAGGGAACTCTTCTAACGTCTCAGCTCGGAGTCAGGCTTCAGACCCGTTTACTGCGAACCAGCTCCTGAACAAGCTTGCTCACAGCCGCCGGAATGTCCTGCTCGCTGTCGGCGGTGGCCGAGGCGTTGGCGACATCGGAGCCGAGGCTGACAGCAATGGCGACCAGCCCGTGGGAGGTCAGAAGTTGGGCAACGCGGCGGCGCTCGTCTGCGTCACCGGCGTTTTCCTCGGTGACGACCACGGCGGTTTTGCCCTGATCGAACAGTGCTCGCTCAACGGCCAGCGCCAGCGCCGGTGCCTGTTTGCCATTGCAGGCAATGATGGCCGGCTTCTGGGCCAGGCGACGTTCGCGTTCTTCGGCGGACACCGGGTCCAGGGATTCGCCGCCATCCGCCAGGCCGGCGACCATACCGGCACCGATGGTGACGTTGGTCAGCCGGTCGATCACGATAAAGCTGCCGGCGGCATGGTTGCGCTGGTAGGCGTCGAAGGCAATCGGCTGGTTCAGGGTCAGCTCACACAGGCCGATCTCATTCAGCTGCAGGGCAGAAGGGCTCTCGTTCTTCTCCAGAGTGTTCACGTCGGTCTGATGGTGAATCTTCTTCACCGTGCCAGACGTGAACGTGGGCCCGAGCTTGATGTCATAAAGCCGGCCGGTTTCCAGCGGCGCGTCGGTCATCCAGACGATGTTGGCATTGAAGCGGTTGCCCACTTCGGGTTCGTCTTCCACCTTGACCAGCATATCGCCACGGCTGATATCGATTTCGTCGATCAGCGTGAGGGTGACGGCCTGGTCGATGTAGGCCTCCTCAAGGTTGCCATCGAAGGTCACCACCTCTTTCACGGTGCTGGTACGCCGGGAGGGCAGGGCCATAACCTTCTCGCCCGGGCGGATCACACCGGAGGCGATGGTGCCGCAGAAGCCCCGGAAGTTAAGGTTCGGGCGGGTCACGTACTGGACCGGGAAGCGGAAGTGCTCCAGGTTTTTGTCCCGGCCCACTTCCACGGTTTCCAGGATGTCCATCAGCGGCTGGCCGGTGAACCAGGGGGTGTTCTCGCTCTTGTTCACCACGTTGTCGCCTTCCAGGGCGGAGATCGGCACGAAGCGGATGTCCTTCAGGCCCAGCTTGGCGGCAAATGCCAGATAGTCATCCTTGATTTCGTTAAAGCGCGCTTCGCTGAAGTCGACCAGGTCCATCTTGTTGATGGCGACCACGATGTGCCGGATGCCGAGCAGGGAGGCGATGTAGGAATGCCGGCGGGTCTGGGTCAGCACGCCGTGGCGGGCGTCGATCATCAGGATCGCGACCTGCGCCGTGGAGGCACCGGTGGCCATGTTGCGGGTGTACTGCTCGTGGCCCGGGGTGTCGGCGATGATGAACTTGCGCTTGTCGGTGGAGAAGTAGCGATAGGCCACATCGATGGTGATGCCCTGTTCGCGCTCCGCCTGCAGGCCGTCCACCAGCAGGGCCAGGTCCAGCTTTTCGCCGGTGGTGCCCATCTTGGCGCTGTCGGTTTTCAGGCTGGCCATGTGATCTTCATAGATCATCTTGGTGTCATGGAGCAGGCGACCGATCAGGGTGCTCTTGCCATCGTCCACGCTGCCGCAGGTGAGCAGTCGCAGGAGCTCCTTGTTCTCGTGTTGCTTCAGGTAGGCCTGAATATCTTCGGCAATCAGATCAGACTGGTGTGACATCTTAGAAGTACCCTTCCCGCTTTTTCTGTTCCATGGAGCCCGCTGAATCATGGTCAATCACGCGACCCTGGCGCTCGGAGCTGGTGGCCAGCAGCATTTCCTGGATGATCTCCGGCAACGTGGCCGCCTCGGATTCAATGGCGCCGGTCAGCGGGTAGCAGCCGAGGGTGCGGAAACGGATGGACTTCATCATCGGCTTCTCGCCTTCCTTCAAAGGCATGCGGTCGTCGTCCACCATGATCAGGGTGCCGTCACGCTCAACCACCGGGCGTACCGCGGAGTAGTAAAGGGGAACGATCTCGATATTTTCCAGGTAGATGTACTGCCAGATATCCAGCTCGGTCCAGTTGGACAGCGGGAACACCCGGATACTCTCACCCTTGTTGATCTTGCCGTTGTAGATGTTCCAGAGCTCGGGGCGCTGGTTTTTCGGGTCCCAACGGTGGTACTCGTCCCGGAAGGAGTACACACGCTCCTTGGCCCGGGACTTTTCCTCGTCCCGGCGGGCGCCGCCAAACGCCGCATCAAACTTGTATTTGTCCAAGGCCTGCTTGAGGGCCTGGGTTTTCATCACATCGGTGTGTTTGGCACTGCCGTGGGTGAACGGACCAATGCCCTGTTTGATGCCGTCCTCATTCTTGTGGACGATCAGGTCCAGGCCGTATTCCTTTACCTTGCGGTCCCGGAAATCGATCATGTCCTTGAACTTCCACGTGGTATCCACGTGCATCAAAGGGAAGGGTGGCTTACCCGGATAAAAGGCCTTGCGGGCCAGGTGCAGCATGACTGCGGAGTCTTTACCGATGGAATACAGCATCACCGGGTTGTCGAACTCGGCTGCCACTTCCCGGATGATGTGGATGCTTTCCGCTTCCAGCTGTTTCAGGTGCGTGAGGTTGTATGTGGTCATGGTAGTCCGTTGCCGCCGTGCGGGCCGTTTGGCTGTGCGAATTGATGATGCAACTATACCAGAGGCGGTAAGGGTATAAGAAGGCGGCCGACTAGAGTTTACTGCTATAACAATATAGCGTCCTGGCGCGTCGGCCTTTCGGAGCGGGTGGTTGTGCTCGGCTCAGGCTGCGGGCTCAGGCGGAATTACGGGAATCCGCCAGGAGTTTGCTGACGTATCGGTCTACATAGTCGAATCCGTTGCCCTCGAATTCCGCAAACTGGATGCCCACCTGGAACTCGTCCCGGGCGATGCGGCGCACATGGACGATGTTGCCGTCGGCAATGATGGATACCGGCTGGGTCGCGACCACGGGTACGGAGAATCGCGTTTTTACCGTTACCCAGTCGCCGGGCGCCGGGGCTTTCTGCTCGGGAATCAGCCGACGGAAGGTCTCGTGAGTGCAGGAAACCATCACGCCCGTGCGGGAAAGGTTGGACACCGAACAGGTCAGGCAGCAGCCATCGAGTTTCTCAATGGTAATGTCGGTGGCAACGTCCACCCGTTGTTGATTGCGCAAATTTGGCTTGGTGGCGACAGGTTTCATTTTGACTCTTCTGGCGTATCCGGGTTCAAACGAGGCTGCCTTTCCCATAAATTCCTTCCAGACAAACACATAACCGTATGAAAGTGTAGTTGTTTGTTTTGTGATCAGCAAGAAGCCTGTCGCAGATTGTGTCAGATTCATGAAAATGTTCTGAACCAGACGTCACAAATCTTTCCACTGGCGACTCTTTTTTCCCACCATCGGGCTGCAGGTTTTGCTGCAGCGACTGCCCCGGGTGGTGTAAAATCCGTCCCCTCACTCACCGGCGGGCGCGGAATCCGGGCCCGGAATCACCGCAGGCTTTATGACAGACAAAACCCCACACCAGTTAGCCGGCAATGGCAAAGTCGGTTTTATCAGTCTCGGTTGCCCCAAGGCACTCGTGGACTCCGAACGTATCCTCACCCAGCTTAGACTGGATGGCTACGACGTAGTTCCCACCTACAACGATGCCGACATCGTGGTGGTCAATACCTGCGGTTTTATCGATGCCGCCAAGCAGGAATCCCTCGACGCCATTGGCGAAGCCATCCACGAAAACGGCAAGGTGATCGTCACCGGCTGCATGGGTGTGGAAGCCGACAAGATCCGCGAGACCCATCCGGGCGTACTGGCGGTCTCCGGCCCCCATGCTTATGAGGAAGTCGTGGGCGCCGTTCACCAGTTCGTGCCACCAAAGAAAGTACACGACCCGTTTACGGATCTGGTTCCACCCCAGGGCATAAAATTAACGCCAAGACATTATGCCTACCTGAAGATTTCCGAGGGCTGCAACCATCGCTGCACTTTCTGCATCATCCCGTCCATGCGCGGCGACCTGGTCAGCCGGCCCATCGGTGATGTGATGGATGAAGCCCAGCGCCTGGTGGATGCCGGCGTCAAGGAGCTACTGGTAATCTCCCAGGACACCTCCGCCTACGGTGTCGATATCAAATACCGCACCGGCTTCTGGCAGGGCCGCCCCCTGAAAACCAAAATGCAGGCGCTGTGTGAGGCCCTGGGTGAAATGGGCGTGTGGGTCCGCCTGCACTATGTGTACCCGTATCCTCATGTCGATGACGTTATCCCGCTGATGGCCGAAGGCAAGATCCTGCCGTACCTGGACATTCCGTTCCAGCACGCCAGCCCGAAAGTCCTCAAGGCCATGAAGCGCCCGGCCCACGACAGCAAAACCCTGGAGCGCATCCGCAAGTGGCGGGAGATCTGCCCCGAGCTGACGATCCGATCGACCTTCATCGTCGGCTTCCCCGGCGAAACCGAGGAAGATTTCCAGTACCTGCTGGACTGGCTCGACGAAGCCCAGTTGGATCGCGTGGGCGCGTTCACCTACAGCGCGGTGGAAGGCGCAAGGGCCAACGAACTGGAAGGTGCGGTTCCGGAGGACGTTAAAGAAGAGCGCCTGGCCCGGTTCATGGAAAAACAGGCCGAGATTTCAGCGGCCCGACTGCAGGCCAAGATCGGCCGAACCATCGATGTGCTGATTGATGAAGTCGACGAGGAAGGGGCGATTGGTCGTTCGAAGGCCGATGCGCCGGAGATCGATGGCATGGTTTACCTGAACGACGAAACCGACCTTGTCCCCGGTGAGATTGTTCAGGCGGTTGTTGAGCATGCCGATGAGCATGATTTTTGGGCGCGGTTGGTTTGATCGGCCTCTTGTTGGGCTCCTAGCCTTCTTGGGTTGGAGCTGACGCACGGGCGGGGACGGCTTTCCAAAACCCGCTCCTTGCGGCAAATCCGTGTGACGCTTGGGCTCCGCCATCCCGGGCTCCGCACATTTTTGTAAAGCCGTCCCCGCCCGCGCTGATCTGATCAACAGGGATAGTCGTCGATATATTCTGAATGGTCTGGGGCCTTGGCAGGAGGCTTCTCCCAAAAATGTTGAAGGCCATGGATGGCCTGAAA
>CBIHLH010000119.1:0-11602 GCA_966210405.1 uncultured Marinobacter sp.
TTTCAGGCGTCACCCGGGGCCGGGAATCCATGCCTCTGGACCGGGTGGTGGATGTGGCGGTCAGCCGGCTGCGCCAGCGGTTGGGGGATCAGGGCCGCGACCCGAAACTGATCAAGACCGTGCGTGGCTCGGGCTATCTCCTGGCGGCGACGGTGACCCATGCCCCGGAGTAATTCCGTACCGCTCGGAAAGGCACTCTGGCGCTGGCTGTCCGCTACCCGCTGGTTCCCGTCGTCACTCCTGGGGCGGGTACTGTTGCTGACACTGCTTGCCATGGCCGGTGCCCAGGTGATTTCCAGTGCTGCCTGGATCGCTACGTTCCGGGCGCAACAGGTGCAGGGGCTGGTGGCCACCACTCGCAACCTGGCGCAGTCGGCCGCGGCAACCGCTCAGTTCTTCAACTCCCTACCGCTGGAGTACCGGCACATTGTGCTGGACCAGCTCCGTGATATGGGGGGCACCCGGTTTTTTGTCTCGCTCAATGACAATCTCATTAACATGGCGCCATTGCCGGACACCGAGCGTAAACGGCTGGTCACAAAAGAAGTCGAATCGGTGCTGCGCAAGCGCCTTGGCAACCAGATCAATCTGCACGTCGAATTTGTGCACCCCGATAACCTGCGCATTCTCAACACTGAGCTGCCGCTGGATGCCTTGCCGCGGTCCTGGGCTCACTACGCACTGACGCTGGAGCCCCTGAATCCACCTGTGCTGGTTACCCAGATTGAAGTGACGGAGAATGAATGGCTGTATCTGGCGGCCGCGTTGCCGGCGCCCTATGTGTCATTGGAAGACGAAGGAATTCCGGGACAGCAGATCCTGTTTCTGGTGGTGATGACGGCGATCCTTTTCCCGGTGCTGGCCTGGCTGATCCGGCAACAGACACGGCCCTTGCGCAAGCTGGCAAAGGCCGCCCGTGACCTGCCCCTGGAAGATGATCAGCCGCCATTGGCGGAACAGGGCAGTGCGGAGATCCTGGCGGTCACCCGAAGCTTCAACACCATGCGCCGGCGGTTGCAAAGCTACATCAGCGACCGGAACCAGTTATTTCGCGCCATTTCGCACGACCTGAAAACACCGATCACCCGGTTGCGGTTACGGGTCGACCTGATTGACGATGACGTGATGCGGGAGCGCCTGGAGGCGGACCTTCAGGAGCTGGAATTGCTGGCGAAAAATGCCCTGCAGTCCATGAAGGACACCGACATTCACGAGAATGCCGAGCCCGTTGATGTGGAACGCATGCTTAAGGGAATGGCGGAAGCCTACCAGGGCGACACCCCGGGCCGGGTTACGGTTCAGGGTCATGGCCGGCCTTACCGGGGCAAACCGCTGGCCCTGAAACGGTGTTTTGGCAACCTGGTGGACAACGCCGTCAAATATGGCCACAAGGCCCTGGTGCGCCTGGAGGACATGCCCGGCCGGCTGGTCATTCATGTGGAGGATGAGGGGCCTGGGGTTTCCGAAGATCAGCTTGCCCGAATCTTCGAGCCCTACTACCGGCTGGACGACAATCAGCGCCAGGGCTTCGGCCTGGGCCTGGGGATCGCCCGCAACATCGCCCAGAGCCACGGTGGAGAGCTGGAGATCAGCAACCGTCCCGAGGGTGGACTGCATGTGACTCTCACGTTGCCCCGCCATTGAAGTGGCCATGTAACAAAGCTGTTACATGGCTCTTTCTGTTTGATACGTAGTGTTTCGGTTTACTGCCATAGACTCCAATGTTGCCAATACAACAAAAACAAGGAGTCCTAGAATGTCCAACATTACGTATGGCACCAAGTCTGTAAACACAATCTCGAAAGGACGTCTGTTGTCCGTTGCCGTCAGCCTGGTTTCGCTGGGACTGGCTGCCGGACAGGTCCAGGCTCAGGAGGCCCAGAGCGTAGAAGAACGCCTGGCGGCCCTCGAGGCGAAACTGGCGGAAGTCGAGCCCCAGGCCACCGGCGAAGAGGGTTTTTCCTTCAATACCTACGCCCGCTCCGGCCTGCTGCTGGGCGGCGATCTGCAAAGTGTCCCGGGTGGCCCCTACCTGACCCCCGCCGGCTCCGTGGGTGGCGCGGTGGGCCGTCTCGGCAATGAGCCGGATACCTACCTTGAGGCGATCCTGAACTACAAGCAGGTGGCCGAAAACGGCACCCGGTCCCACTACCGGCTGATGATCGCCGATTCCACCACCTCGTCGAACGACTGGACCGCCGGTGATGGCGCCCTGAACGTACGCCAGGCCTATGTGGAGTTCAGTAACCTGGCCAGTTTCTCCGGCATTTTCGAGGATTCCTCGATCTGGGCCGGCAAGCGCTTTGACCGGGATCTGAACTTCGATATCCACTGGCTGGACAGCGATATCATCTTCCTCGGCGGCCTGGGCGCCGGGATCTATGACGTCAAATTCAGCGACAACGTGAAATCCAACTTTTCCCTGTACGGCCGGAGTTTTATCGATTTTCCGGCGGATACCGATTTCGTGCCCTCGGGGAGCTACAGCACCGACAACCTGATCCTCACTGCCGATAACTATTTCGGCAACGTCCAGTGGACGATCAGCGGCATGAAGGCCCAGGAAAACGATCAGCGTCTGGTGAACGGCACGGATACCACGGCGGCCGAAACCGGTGTCCATACCATGCTGGCGTATCACGGCGACAGTTTTTTCGGACTGTCTGACGGCAACTTCAAAGTGGCGGTTCTGCATGGCCAGGGCCTGGGTGCCGAGACCAAGAACATCGGTGCCGATGGCAATCTGCACGAGGATGCGGTCAGTACCCGTTTTGCTGTCTACGGTACCACCTACCTGAGCGAGAACTGGCGCCTGGCACCGTCGATCCTGGCGGAAACCAGCGAAGACCGCTATATCAAGGGCGATGAATACCAGTGGCTGACCTTCAACGCCCGTCTGGCCCAGGAAATCACCGCCAATTTCGAGATGCAGTACGAAGCGTCCTGGCAGACCATGGATCTCAAGACCATGGGTTACGATCCCGACGGCACCGGTTCACAGACGGCAAGAAACGACGTGGATGGCAACTACAGCCGTTTCACCATCGCGCCCACCTTCAAGCCCCAGGTCGGCGGCTTCTGGAACCGCCCGGAAATCCGGGTGTTCGCCAGCTACTCCACCTGGGATGACGAGCTTGAGAACTACGCCGCAGGCGACCCGTTGGGAGCCGACAGCGATTTCGAGAGTGCCCAGTGGACCTTTGGCACCCAAATGGAAATCTGGTTCTGACTGTAAACAACAAGAAGGAGCATCAACATGAACACCTTTACCAAAACCCTTTCGGCCGTTGCTATCTCTGCCGCCATGCTGCCGGCGGCGACCGTCCAGGCTGGCGAAGTGGAAGTTTTGCACTGGTGGACTGCCGGTGGTGAAGCCCGCGCAGCCGCCGCACTCAAGGACATGATGGAAGAGCAGGGCCACACCTGGAAAGACTTTGCCGTGGCCGGTGGCGGCGGTGAAGCCGCCATGACCGTGCTCAAGACCCGTGCTGTGTCCGGCAACCCGCCGGCTGCGGCCCAGATCAAGGGCCTGGATATCCAGGAGTGGGCCAAGCTTGGTTTTCTCACCAGCCTGGATGATGTGGCCGAAGCAAACAACTGGGACAATCTGATTCCGCCAGTCATTGCCGATGTCATGAAGTACGAGGGCAATTACGTGGCGGTGCCGGTCAACGTGCACCGGGTCAACTGGCTGTGGGCCAATCCGGCCGTCCTGGAAAAGGCGGGTGTGACTGTGCCAAAGACCCTGGACGAATTTTATCAGGCGGCTGACAAACTGCAGGCGGCCGGCATCATTCCCCTGGCGCACGGTGGCCAGCCCTGGCAGGACGCGACCGTGTTCGAAGCCGTGGCGCTTGCGGTTATGGGCCCAGAGGACTACGCCAAGGCGTTTGTTGAACACGACATGGACGTGATCAACAGCGCGCAGATGGAAGAGGTATTCGCCGAGTTTGCCAAGGTGATGAGTTACGTGGACGACAACGCTGCGGGCCGGGACTGGAACACCGCCACTGCCATGGTGATCCGCGGCGACGCCGCCATGCAGATCATGGGTGACTGGGCCAAGGGTGAGTTCACCGCTGCCGGGCTGACCCCGGGTGAGGATTACATCTGCGCTCCGGCGCCGGGTACCAGTGGCGAGTTCACCTTCAACGTGGACTCGTTCGCCATGTTCAGCCTGAGCGATGACAAAAATACCGAGGCCCAGAAAGACCTGGCCCGCACCATCCTGGAGCCGGAATTCCAGACCGTGTTCAATAAGGCCAAAGGTTCCATTCCGGTGCGGACTGATATGGATATGTCCGGCTTTGATGCTTGCGCCCAGGCCTCGATGGACGCCTTCAAGAGCAGTGCCGACAATGGTGGGCTGGTGCCCAGCTTTGCCCACGGCCTGGCGACTACCAGTTATATCCAGGGCCAGATCTTTGACGTTGTCACCCACTTTGTGAATACCGACGACAAGGATCCCGTCCGGGCAACTGATCAACTGGCAACCGCCATTCAGGCCGCCATGTGATCCGGCGGGGGCCGCACGCCGGATTTGTTGGCGAGTGGCCCCTGATCCTTTCGGGAGAATTTTCATGGAACACACTCAACGTCAACCCGACAGCGTGGCCAGGCCCCGGTCACGCTTGCTCGACGGGTTGCAGCGCTGGCTGCCGAAGCTGGTTGTAGCGCCGACCTTTGTACTGGTTGGTGTGGGTATCTACGCCTTTATGATCTGGACCGGTGTCATATCGTTCACCAGTTCCAGTTTCCTGCCCACGTATGAATTTATCGGCTTTGATCAGTACGCCAAGCTGATGGCGAATGACCGCTGGCTGACCGCTTCGGTCAACCTGGGCATCTTCGGCGGTCTGTTTATCCTGAGCTGCCTGATAATCGGCGTGCTGCTGGCTATTTTCCTGGATCAGAAGATCCGCCAGGAAGGCGCCATCCGCACCATTTACCTCTATCCCATGGCGCTGTCGATGATTGTCACCGGCACCGTCTGGAAGTGGATCCTCAACCCCAGCCTGGGGCTGGAGAAACTGATGCATGACTGGGGCTGGGCCTCGTTCAGTTTCGACTGGCTGGTGGACTCGGATATGGCCATCTACACCATCGTGATGGCGGCGGTCTGGCAGGCCTCCGGGTTTGTGATGGCCCTGTTCCTGGCCGGTCTTCGGGGTGTCGACTCGTCCATTATCCGCGCGGCCCGGGTGGATGGCGCGAGCCTGCCGCTAATCTACTGGCGGATCATCCTGCCGTCCCTGCGGCCGGTGTTCTTCAGTGCGCTCATGGTACTGGCCCACATTGCCATCAAGAGCTTTGACCTGGTCATGGCCATGACCGCCGGCGGCCCCGGTTATTCAACCGACCTGCCGGCGGTGTTCATGTACACCCATACCTTCACCCGCGGCCAGATGGGTCTCGGTTCGGCCAGCGCCATGCTGATGCTGGGTGCCATTCTGGCCCTGCTGGTGCCTTATCTGTATTCGGAACTGAGGGAGAAACGCCATGACTGATGTCGTTCGTACCGGCATTCGCCCCAGCCGCGTGGCCGTCTACGGAGTCTTGCTCCTGGCCGCGCTGGTGTATCTGATTCCGCTGTTCATCATGCTGGTGACCAGTTTCAAGACGCCCATGGATATCCGCTCCGGCAACCTCATGGCCCTGCCCACGGACTGGACCACCATCGGCTGGACCAAGGCCTGGTCCGAGGCCTGCACCGGCGTGGACTGTGGCGGAATTCGCGGGTATTTCTGGAACTCCTTCAAGATGACGGTGCCGGCGGTGCTGATCTCCACCCGGTTGGGCGCGTTCAACGGCTATGTGCTGTCCAAATGGAAGTTCAAGGGTTCCAACCTGTTCTTCGGCATGCTGTTGTTTGGCTGCTTCGTGCCATTCCAGGTGGTGCTGCTGCCGATGGCGGCCACACTCGGCCAGTTGGGCCTGGCCAACACCACGGCGGGCCTGGTGCTGGTGCATGTGATTTACGGGGTGGCATTCACCACACTGTTCTTCCGCAACTACTACGTGGCCATTCCGGACGCGCTGATCAAGGCCGCCCGGCTCGATGGCGCCGGTTTTTTCACCATTTTCTTCCGCATCCTGCTGCCCATGTCCACGCCGATTATCATGGTGTCGCTGATCTGGCAGTTCACCCAGATCTGGAACGACTTCCTGTTCGGGGTGGTGTTTGCCAGCGGCGACAGCCAGCCCATTACCGTGGCGCTGAACAACCTGGTCAACACCAGCACCGGAGTGAAGGAATACAACGTGGATATGGCCGCGGCCATGATTGCGGCGCTGCCGACCCTGGTGGTCTACATCGTTGCCGGCAAATACTTCATCCGGGGGCTGACTGCCGGATCTGTCAAAGGTTGATCTGAGAGGATAACAAGAATGTCTCAACTGGAACTGCGGAGCATCCGCAAAACTTATCCGGGCGTTGCCGAGGAAACCCTCAAGGGGATCGACATCGACATCGCCTCCGGTGAATTCCTGATACTCGTTGGCCCGTCCGGCTGCGGCAAGTCCACCCTGATGAACACCATTGCCGGCCTGGAAACCATTACCGACGGCTCGATTGTGCTGGATGGCAAGGACATCTCCACCATGGAGCCGAAAGACCGGGACATCGCCATGGTGTTCCAGTCGTACGCCCTGTACCCGACCATGTCGGTACGGGAGAACATCGCGTTTGGCCTCAAGATCCGGCGACTGCCGAAAGCCGAGATTGATCAGGAGGTGGAGCGGGTGGCTGACTTGCTGCAGATCTCCGGCCTGCTGAACAAGAAACCGGCGAACCTCTCCGGCGGTCAGCAGCAGCGGGTGGCCATGGGCCGTGCCCTGGCCCGGCGGCCGAGCATCTACCTGTTCGATGAGCCGCTATCGAATCTTGATGCCAAGCTGCGGGTGGAGATGCGCACGGAGATAAAGAAACTGCACCAGCGCCTGAAGACCACCATCGTGTACGTCACTCACGACCAGATTGAAGCCATGACCCTGGCCGACCGCATTGCCGTGCTCAAGGACGGCGAATTGCAGCAGTTGGGCACGCCCAGGGAGGTGTATAACACCCCGGACAACCTGTTTGTGGCCGGCTTTATGGGCTCACCCGCCATGAGCTTTGTACCGGTAACGGTGGCGCAGGGTGAGCAGGGACTGGAGGCCGAAGTGCGGGGTAACGATGGACGGATCATGAAGCTGCCGGTGCCGGAATACCTGGCGGACCGTGTGGGCCGGGAAGTGATTCTGGGCATTCGCCCGGAGCACATCACCCAGCCTCAGGATCAGAAGAACGATCAGGCGCTGGTTACCACGGGTCACTTCACCATCGAAGTCACCGAACCCACCGGCCCGGACGTGATCGCGCTGATCCAGCTGAACGACACCAACGTGCACTGCCGGATCGATCCGGAGCATCCGGTGACCTGGGGTGAAACTGCTGAGCTGATGTTCGACATGAAGAAAGTGGTGTTCTTCGATCCCGGGACCGAAAAGCGCATCGTCCCCCATTAAGTCCGAGTTCCGGTTTTAAAGCTGCTCCAGGTTCGTCAGAAGATGTCTGGCGCGCCGGAGCAGCGCCTCCCGACGCTCCGGTTTCTGTTTGTCCCAGTTTCGGTACATCATGCCCATGCGGGGATTGTGGGCGAAATCGTCCCGGTGCCGGTCGATAAAATGCCAGTACAGGGCATTGAACGGGCAGGCGTCTTCTTCCGTGGCCTTGTTCACCTTGTAGTGGCAGTTGGCGCAGTGGTCCGACATGCGCTGGATGTACTTGCCGCTGGCGGCATAGGGCTTTGACCCCAGATAGCCACCATCCGCGTGCATCACCATGCCCAGCACATTGGGTAGTTCCACCCAGTCAAAGGCGTCGGCGTAGACCGCCAGATACCAGTCGCAGATCTCCTCCGGTTTGATGCCCGCCAGCAGCGCAAAGTTGCCGGTGACCATCAGCCGCTGGATATGGTGGGCATAGGCGTTGCGGCGGGTGGCATCAATGGCCTTGTGCATGCAGCGCATCTTCGTGTCCCCGGTCCAGTAGAACCAGGGCAGGGCGCGGGTATTGCCAAGCCGGTTCTCCTGCGCATACCCCGGCATGTTCAGCCAGTAAATGCCCCGCACAAACTCCCGCCACCCCAGGATCTGCCGGATAAACCCCTCCACCGCATTGATCGGCGCCCGCCCCGCGTACCAGGCCTGGGCGGCCGCCTCACAGACCGCGAGCGGATCCAACAGGCCGCAATTGATATAGGGCGAAATAATGGAGTGAAAAAGCCAGTCTTCGGTATCGGAAATCGCGTCCTGAAAATCACCAAAGCAGGGCAGGGCAAAATCCATGAAATGATCGAGCGCGGCCTGCGCGTCGCCTGCCGTCACCGCAAAATGAAAGTCTTCCGTTGTACCAAAGTGATCACTGAAATATTCATCCACCAGGCCGATCACCTCTTGGGTAATGGCATCCGGCTCCACCCGAAACGGCGCCGGAGCTGGCGGCTTGCCCGTCCACTTCTTCCGGTTCTCCGCATCAAAATTCCACCGCCCGCCCTCCGGCTCGCCGTCGGAGGTCATCAATAACCCGGTCTTCCGCCGCATCTCCCGGTAAAAGAACTCCATCCGCAGCTGTTTTCGCCCCTTTGCCCAAACAGCAAATTCGTCCTTGCCGGCGATAAACCGGGTATCCGACCGGATTTCCACCGGCACCCCAAGGCGGTCATGCCATTGGTCGATCTGTTCATGTAATCGCCATTCCCCACACTCGGTGGTGATCACCCTGTCTGCTGTTATCTGCTTCACCTGTTCATCGACCACTGCTTCCAGACTCTGGTGTTTGTTGTCCGGGCGGTAAGCCTGGTAATGCACCTGCCAGCCGTCGTTTTCCAGTTGCCTGGCAAAGTGGCGCATGGCGCTGAACAACAGCACGATTTTCTTCTTGTGGTGGTTGGTGTAGCTGGCTTCGTCATGAACCTCGGCCATCACGACCAGATCCCGCTCCCGGTCAGCGCCATTGAGTGCGCTGATGCCTCTGGTTAATTGGTCGCCGAGAATCAGAATCAGGTTTGCCATGGTGGTAATATTTTCCAATTGATGGTTTGGCGGGCTTGCACCGGGTCCCGAAGAACCGAAGTATGCCCACAAAGGGGTAAACCAAGTACGCCAACAGCCCAAGGGTGGTTCAGAGCGCGGGCTGATAAAATCGTCATTTCATTAACCAGCCCGAGCTTCCCATGGCCACCCACACCGCCACCGAATCCACCCTCCCTGCCTTCATCTGGAACGAAGCCCTGATCCGCCGCTACGACCTCAGCGGCCCCCGATACACCTCGTACCCGACCGCAGTGGAGTTCAACCAGAACTACCCGGTGGCAGATATGGTGAACGCCGCGGCTCGCAGCAAGTCTTCCGGTCGGCCTTTGTCGCTATACACTCACCTGCCATTCTGCGCCCACCTCTGTTACTACTGCGCCTGCAACAAAGTCATCACCAAAAAGCGCGACAAAGCCTTGCTCTACGTGGAGCGGGTGCTGAAGGAGGCCGCCATCCAGTCGACACTGTTTGGCGCCGACCGGCCGGTCAAGCAACTGCACTGGGGCGGTGGCACGCCGACCTTCCTGCCAAAAGACGTGATGGCATACCTCATGGCCGGGTGCGGTGAGCTCTTCAACCTCCAGTCTGGCGACGAGCGGGATTACAGCGTCGAAATCGACCCCAGGGAAGTGGACCAGGACACCCTGCCCACCCTCTGGAACCTGGGCTTTAACCGCATCAGCCTCGGTGTTCAGGATGTGAATCCAAAGGTGCAGAAGGCGGTGAACCGTATCCAGCCGAGGGAAATGACCGAGGCCGCGTTGACTGAGGCGCGCCGCATCGGCTTTCGCTCCATCAACCTGGACCTGATCTACGGCCTGCCGCACCAGACCCCGGACAGCTTCGCGGAAACCCTGGAGACGGTGATCGACATGTCCCCGGACCGGCTCTCGGTGTTCAGCTACGCGCACCTGCCGGATCGGTTCTACCCGCAGACCCGCATCCAGGCGGACACTCTGCCGAGCCCGCAGCAGAAGCTGACCATCCTGCACAACACCATCAACCGCCTGCTGGACGCGGGCTACGAGTACATCGGCATGGACCACTTCGCCAAACCGGATGACAGCCTGGCCGTAGCCCAGCGGGAAGGCCGCCTGCACCGGAACTTCCAGGGTTACACCACCCATTCCGAGTGCGATCTGGTGTCCCTGGGGGTGTCTGCCATCGGCCAGACCGACGACGCCTACTTCCAGAACAACCACGACCTGCCGTCCTGGGAGGCGGCCATCGACGCCGGCCAGCTGGCGATCACCAAAGGCGTGAACCTGACCCGGGACGACCGCATCCGCCGCTGGGTGATCGGCCAGCTGATCTGCCAGATCTTCGATCGGTACCGGAAAGCGGGTGCGAGCCAGCGCTTCTCCAGAATTATCTGACAATTCTGGCCGCTCGGTCCGGGCCATTGGTTGAAAAACACAACGTTCGACCGCAGAACATCAGGAACGTCATCGTTGCCATCGTCGGCACCGCCGTGGTCTGGAAGGGCAGCGGTTTACTGGAGGCTGCCAGTGAGCGCCTGTCTCTCTACTACCGTCTGCCGGAGATTGTTCAGGGTGCGATTGTCGTGGCGATTGGTTCAAGCTTTCCCGAGTTGGCCACTAACCGGGACCTTGTCGACAAAGAAGCACAGTTTTACATGATCGCCGTGGCCGTATTGCTGCTGACCTTTTCCTTTGCGGTTATCTACAACCCCGTGGAGTCCACCGGTGGTGAGTTGCAGGGGGAACTGACCCGGTGGCTGGTGCTGTTACCGCTGTTGCTCTATGTGATTTATGTGTTTGTTCAGTATCAGGACACCATGGACTATCAGTCCGATGCCGACGTTTCCCATATCCGGCCGGGCCGCGAATGGGGAAACTGGCCGCCGGGCTGGCGCTGATTCTGGTGGGTGTTGAGGGTCTGGTCCGGGCGGCAGTCAACTTTGGTGATATTCTGGGCACGCCGAGCTTTCTGTGGGGGATCACCATGGTCGCTGCGGGCACCTCAATCCCGGATGCCTTTGTGTCTGTGCGCGCGGCCCGCAATGGCAAGGGTATCACCAGTACCGCCAATGTCCTGGGCAGTAATATCTTCGACTTGCTGTGCTGCATTCCCATCGGTGTGCTGATCGCCGGCACTGCTGTGATCAACTACTCGGTGGCCGCTCCGATGATGGCGGTGTTGACTCTCGCGACGGTGATCCTGTTCCTGATGATGCGCACGCAGATGATCGTGAGCCGGGCGGAGTCCTGGAGCCTGCTGGCGCTTTACGGCGGTTTTGTGGCCTGGATAGCGATGGAGTCCTTTAATGTGACCAACCTGATTGTCAACTTTCCGCCCGGCTCATGAGGCCTGACTGTTGAACTGCTTCATGGTGGCGATAAAGTCGCTGAACCGCTCGCCCTGAATCAGCACATGCTCGCGCATCGCATCCTCGGCCGCCGCGGCATCGCCGGCTCTGATCGCGGCGAGAATCGTGCGGTGCTCGCTGAGTGAATTGCTCACGCGATTGCGGACCTGGAGCTGCAGCCGACGATAGGGTTTGAGC
>CBIHLH010000120.1:0-11490 GCA_966210405.1 uncultured Marinobacter sp.
CGGATTCCTTCAGGCGAAAATAGCCCGGATCCCAGATGGTGTAGTCCCGCGTGGTGGCCCCACTGTCCAGAGCCGCAATCGCGAGCATGGGCTTCAGTGTCGAGCCGGGCGGGTACTGGCCCCGGAGCGCTCTATTGAACAGCGGCTTGTCGGGACTTTCGCTCAGATCCCGGTAGTCCTTGACGCTTATCCCGGTGACAAACTTGTTGGCGTCGAAGCCAGGCACGCTGGCCAGGGCCAGAATTCCCCCGGTTTTCGGCTCAATCGCGACAATGGCGCCACGGCGCCCGTCGAGCAGCTCGTGGGCCCGTTGCTGTAAACGCAGGTCCAGGTGCAGCTGCAAATCCTCTCCCGGCACCGGATTTTCCCGCTCGAGCACCCTCAGGGTTCGCCCCCGGGCATTGGTTTCAACGTGCTGATACCCGACCTCGCCATGCAAGAGCGACTCGTAGAATCGCTCGATACCCGACTTGCCGATATAGTTGGTGCCAGCGTAGTTAACCGGATCAATGCGCTGCAACTCGTCGCGGTTGATGCGCCCCACAAACCCCAGAACATGGGCCGTCAGCTCGCTGTGGGGATAGTAACGGACCAATTCAGCCTCCACTTCCACACCGGGCAGCTCATGGCGATGCACCGCCAGACGGGCGATCTCTGCTTCGGTCAGATCGTAACGAAGGGGAATCTTCTGAAACGGGCGGCGTGGTTCCTGCAGGCGGCGGCGAAAGCGCTCAAGATCTTCTTTGGAGATATCCAGGATTCCGCCTAACTGGTCGAGTGTATCCTCCATGCCGTCTACCCGTTCAGGCACCAGGGTAACGCTGAAGACCGGACGGTTCTCGGCGAGCAGGATATTGTTCCTGTCGTACACCAGTCCCCGAGTCGGCGGCACTGACTGCACCTGTACGCGGTTCTTGTCGGAAATGGTGGTGTAGATTTCGTGCTCAATCACCTGCAATTGATACATGCGACCAATCAGCACAAAAAAAAGCAGCAACACAAACACCAGCATAACCGTGGCCCGGCGCTGGAACAGACGACGCTCGGCTGCAGTATCCTTGAACTCACCCCACGGCATGCACGCCCCCTAGGCCCGGTGGTACGGGTGGTTACGGGTGATGGTCCAGGCCCGGTAAAGTTGTTCCGCAAGCAGGATGCGCACCAACGGATGAGGCAGAGTCAGCGCGGACAGCGACCACTGGGCATCAGCCCGGTCGCGGCAGGCCCGGGCCAGACCGTCAGGGCCGCCGACCAGAAAGCTGACATCCTGGCCACCCTGCTGCCACAGTTCGAGCTGACTCGCCAGTTCCTCAGTCGACCAGGGTCGGCCACCCACTTCCAGCGCGATCACACGGTCTCTGGAACCGACGGCTGTAAGGATCGCGTCGCTTTCTCTCTGCATCAGTCGGGAAATATCCGGATTCTTGCCGCGGTGGGCCATGGCAATTTCCACCATCTCGAGCGGCAATTCCGGTGGCATACGGCGTGCGTAATCGTGATACCCGGCACTGACCCAGTCGGGCATCTTCTGCCCCACACAGATCAGACGTAGCTTCATGGCCTACTCGCTGCCCGCAACGCCAAGGTCCGGAGCGTCCCGCCAGAACCGCTCCAGATCATAGAACTCCCGGGTCGCGGGCATCATCACGTGGACCACAACGTCACCCAGATCCACCAGGATCCAGTCACTGGCTGTGGCACCCTCCACATTACCGGCCCGAACACCCTTTTCTTTCGCTTGAACCACCACCGAGTCGGCCAGGGATTTGACGTGACGATTGGAGGTTCCGGATGCCAGAACCATGAAATCGGTGACGCTGGTGCGGTCACGTACATCGATCACACTGACATCCTGTGCTTTCACATCTTCAAGCGCGCTTACGACCAGATCTTTCAGTTGCTCTGCCTGCATAATTACCCTGTTGTACGGGCGTGGGCCCCTGTGGCCACCCGAATAGTCATATTCGACGGGATTGTATCACTAAAAGTTCCTGGCGGGGCAGGCACCGTACAGCCCCAGCCGCCGAATTTCGAACCAGACCGGATCGGGCATCAGATAACGGGGGGAGCGGCCATCGGCGATTCGCTCACGGATGGCCGTCGCGGAGATGTCCAGCAGCGGTGGGGCCAGCTCGAGAATGTATCCGGCGGGGCGGTCAGACAGGGCGGAACCGGCCTCAACCCGGCGTTTGGCCAGTAGCCTGGCCGGCACGCTATCCGGCGCCAGGGGCGGGCCCGGGCGGCGGACAACCACGATATGGGCCAGGTCTGGAATGCACTGCCACTCCCGCCAGCGATCAAAGCCGGCGAAGGCGTCGGTGCCCACCACCATGACCAGCGGCGCATCCGCTCCCAGCTCCGACCGCAACTGCCTCAGCGTGTCGGCCGTGTAGGAAGCCCCGGCCCGGCGCAGTTCCCGGTCATCCAGGCACAGCTGTGGCTCACCGGCGATGGCCAGTTCCAGCAACCGGAGCCGCTGCCCGGAGGTGGCTCCGGTATCACCCCGATGCGGCGGTATATGGCAGGGCACCAGGCTGACCCGGTCAACCGCCAATCGGTCACACAGTTCCAGGGCTAGCCGCAGGTGGCCGTGATGTACCGGATCGAAGGTGCCGCCATAGATGACATGCATGGGCATCAGGTCCGGATATGGCCGTCGCCAAACACCACGTACTTCTGCGATGTCAGCCCTTCCAGGCCTACCGGCCCCCGGGCATGAATCTTGTCGGTGGAGATGCCGATCTCGGCACCCAGGCCATACTCGAAACCGTCGGCAAATCGCGTCGATGCATTCACCATCACCGACGCGGAGTCCACCTCGGTGATAAACCGGCGCGCACGGGTGTAATTCTCGGTCACAATGCTGTCCGTATGCTGGGAGCTGTAGCGATTGATGTGCTCGATGGCACCATCCAGACCGTCCACCACCCGCACTGCCAGCACCGGCGCCAGGTATTCCGCCTGCCAGTCCGCCTCGTTGGCCACGACGGCCTCTGGCACGATTGCCCGGGTCTGCTCACAGCCCCGCAATTCAACACCCTTTTCGATAAACGCCCCCGCCAGCAGCGGCAGGATATCCGCGGCAATCTCCCGATCCACCAGCAGGGTTTCCATGGTATTGCAGGTGCCATAGCGGTGAGTTTTGGCGTTGACGGCAATATTCAGCGCCTTTTCCGGATCGGCATGGCTGTCCACATACACATGGCAGACACCGTCCAGATGCTTGATCACCGGTACCCGGGCGTCGCGGCTGATGCGCTCGATCAGGCCCTTTCCGCCCCGGGGCACAATCACATCCACATACCGGGGCATGGTGATCAGCTCACCCACCGCCGCCCGGTCCGTGGTTTTCACCACCTGCACCGCGAATTCCGGCAAACCGGCCGCCGCCAGCCCCTCGCCCAGGCACCGGGCAATGGCCTGATTGGAGTGGATGGCTTCGGAACCGCCCCGCAAGATCGTGGCATTGCCGGACTTCAGGCACAGGCTGGCTGCCTCAACCGTGACATTGGGGCGGGACTCGTAAATGATACCGATAACACCCAGCGGCACGCGCATTTTGCCGACCTGAATGCCGGATGGGCGGTAGGTCAACCCGGTAATCTCGCCGATCGGATCCGGCAACGCAGCCACCTGACGCAGGCCCTCGATCATGGCATCGATCCGGGCGGGGGTCAGCTCCAGACGGTCCAGCATGGCCGCATCAAGACCGCTCTCACGCCCGGTCGCCAGATCCTGCTGGTTGGCAACCGACAATGTCTCCCGGGCGGCGTCCAGGGCCTCCGCCGTTGCCAGTAGCGCCCGGTTCCGCACCAACGTGGTCGAGCGGGCGACCAGGCTTGCTGCCGCCCGGGCCTGTTGCCCTACGTCCGCCATGTAAGCTGCAATATCCATCCGGTTACCTTATGGTTGTACACATCAAATTCAGTCGTCAGGGCCTAACTTTACCTTTCCCGTTTCAAGTACGCACCCCAAACAGATATTATACCGCTGCGGAACGAAGGGAACTTCTCACAAAGGATGGACACCATGGCCCAGATGGCCGAAAAATTCCTGCTAAGCCGATTGTCACGAGCGGGCTTTGGCGCCCTGGCCACCGTGGCCGTGTTGTGCGCCCTGCTCGGACAGCCACTGGCGGCTGCCACAGCGGCGGCGGCTGCGGGCGCGGTCATTTCCGGGCGTACTTTTCATGCCAACCGGCAGCTCGCACCCTGGCCAAAAATTCAGCGTCTGTTCTTCATCGCTCTGCTGCTGGTTCTGCTGACCAGCTTCTGGACCGGCCCCTGGGCACTCAGCCATTGGCTGTATGCCATCCCGCTGGCCGCCTTCGCCCTGCTACCCCAAAGCGTCGCTGCACTGGTCACAGCTGCGATCACCCTGCTGGCGGTGGCGGCAACACAGTGGGCGGAAGGCCTGGCCGAACGCCACCAGATGATCAGCGCCTTCCTGTTAACCGTGATGCTGTGCGCGCTGTTGGTGTTTCTGCGCGACTACAAAACCCGGCAACTGGCGCCTCTGAGGCGAACCGACGAGCTGACCCAGGCCGCCAGCCGTGAGTACCTGTCCGCCGATCTGCACAAGGAGATCCAGCGCAGTGAACGCGAGGGTACCGATATGTCAATTATCATGATCGGGCTCGATACCCACCTCAGCGATAACGATCCGGATGAGGATATCCGCTCGATCCTGCCTCGCATCGGTCGCTATCTGCACTCACAAATCCGCGATTTTGATACCTACTACCGGGTCGCCGACCTGCAGTTGCTGGTGATCCTGCCGGGCATCCGGACCCGGGACGCAATAACCCGCGCCGAAACCATTCGCAAAGGCCTGGGTACGCTACTGGAATCCCACGGTATGAAGCTGACCGTCAGTACCGGCATCGCCGGGCTCAATATCGGAGACGACGCCGACAGCCTGCAACACAGCGCCGCCAACGCCCTGCGCCGCGCCCAGCAACAGGGCGGTAACCGGTCCCAGGCCTACAGCGCCTGGAATCACCCCTCGTCCGGCTCCAAACCGGCCAGCGCCCCCCGCCCCGAAGGACCCGGATCATGACCGAGACCCGGCTGAGAACCTGGACCCACAGCATTGGCTACGGCCTGGCAACGCTGTTTATTTTCGCCATGGCCCTGCAGAACCTGAGGTATGGCTTTTACGACCTGTTCTACCTGGCCACCGGGATGGCATTCCTGACCCTGGCGGGAGCCGTTTACACGTTCATTTGCCGGCGCCAGCAACTGTCAGCACCGGGGCACCTGATTCTCCTGTGTGGCCTGAACAGTGGTCTGCTCGCCGCCTTCCTGACACTGGAAACCACCGCGATCAGCCACTGGGCCATGCCCTTGCTGGTACTCAACCTGCTCATTCTGCCCCTGCGCCAGGGCGTGGCGCTGTCCACGATTCTGCTGGTGCCCATGTCCGTGGGCCTGTTCGTCCAGCAAACGCCCACCGACGCCCTGCTGGCGGTGTCAGGCCTGGTGATCCTGCTGGTACTGGCGGCGCTGTACATCTGGCAGTATGACCATATGGCCCAGTCAGCGGAGGATCTGGCAATCACCGATCCGGTGACGGGCGCCCACAACGCCCGCTTTCTGGACGAGACCCTGCAGAAGGAAATCAGCCGTGCCATTGCCACCGGGCACCCGCTATCGGTGATCAACCTGACCATTGACTACGCGGATGAGGCTGCGGACCTCCACGGGAAGGCCGGCGTTCAAACCCTGTTCTGCGACATGACCCAGCACCTGTTCGGCGTGATTCGCGCCGGCGATACCCTTTACACGCTGAATAACGCCGAATTTTTCCTGATCCTGCCCTTTACCCCGGAAGAAGGGGTGCGCGTGATCGCAGAGCGGATTCGGCGGACCATCGCCGAGCACCAGTGGCCAGTGATCGGCACCGCCACCGTCAGCCTGGGGTGCACCTCCCGGGGTACCGGCGACACCCGCACTGACACACTCCGGAAACGAGCCCACCTGGCGATGGAAGAAGCCCGTCGGCGACGCACGGATTCCGTCTGGTTCAGTCCGGGAGAAACCATCCAGACATGAGTGCAGACTGGCTCACCGACCTGACAGCCTGGCTCAACCTGAATCCAGGGTGGCTTGCCGGGGCCCTGTTCCTGGCGGCGTTTGTCGAATCCCTTGCTATTGCTGGCATGTTTGTTCCGGGCGTGGCCATTCTGTTTGCGGTAGCGGCACTGGCCGGACAAGCCCAGTTGCCGTTATCCGAAGCCTTGCTGAGTGCCGGGCTGGGCGCCATCGCTGGCGACACCATCAGCTTTGCCCTTGGCCGCCTTCTGCAAGGCCGGTTGACCAGCCTCTGGCCCTTCAGTCGGTACCCGCAACTGATTACCCGAGGGGAGCGTTTTTTCCTGCGCCATGGCGGCAAAAGTGTGGTTATCGGCCGATTTGTCGGGCCGGTACGCCCGATCATCCCGATGATTGCCGGCGCCCTGCTGATGCCCTGGCCGCGCTTCCTGACGTTCAACATTGCCTCTGCCATTGGCTGGGCTCCCGCGTATATTCTCCCGGGATTTCTGGTGGGCAGCACTCTGGCGTCCGAGCTCCGGTTGCCACCTTACTTTTACGGCGTCATCGGAATCAGCCTCGGCGCGCTACTGGCGGTATACCTGCTGCTCATTCGAGTCCAGGCCGGTCTCGGCGAAGGCGGCTGGCTCTATCTGAAGGTCAAACAGGCACTGGCCAGGTACGAGGCCAGTCATCGCTTCTGGCGCCTGTACTCCAGTGAAAGACCGGCTCAGGCCGGTGAGTTCCCACTCGCGTCGTTCACACTCGCGCTGGGCGCCTCCGGTCTGTTCCTGCTCTGGAGTCAGCTGGCAGTTCACATGCCCTGGCTGGATGCCTTCGACACCACCGTCCTGCTCTGGTTTGGCGAACTCCGGCACCCCATGATGGACGGTCCTGCGATTGCCGCCACGCTACTCGGCGATCCTCCGGTCCTGCTGGCCGCAGCGGGCCTGGCAATATTGGTGCTGGCATTCCGGGGCTACTACGCAGCGGCCCTGCACGTTCTGCTGGCGGGCGCCCTCACGGTGTTTCTGGTGTCGCTGATGAAGTTTTCGTTCGGCGTTGACCGCCCTGACCTGGTGGTTAATCCACCCGAGTCCGGCGCCTTTCCCAGCGGCCATGCGGCCGGCATCACGGTCTTCGTCACCCTGCTGGCCAGTTTCGTGGCCGGAGAATCCCACTTCCGCAACCGCTGGCAAAGCTACGTACTGCTGTCGCTGCCGCTGGTCCCGGTCGCGGTAAGCCGTCTTTACCTGGGGGTGCACTGGTTCAGTGATGTGGTCGGCGGGGTGCTGCTGGGGCTCGCCATCACCGGCTGGGTTCGGGCAAGCTACAGCCGGTTCGACCGGGTTCCCCTGGCGCTGGAGCCGGTGACCCTGTCGGCAGCCGTCGCCTGGCTGGCATTCTGCGCCGGTTACCTGATGCTGGAGTGGTCAGAGGCAGTCCGGGTCTACGCGGCTGCCTGACATCTCATCCGCCGCCTTCCAGGGCTTCCAGCAACTCCTGCAGCCGGGCCAGTCGTTCAAGGGGGTCCTGAAGCTCCAGCAACCGCTGCTTTTCCTGCTTGTCCAGGGGCAGTAGCTCGGTCAGTCGCCAGCCCACGTCGCGGGCATCGTCATAGTCCACCGCCATGCCAAGATCACGGACCACCGGATGGCGGAACAGGGCACGCAGCACCGACGGCAGCTCGTGGAAGCGTTCGGGGACATGACTGCGGGCCTCGTCAGCCAGCCGTTCGGTCTCGCCCAGATGAAGTCCGTCCTCCTGCTGCCAGCGTCGGGTAATTGCCACTTTCGCCTCACCCTCCACCGTAATACCCAGCAAGCCATTCTCCAGTTGCTGAAAATCTATAATCCGCACCTGCGTTCCAGTGTCGAAGAAAGACGCGGCTCGCCCGGCTTCGCCTCCTTCCCGGAGCAACACCACCACAAACCCCCGGTCATCCTTCAGGCACTGCTTCAGCATGTCGATGTAGCGAGGCTCAAAGAGCTGCAGGGGTATCCGTCCCCGGGGCAGGATAATGGAATTCAGTGGAAACAGGGGTACAGTCATAGCGGACAAATTCACCGGTGTTGGAGTATGAAAGGGCGCCTGTCACAGGCACTCATCGTATCGACAGCAACTGCTGGACCTCGTCTACCCGCGCCCGGGCCTCGGTCAGAAGCTGCAGACTGCGGGAAGCATTCAGTTCCAGTTCGCCAAGCCGGCGATAGGCCGGCACCTGATCGAACGGCGGCAGCTCGGCGTTCTGGCTGGTTCCGATCATCGAATGCATTTGCGCCACGATCACCACGTCCACCAGTTGTGGGGCATCTTCGCGGCACTCGAAGGACCAGTCTTCGGCGTGGCGAACCGCGTCCAGAAACGGGGCCGGGAACGACCAGCTTTCCAGCACCGCCGTGCCCACATCGGCCCGCAGTTCGCCGATCACATGCCGGAGGTTGGCCGGATCCGCAAACAGATTGATGTGGTGTTCGGCCTGAACCAGTATCGGCACCACGCCAATATCATGCAGCAGGCCCGCCAGCAGTGCCTCCTCCGGATTCAAGTTGGTGGCATGGTCCGCCAGAACCCAGGCCAGGGCGGCAACCTCACGGGAATGACGCCACAGCCCCTCCATCTCTTTCTGAAGGCTGGCCTGCCGGCTTTTGAACACCTCCCGCATGGAAAACACCGTCACCAGTTGCCGGGTGGTTCTCATGCCCAGCCGAACCACCGCTTCCCGGACGTTCCGGACATCGCTGAAGCCCCGGTAAAGCGGGCTATTGCAGGCCCGCACCAGCTTCGCCGCCATCGCCGGGTCCGCCGACACGGCACTGGCCACCTGAGCGGCCGTGGATTCCTCCCGGTCTACCGCCCGACGAACCTTCCAGGCCACGTCCGGAACGCTGGGCAGCTTCAGCTGATTCGAACGGAGCTCGGCGTAGAACTCCATTAACAGGTGATGCTCCTCGGTTTCACCATCATCGGCGCTCTCACCGGAATCCATTTCAACCTGGGCCACCGGCGCAGAACGCAGCAGCTGGTTCAGAATGTCCTGTTCAACCACCAGAAATTCACAGGGCTTCACCGCCGTCACGTCATACATTCGCGGTTGCAGACGGGCGATGGGTGTCAGGGCCTTCTCGGTTTCCGCCTCAACCACCGACTTACGGCCATCCACCGACTCCAGCTCGACCTTGCCGGACACCAGGAAAAAATCAAGACCGTCCCGGACCCCGCGCTGCACCACCCGCTGGCCCGGGCTGTGGGTTCGCCGTTCCGCACGGCTGGCCAGCAGCACCAGTTGATCGTCCGTCAGTCGATTGAGGGGCTGAAATTCTTTCAGCCGGCGTAAAGGCAGGCTGTCCTGGCCAGCCATAGGCAGGCTCCTTTTCGGTTAGCATCTCTGTTACTCATTGTAAGCGCGCACCCGTAAAACAACCATGCGCCTGGAGTCTAATCTGGTATCCTCTATGGCTCACAACACGGCTCACAACACCCCGTTAGCCACCCGTAACAGGACAGAGAGACCAGAACACCATGCCTCAGTATCGTTCGCGGACATCCACCGCAGGCCGCAACATGGCCGGCGCCCGTGCCCTCTGGCGCGCCACCGGTATGAAAGACGAAGATTTTGGCAAGCCGATTATTGCGGTCGCCAACTCCTTTACCCAGTTCGTGCCCGGCCACGTTCATCTGAAGGACCTGGGGCAACTGGTGTGCCGTGAAATCGAAGCTGCCGGCGGCGTGGCCAAGGAATTCAATACCATCGCGGTCGACGACGGCATCGCCATGGGGCACGACGGCATGCTCTATTCCCTGCCATCCCGGGAAATCATTGCCGATTCGGTTGAGTACATGGTGAACGCCCACTGCGCCGACGCCCTGGTCTGCATTTCCAACTGTGACAAGATCACCCCAGGCATGTTGATGGCCGCCATGCGCCTGAATATTCCCACCATTTTCGTCTCCGGTGGCCCCATGGAAGCGGGCAAGACCAAACTGTCGGAACACAAGCTCGACCTGGTCGATGCCATGGTCATCGCCGCCGACCCCAACGCCGACGACGAAACCGTCGCCGAATACGAGCGCAGCGCCTGCCCCACCTGTGGCTCCTGCTCCGGGATGTTCACTGCCAACTCCATGAACTGCCTGACCGAGGCCATCGGCCTGGCGCTGCCCGGCAATGGCTCGTTGCTGGCCACTCACGCCAATCGTGAACAGCTGTTTCTCAAGGCCGGTCGCCAGATTGTGGAGAATGCCAGACGCTATTACGAAGACGACGACGCCAGCGTACTGCCCTTGAGCATCGCCTCGATGGCGGCGTTCGAGAACGCCATGGTCATGGACATCGCCATGGGCGGTTCAACCAACACCATTCTGCACCTGCTGGCCGCCGCCCAGGAAGGTAATGTCCCGTTTACCCTGAACGAGATCGACCAACTGTCCCGCCGGGTGCCGCAACTGTGCAAAGTGGCGCCCAATTCACCCAAATATCACATGGAAGACGTTCATCGTGCCGGCGGCATCATGGGCATCCTGGGAGAATTGGAACGGGGCGGCCTGATCAACACCGACCTGCCCACGGTGCACAGTAAAACCATGCACGAAGCCCTGGAAACCTGGGACATCATGCGCTCGCCACCCCCTGCCGTGGTTGAGTTCTATAAGGCCGGGCCCGCCGGTATTCCAACCCAGACCGCCTTTTCCCAGAGCACCCGATGGCCATCGCTGGACGGTGACCGGGAAACCGGCTGCATCCGCTCGGTTGAGAATGCCTACAGCGCCGAAGGCGGGCTCGCGGTACTGTACGGCAACATTGCCCAGGACGGCTGTGTCGTCAAAACCGCCGGCGTCGATGAAAGCATCTACGTGTTCGAGGGCAAGGCCCGGGTATTCGAGAGCCAGGATTCCGCCGTGGCCGGAATCCTCAGCGACGAGGTCAACGCGGGCGACGTGGTGATCATTCGTTACGAGGGCCCCAAGGGTGGACCAGGCATGCAGGAAATGCTCTATCCCACCAGTTACCTGAAATCAAAAGGCCTGGGCAAGGATTGCGCCCTGCTCACCGATGGACGCTTCTCCGGCGGCACCTCAGGCCTGTCGATCGGCCACGCCTCCCCGGAGGCCGCCGCTGGCGGTGCCATCGGGCTGATCGAAAACGGCGATATCATTCGCATTGACATCCCCAACCGCGCCATCAACGTGGAACTGGACCAGTCTGAGCTGAACCGCCGCCGGGAGGCCCGGGACGCCAAAGGCTGGACACCGGAGCTGCCCCGGGATCGCAAGGTATCCGCCGCCCTGAAGGCCTATGCCCTGCTGGCCACCAGTGCCGACAAAGGCGCGGTCAGGGATCTCAGCAAGCTCGACTGACGTCATCCCACGGACACAAAAAAGCCCGCCCAGAATCTCTGGCGGGCTTTTTTGTATCTGGGCGGGGCGGTCAGAACAGCGACCAGCCACCATCCTCTTC
>CBIHLH010000121.1:0-11473 GCA_966210405.1 uncultured Marinobacter sp.
GCCACTACCGACTCAGGATCAACAATAAACCAGCCCCCTGAACAGGCGACCCGGATTTGCAGACAACCCGAATCAAAGGACTGACCATCGCCGCCGTGGGCGTGCTGTTCATCGTTCCGGACGCGCTGCTGGTGAAAATCACCTCCGTGGACTCGGTGGTGTTCCTGTTCTGGCGAGGCCTATTGTTGGCCCTCAGTTTTTTCGTGATCAGTTGGGCCAGATACCGCTCACGCCTGATCCCCGAGATTCGCAAATGCGGCCGTAAAGGCCTTTTCTGCGCCGGGGCGTTTGCCATAAGCACCCTGGGGTTTGTGGTGGGCATGAAAAACACCGCCGCCGGCAACGTACTGGTTATCCTGAACACCGCCCCGGTGATCGCCGCCCTGATCGCCTGGGCCGTGTGGAAAGAAACCCTGCCCTTCCGAACCTGGGTCATCATTCTGGTCTGCGTAACAGGCGCCACCCTCATGGCCGTTGGTGAATTTGGCAAGGGCGACCCAATCGGCCTGATCATGGCCGTGGTCGCCGCCACCGCCCTGGCCTCAAACCTCAATGTGGCCCGTTCCAAACCGGAGAGCGATATGAGCGTGATGCTTATGTTCGGGGCGTTGGTGCTGGCCGGCGTAGCGGCACTGCTGGGCGGTGCCCAACTACCCTCTTCCCGGGATTTCTTCTTTATCGCCCTGCTCTGCCTGGTCTTCCTGCCCACGGCCTGCATCCTGATCCAGATCGGTCCACGCTATATTCCGGCGGCGGAAGTCAGCCTGATGCTGCTGTTGGAGACGGTGTTGGGATCCTTCCTGGTGTGGCTGTTCCTGGGTGAAGTGCCCACCCGGCTCAGCCTCGTAGGGGGTGCTATCGTGTTCTCGGCGCTCGCCGTTCATGGCTGGATCGAGGTAAAGAGGTACCGGCAAGCCCGGATTAAGTGAACGAGTACCGAAAAACTTCAGCAAGGCATCCGGGACGAGTCGAAGTGGGGAAGGCAGAAACAAAGTTGGTGCCCGGAGCCGGAATCGAACCGGCACAGCCTTGCGGCCGAGAGATTTTAAGTCTCTTGTGTCTACCAATTTCACCATCCGGGCATCGGAGGGAGGTTTTGACGGCCGGAATTGTATAAGGCCAGGTCTGGTAACGCAATCGACCCTCGCAAAAGCGCACGGACTTCCCCATACTTGTTCTACATCAAGGCGCTGGGAATTCCCTGCCCTTTTTGTATGCATGTTTAGTAACATGCATCGATCTGCCGGTAAAAACAACTCAACAAAACAGGCCAAGGCAGCGGCTGAGCGGGTGCTGTGCCCGTTTGTTAAGGTGTGTGAGCTACCGGAGGTTCCAATGGAACTCGACCCCCTCATCCTGTCACGAATCCAGTTTGCATTCGTGGTGTCGTTTCATGCCATTTTTCCGGTGTTTACCATCGGTCTCGCGTCGTTCATTGCGGTGCTGGAAGGCCTCGCCTACAAAACCGACAACCCGATCTGGGTCAGACTCTCTGCGTTCTGGACCAAGGTGTTCGCGGTGGTGTTTGGTATGGGCGTGGTGTCGGGCATTGTGATGTCATTTCAGTTTGGTACCAACTGGAGTAATTTCGCCCAGGCGTCAGCGAACTTTCTCGGGCCGGTCCTGAGTTACGAGGTGATTACGGCGTTCTTCCTGGAAGCCGGTTTTCTGGGCGTGCTGCTGTTCGGGCGCGACAAGGTGCCCGCGGGCGTTCACCTGTTTGCCGCACTGATGGTAGCCACCGGCACCTTTATATCGTCGTTCTGGATTCTGGCCGCCAACAGCTGGATGCACACACCGGCCGGCGTTGAGCTGCAGGACGGTATATTCCACGTCACCTCCTGGTCCGAGGCCATTTTCAATCCCTCGTTTCCTTACCGGTTCATGCACATGGGGCTGGCCTCGTTCCTCACCGGGGGCTTTGTGGTGGCGGGCGTCAGTGCCTGGTATCTGCTGCGGGGCCGAGAGGTGGAAGCCAACCGCAAGGCATTATCGATGTGTTTGTGGCTGCTGCTCGTGATTGCGCCGGCCCAGGCCGTGGTCGGTGATTTTCACGGTCTGAACACTCTGGAGCACCAGCCCATGAAAGTGGCCGCCATGGAGGGGAACTGGGAGACCGGTAGCCATGTCCCGCTGCTGTTGTTTGCGATACCGGATCAGGAAAACCAGACTAATCTTTACGAGATCGGGATTCCCGGTCTGGCCAGTCTGATTCTGACCCACGAGTTCGATGGTGTGGTGCCGGGGCTGGATCAGGTGCCGGTGGCGAAGCAGCCCCCGGTGGCCATTGTGTTCTGGTCGTTCCGGGTAATGGTGGGGCTGGGCCTGCTGATGATCCTGTTTGCGGTCACCGGCCTGGTGTTGCGGGCCGGCGGCCGTTACTGGCGTACACCCTGGTTCCTGCAGGGGCTCCGGGCAATGAGTGTCGCGCCGTTCCTGGCCGTGCTCGCGGGCTGGTTCGTAACCGAAATCGGGCGAGCGCCCTGGCTGGTGTACGGCATGATGACCCAGGCGGAGTCGTTAACACCATCACTGACCGGCGGCATGGCTCTGTTTACGCTGATTGGCTATATCGTGGTGTATGGCCTGGTCTTCACTGCCGGGGTCTACTATCTGATGCGGGTGCTTTACGTGGGGATGGAAGACGAAGGCGATGGCCGGGAACACGAGGCCGAGCGGCCAAGCCGGCCGTTCTCCGCAGCCCATGTGCCCTTTGAAATTGACGATGACAACCGTCCGGGCAGCCCAACCAGTCAGGGAGGTTACTGATTATGCAACCGTTTGATCTTGCTTTGATCTGGGCGTTCATTATTGGCTTCGGCGTCATCATGTACGTGCTGATGGACGGCTTTGACCTGGGACTGGGCATCCTGTTTCCGTTTGCGCCGGATGAACAGGCCCGGGACACGATGATGAATACCGTGGCACCGGTCTGGGATGGCAATGAAACCTGGCTGGTGCTGGGTGGTGCCGGCCTGTTGGCAGCGTTCCCTCTGGTCTACAGCATCATTCTGCCGGCCCTGTATATTGGTGTTTTCCTGCTGTTGGCCGGGCTGATATTTCGGGGGGTGGCCTTCGAGTTCCGGTTCAAGGCCCGTACCTCCAAATACTTGTGGAACTGGTCTTTCGCGGTAGGCTCCACGGTTGCCTCGTTTGCCCAGGGCGCCGTGGTCGGCGCCTACATCCAGGGGTTCGAAACCGCCAACGGCGTGTTTGTCGGTGACGCCCTGGACTGGCTGACTCCCTTCACCACGCTGACCGGCGTGGGCATGCTGGCGGGCTACGCCCTGCTCGGATCGACCTGGCTGATCCTGAAAACCGAGGGCGAGTTGCAGGCCTGGGCCTACCGGATCACCCTGCCTCTGCTGGCCACGGTGCTGGTGGTGTTTGGCATCATCAGCGTCTGGACACCGTTTGTGGACGACATGGTACGGCAGCGCTGGTTCTCCAACCTCAGTGTCATCTGGATTCTGCCAGTACTGACCCTGCTCTGCGCCGGGCAGATCTACCGTTCCGTGCGCAAACGGTTTGAAGGCATGCCCTTTGTGGCCACCATGGGGCTGTTTATCACAACCTACCTGGGGTTGCTGGTGAGTCGCTGGCCCTATGTGGTGCCACCGGATTACACGCTGTGGGAGGCCTCATCCGCCTATGGGTCGCAGCTTTTCCTGCTACTGGGGCTGCTGTTCGTAATTCCCATTGTGCTCACCTACACCGCCTGGAGTTACTGGGTATTCCGGGGTAAGGTCCGGGCCGGAGAGGGTTACCACTAAGTGGCCGAGGGGCAGAACGTCCGCCAATGGCTAGACGATTTGTGCCGTGGCAGCCGGCGCTGGATACAGGGCACCATCGCCGCGGGCATTCTTGCGGCCATGGCAACCGTTGCGCAAATGGTGTTCCTCGCACGCATTGTCCACCTGGGAGTGATCGGGCAGGCTCCCGTACAAACCTTGTCCCCCCTGTTCCTTGGCCTGGCGGTGTCGATCATCGTCCGTACCGGTGCCCAGGGCCTGCAAACCCGGCTTGCGGCCCGGTGCAGTGAACAGGTGCGCCGCGACGCCCGCCGGCAATTACACCATCATTGGCAGTCCCTGGGCCCGGTTGAGCTTGGCAAACACTCCGCCGGTACCCTGGCGCGGGAGTGGATCGATCACGTTGAAGCCCTGCACGGTTACTTTGCAAGGTTTCTGCCGCAGATGGCGCTGGCCACGCTGATTCCGTTGGGCATCCTGGCCCTGGTGTTTTACCTGGACTGGCTGGCCGGCGTTTTTCTGCTGCTTTCCGCCCCACTGATACCGCTGTTTATGGCACTGGTGGGCATGGGTGCCGAAACACTGAATCAGAAGCATTTCAGAACCATCAGCCGGCTATCCGGCCAGTTTCTGGACAAGGTGCGGGGGCTGACGACGCTGCAGCTCTTCGGCCAGACCGAGGGTGCTGCCTCCTTGATTGCCTTGCGCTCAGACGGCTACCGGCAGATCACCATGAAGACACTCCGGGTGGCGTTTCTGTCGTCGGCCGTCCTCGAGTTCTTTTCCTCGGTCGCCATTGCCGTGGTGGCCATTTATATCGGTTTCGGTCTGCTCGGTTACATTGAATTCGGGCCGGCCCGGGAGCTGACGCTGTTTACCGGGCTTCTGATCCTGCTGCTGGCTCCGGAATTCTTTCAGCCCCTGCGCACGCTGTCCCAGCACTATCACGACCGGGCGGCGGCCATGGGAGCCGGTGCTGAATTGCTGGCCCGGCTAAAATCATCGCCCACCCTCGCCAGCACACCGGCAACGCAAGCCAGCACCGCCATCCGGGGCCCTGAGTTTGATGGGATTCAACTCACCGGTGTGTCTGTGCGCTACCAGTCATCCGAGCCAGTGTTCAGCCAGCTTTCGCTGACGTTCAGGCGGGGTGACGTTATTGCGCTGACCGGTCCCTCTGGTGGCGGTAAAACCACACTCCTGAATCTGATTGCCGGCTTCCTGCCTCCCGGAGAAGGCACGATTGAAGTGCTTGGCCGTTCCCCTGGCCATTCCGGTTTTGGCTGGTTGGGCCAGAAGGGCTTTCTGGTGCACGGTACCTGGGCTGACAACCTGCGACTGACCACGCCGGATGCCTCCGATGTGGCGATCGAGACAGCACTTCGCAGTGTCGGGCTCGGGGCGTTGCTGGACAGCCGCCCGGAAGGCATCAACAGTGCCGTCTCCGAGGACGGCCAGGGGCTGTCTGGCGGCCAGTCGCGGCGGCTGAGCCTGGCCCGTTTATTCGTGGCCGACTATGACCTGATTCTGCTGGACGAGCCCACTGCCGGGCTGGATGTTGATAGTGAAATCTTCGTACTGGAGGCGCCGCACAAGCTGGCGATGGCCGGCAAAACGCTGGTGTTCTCAAGCCATCACCATGCCTTGCTGACCCTGGCGAACCGGGTCCTGGTCGTGAGTGGCGGGGAGGTTCGTGATGCGTGAACTGGCCCCCTGGCTGAGACTTATTTTTCGCCGCCCGGGTCGGCTGATTGTCGGTGGCGCACTCATTCTCATCACGCTGCTGTCTGGCATCAGTCTCCTGGCCCTGTCAGGCTGGTTTATTACCGAAACAGCCCTGGTTGGCTTGCTGCTCGGTGCCGGTGCTGCTGCATCCATCAACCTGTACGTGCCCGGCGGTGGCATCCGGTTCTTCGCCATTGCCCGCACCGTATCCCGATATCTGGAACGTGTGTACAACCATGACACCGTGCTGCGGCTGCTCACCGATATCCGGGTCGCCCTGTTCCGGAAACTCGCGGCCACGGCCCGCCGGGACCGACCGGGCCTGACCGGTGCCCAGTGGCTGTCGCGACTGACCAGTGACGTCGACGCGCTGGACACCCTTTACCTGCGCCTGATTGCGCCAACCGCGCTGGCGGCGTTGGCCACATTACTGATCCTGCTCACCTGCGGGTGGCTGTTCGATGGCACCACAGCCCTGGCGGTGGCCGGTTTTCTCGGCGCCGGACTGGTGGTCGCCACCCTGGCCTGTTATTGGCGCACACAGCCCCTGGCCTCACGGCAGAGCGACCGCCAGGAAGCATTGCGAACCGCTGTGATCGAGCACCTGGAGGGGTTTTCCGAACTCACGGCAGCGGGGCGTACCGGCAAACATGCGGCCTGGTTGCTGCGCCAGGCCCACCAGGTGACTGGCAATCAGGCGAAAATCGATACTCGTGCAGGCTGGCACGAGGCCGTTACCCACGGCCTGATCAATCTTGCCGCCGCCGTTGCACTCTGGGCGGGATTGAGTCTGTACCAGAGCGGTGCGGTGTCGGGCCCGGTGCTGGTGCTGCTACCCATCGCCCTGCTGGGGCTGGCGGAAGCCTACGCTGCCCTCCCCGCGGCCTTTGCCAGGCTTGGCGCGGTTCAGTCATCCGCGGCCCGTCTCAACAACGATTGTGTTGGCCCTGAAACGCCCGCCAACCCCCGGTTTCCGTCGTCCGAATCCTTGCCGGGTGGCATCGCGCTGGTGGCTTCGGATCTGTCCGTGCGATACCCGGGCCACTCGCCGGTGCTCACTCACTTTGACCTCCAGGTAGGTGTGGCTGAGCGATTAGGTGTCGTCGGAGACTCGGGCAGCGGCAAGTCGTCCCTGGCGGACACCTTCGCCGGCTTGCTGACTCCGGCCCATGGCGAGGTGAATGCATGCTTTTGTGCTTACCTGACCCAGCAGACCGTGATTTTCAACGATACCCTCAGAGCCAACCTGGCACTGGCGAGACCAGCGGCAACGGATACGGAATTGTGGCGGGTACTGGAACTGGTCGAACTGGCAGATGCGTTCCGCAAAAGGCCTGAGGGCCTGGACAACTGGCTGGGTGTCGGTGGCAGTGAGCTGTCCGGTGGCGAAGCCCGGCGGGTAGCGCTGGCACGGGTGCTGTTGAGTCCGGCACCGCTGGTGCTACTGGACGAGCCCTTTACCGGCCTGGATCCGGCATTGAGAGAGCGGATTTCCGGGCGCCTGGACACCTGGTTCGAAGGCAAGGCAGTGATCGCCCTGGCCCACGGGCCGGATGCCCTTCCGGGCACCGACCGCGTGATACACCTGACGGGATAACCTGGTTTTAGCGAGTCTCAACTACCTCAAAGGCCAGTCCCGCCTTACTTGTCAGGCGCTCCATCAGGGCGCCATCCAGCAGCGATGCCGGCGTCCAGAAACCACCGGGTTTATCCGCCGGCACATCGAAGGCCAGGCACATGCCAGCCTCACCCAGCATTTTCCCGGTAGAGCCATACCCCGGGTCCCGGTCGCCGGTTACCTTGGTGATCAGGGTCTTGCCATCTTCGGTACGCCCCACAAAACGCAGGTCGTAGAAACCGGCGGCCTGGGCTTCCGGGCTGGGCCCCTCGCCCGGCTGCGGCACAAACTTGCCGACCAGCCAGCGTGTGGGCCTGATGGCAGAGGCGGTGAAGAAGGCAGCCAGGCCTGCGGTTATGCCGTAGGCCGCCAAACGGCCCTTGGTGCCGCGGCCGGTCATCATGGCTTCATCGTAGGTGAATTCCTGGCCGTACCGGGCGCTTTGCAAGGCATTGGACCGGTGCACGATCCGGGTGTTGATGGCTCCCATGACAAACGGCGCCAGCCAGACGTTAAAGGTTTTATCGTACTCCGCGCCCTTCAGGCTTGGCTGACGTGCTTTTGAGCGATGCTCTGGCGGACAGATGGAGAACGGATTGGCCAGTTCCTTGCGAAGTTGCGGATCCGCAGCCGCCTCCCGGGCCACATTCATCATGGACGCCACGGTGCCACCGGAAAACTCCCCCTTCGCAACCTTGACCCGCATGCGCACGTCCCGACACGGGGCTCCGAGCATCTCCTCAGCCTTCTGCTGCAGGAACCACACCCCCATGTCAGATGGGATAGAGTCAAAACCACAGCAGTGCACAACTCTTGCGCCGGAAGACGTCGCCTCTTCTTCGTAGCGTTCCACCATCTTGCGAATCCACTGCACTTCGCCAGTCAGATCGCAGTAATCGGTGCCGGAGCGGACGCAGGCCTGTACCAGTGGTTCGCCATAGAGTGCGTAAGGGCCCACGGTGGATATGACCAACCGCGTCTCCAGGCACATGGCGCGCAGCGCGTTTTCATCGGCGGCATCGGCAATGATCACCGGAAGCCTGCGGGCACCCTCCCCCAGCTGGTTTTTCAGCGTGTCCAGTTTGGTGGACGAACGGCCGGCAATGGCCCAGCGCACGGATTTGCCGACACCGTAGGTTTCCAGCAGGTAACGGGTGAGAATCTGGCCAACAAAACTGGTGGCACCGAACACCACCAGGTCATAGGCTGTTTCAGCAGGTTTGGTCATTACGTATCCTTAGCAGACAAAAAGTGTCGACATTAACGGGGGCGGCTGAGGGATCTTGCCCCCATCAGCGCCATGAACACTGCCACGCCCAGGCCCCAGAAGCCATTCAGGATCAGGCCGCCGACCCAGGTCTGGGCCGAGACATCCAGCGCCTTGAGCGGGAACACCACAAGCATGGCACCGGCGGTTGGACCAATGGCGCCCACTACCACGTGACCAAGCCAGAACATGACACCGCTACGGCGCCCCAACAGCAACCACAGTACCATGCCCCACAGACCACCAAAGAACGCCAGTGACACTACCGCCGGAACACCCAGTGGCGCGACCGGTGTCAGACTGAACGGTGCCATGGGCACCACGCTGCCCAGGTAAAACAGACCCAACAGCCCCTGATGAAAGAGCAGCGTCGCGAGAAAGCCACTTGCAAATGCCTTGAGCCAAATCATAAGCCTTCCTCTTTGAGCGGAATAATCAACTTTAACTCATTGATTCTGCGTACAGCAGCGTTCAGCTGCAAGCAATATTACCGAATTTGGGCGCCGGTTCCGCTTTCCCGGGAATCCTGTGAAAACCGTCGTCACGGCCAATCGATTGTCATGGGTAATCGGTCACACTGACTGTTAAAGACCCACCAACGCTCCGGAGGCATCCCTTGGTTACCGTGTTACTGATCTTAAGCCTGTTCCTGGCCCTGTTCAGTGGCTTTCTCTGCTGGCAGGTACTGGAGCAACGTAAAGTGATCGCGCAGATGATGGAGCGGGAGGATGTTCCTGAGACCAACCGGGAACCCGAGCTCGTGCTCACGTTGCGCGTACTGGACCCGATCGCCTTGGCAAAGCGGGAATCCCGTTCAGCCCGGGTATTGGCTGACAGGCTGCCAGTGATGGTTCGAAAAATGGTCTATCAGGAAGTGATGAAGGAGCTGGAGGAAGAGCTGGCAGAACGCGACATCAATGTGGAAATGCACATAGAATACCGCTGATACGGGAGGCTGATCATGAACTTATGGGCTGTTATCCCGACTGTTGCACTGCTTCTGGGGAGCTCCGCCTTGCTGGGCCTGGCCTATCGGGAAATGCTGTTCGCGCGCCGTCAACTGCGGATACTCAATGCGCAGCGTATGGCTGCCTCCAGTGCCATCCAGAAAAGCCGGATGGACCTGCTGGAAGTCCGTAACCGTGCCAGGTTGCTGGAAGATACGGTGTCTGGCGGCGCCAGCGCCGTTGAAAAAGTTCACAGGGCGATCTCGAACACCACCTTTGGCCTGATTGACCTGTTTTCCCGTGACGACGAATTCCGGAAAAGCACACAAAAGGCCCGGGAAACCCACGACCAGACCAGCCAGCAGATTTACCGCACGGTACGCACAACCAACCGTGCACTGCACATTCTTGCGGACACCCTGATTCTCAGCAAGGCCGAGAAACGGATCGTGTCAAAATCGCGAAAATAGCTCAAAAAAAAGACACCCGGAGGTGTCTTTTTTTTGGTTTGCCAGAAAGTTACAGGACTTTCTTAAGCTCTTCCTCAAGTTGCGGCACCGCTTCGAACAGATCCGCGACCAGGCCGTAATCGGCCACCTGGAAGATCGGCGCTTCTTCGTCCTTGTTGATCGCCACGATCACCTTGGAGTCAGACATGCCGGCCAGGTGCTGGATGGCACCGGAGATGCCAACGGCGATGTACAGCTGCGGCGCCACGATCTTGCCGGTCTGGCCCACCTGCATGTCGTTGGGCACGAAGCCGGCGTCGACGGCGGCACGGGAAGCACCCACCGCAGCGCCCAGCAGATCCGCAACCTGCTCCAGCATCTTGAAATTGTCGCCGTTCTGCATGCCCCGGCCACCAGACACCACGATGCCGGCACTGGCCAGGTCCGGACGATCCGATTTGGCCAGCGCTTCGCTGACGAAGCTGGACAGGCCCGCGTCCTTCACCACGTCCAGTTGCTCAACGGCGGCGGAACCGCCTTCAGCGGCCACAGGGTCAAAGGCGGTCGGACGAACCGTGATCACCTTGATGCTGTCGCTGGATTTAACCGTGGCAATGGCGTTACCGGCGTAGATCGGGCGCACGAAGGTGTCGTCGGACTCGACCCGCATGATGTCGGATACCTGGGCAACGTCCAGCAGTGCGGCAACCCGTGGCATGAAATCCTTGCCCACCGTACCCGCGGCGGCCAGGATATGGCTGTAGCTCTTACCAATCTCGGCCACCAGCTCACCCAGGTTCTCACCCAGGAAGTGGCCATACGCGGCGTTGTCGGCAACCAGCACCTTGTTCACGCCTTCGGCCTTGGCCGCGGCGTCGCCTACCGCCCCGCAATTCTCGCCAGCAACCAGCACGTCGATATCACCACCGATGGCCTTGGCCGCCGCGACTACGTTCAGGGTCGCCTGTTTCAGGCTGCTGTTGTCGTGTTCAGCAATTACAAGGATGCTCATTCAGATCACCTTCGCTTCGTTCTTCAGTTTGTCGACCAGCTCGGCTACGTCTGCGACCTTGACACCCGCCTGACGGGCAGCAGGCGCTTCCACTTTCAGAGTGGCAAGGCGCGGTGCGATGTCGATACCCAGGTCCGCCGGGCTCATGTTGTCCAGCGGCTTCTTCTTGGCCTTCATGATGTTCGGCAGGGATGCGTAACGCGGCTCGTTCAACCGCAGGTCAGTGGTGACAACAGCCGGGAGGTTCAGGGAAACGGTCATCAGACCACCGTCGACCTCACGGGTAACGTTGACCTTGTCACCGTCAACCACCACTTCCGACGCAAAGGTGCCCTGGCCCATCCCGGTCAGCGCGGCCAGCATCTGGCCGGTCTGGTTGTTGTCGGAATCGATGGACTGTTTGCCGAGGATAACCAGCTTCGGCTCTTCCTTTTCAACAACCGCCTTCAGCAGCTTGGCCGCTTCGAGAGACTGAACCTCGTCGTCGGTTTCAACGTGGATACCCCGGTCGGCGCCCAGTGCCAGAGCGGTACGGATCTGCTCCTGAGCGGCCTTCGGGCCGATGGACACCACCACGATTTCACTGGCAACCCCCTTCTCCTTCAGGCGAACCGCTTCTTCAACCGCGATTTCGCAGAACGGGTTCATTGCCATCTTGACGTTGGCGAGATCAACGCCGGTGTTGTCCGGCTTGACGCGCACC